>JALAGS010000034.1 GCA_022712315.1 Sphingobacterium sp. | reverse complement strand
TATTTAGCTCATTGGTTTTACCAGCTGCAGCATCGGAAATACCGTAAGCTTTTTCATATAGTATCTTTCCATCCTCGGCGATCAAGACATTACCATTGATGTTATGATCGGCATCGAGATTATTTAAAAAAGTGTCGATTTTCATGACAATATCCTGCATTTGAGCCTTTGAATATTCGCTAATAATCAACCCCAGAATCAATAAGCTAGCGATGCGTACAAAATTTTTCATTTTAGTCGTTTTTTATTAGACGCATTATGGTGGTTAATGTTGCACTGTATACCAAACCTATTCCTAAGCATCCTATTTTGACGCTCTCTTCTAAAGATATTTTCAAAATCTATGCACATAAATTTTAGAGCTCAAGCGAGCATCTAGCCAACATGGCCTCCCTTGGCGGTTAACAAGGGAGGCTACTCGTATTCTTACAGCTTCCCGTAACCAGTCCTACTTTCAAACCCTATTATCGGGTTATGAGAAGCCTCATCCATCCAATTGCATATAAAAAATGAGAAACCTTAAATATTTTTACTGTACACAATATTGCTAATATTATTAGTAATATTGTAAAATGAAACCGCTAGAGATCTTTTGTCGAAATCGGGTAATGTACGCTCAAATTACCGTGCACGATAAAAGCATGGGCATGAAAGATTATCATCTTTACAACAAAAATGGTCATGCTTTTTATGTTTTTAGGAAATCTCAGGGAGAGTGGCAATTGGCATTCGGTGTACTTGCCGATGACATCAAGGAAGCGTGCATTGACGCCCTTATACTTCGCTTTGATACGGATGTGCCTGAGTTGTTTTATCATCATGGAAAACGCCAGGTAGTGGAAGTTCGGGCCAAGAAATACAGCCTTTGGCATATTTATCTCAATAATGCTTATGTAGGGAGTATTCAATATTACACCTTCACTAAGCAGTTCAATTACCACCTTGAAGACAATGGCTTATTGACCGATGATCACGTGCAAAAGTATGTAGCCATGATTCAACTTGGGGAATTAAAGTGGATAAAGGACGATATTCGATGAAAAAGGATATAAAAGGAATAAAAAAACCTTGAGCCTGGGAGGGGCGAATCCTGTTTGGTTTTAAAAAATATTATTTCTAGCTGTTGAGCACGGAGTCCTAGCTGTCAATAAGTTTTCTGTTACCGAATTTTTGACTATAGATGATCTAAGCAGCAAAAAATATTTTAAATTGACAGATCAGGTGTGGATGATCATGGAAGAACTTTTTGATAAAAGTCGGTTGTCATTAGCGAAGAGCGGGTTGATCTGGAGTGATCGTGAAACTGATAATATATTTGAGCACTTAAGATTACTTTTTGTATTCCAGTTATTGATAGATCTAACTTTTCGAAATACTTTAAGGTGGTGGAATCTACGCATATTGGAACTACCCATTTCTAAACAGTGTAAATCATGTTTTTTGACATCTTAAAATAACTGCCATGTTTCTTCCTTTACAAACGAGGTAGGATAAATGGACATGGGCATTCTTATTAAATTTGATTGTCTAAAGATGAGTAAACCTCCTTTACGAAATAATGAGATTTAAGCAAGATCCTATTGCACTTTAACTTTGTCCCCTAAAGACAAGTTTAAGAAAGCATAAAGGCGACTTAAAGGAGCTTTCGAAAATCCTAAATCGAATAGATGGGGATTGTGAGGCCAACTGTGTTAATCTTTCTCGTATTTTTACGGATGAAAAAACAAGTGAGTTTGCAGATTAAATAACATGGATCATCAATCAATTATCAAAAATGTTAATAGACATATAGTTCTAAATGAGAATGAATTGTTGTTTTTTTTGTCTCGATTGAAGAAAAAAAAGATAGATCGGAAGAGCCTGATTCTGACTCAGGGTCAGCTATGCGAATATATCTATTTTGTTGAATCGGGTGCCTTACGTGCATTCTACCTTGGTGAGGCCGGTAAAGAATCAACCGTTATGTTTGCAGTTAAAGATTGGTGGGTAACTGATATGTACTGTTTTATCAATGAAAAACCAGCCATGTTAACCATTGAAGCAATTGAAGACAGCCTAGTTTATCAATTAAAGAAAAGTGATCTGGATGATTTATATGTAAAAATACCTCAATTTGAAAGGCTCTTTAGAGTTTTGATGCAGAATGCATATATAAGGGAACAATTGCGCGTAATAGAAAATCTTTCGCTGTCAGCAGAAGAGCGCTATGCTATATTTGTCAACAAATATCCCGAGGTCGCTCATAAAGTTAAACAGAAACAGATAGCTTCTTATCTTGGCATAACAGCGGAGTTTTTAAGTATGATAAAGAATAAAAAAGCTAAAGACTTAAAGTAGTTTATTTTTTTTGTTGCCAAAGGGTCGTTAATTAGCATTTATAAACAAATATTAAAAAATATGCTTATACTGATTGCAGGTCCCTACAGAGGCGGGACAAATGACGACCCCATATTGATAAAAAAGAATCTTGAAAAGCTTGAAGAGTTTGCTTTGGACATTTTCAATAAAGGACATGTTCCTCTCGTAGGCGAGTGGATTGCATTGCCATTGATTCATTTGGCAGGGTCAGAAAAAATTGGCGATGAGCAATGGGAAAGGATTCAGTATCCGGTCGCGCATCGCATGTTAGAAAAATGTGATGCTGTTCTTCGGCTGGAGGGTGAATCCAAAGGGGCAGACCAGGATGTTAAAATAGCCAAAGAAAGTGGCTTGAAAATCTATTATCACATTGATGAAATCCCTAGTGTAGAATAGCCTTAAACTAACAGATAAACTCTGTTTATGAATATAATATTGGAAGAATTTGAGCATATTATTCATGCTTTTCCTAAGCAGATCATGGATATAAACGCGGAAGATTTTGATGTGAAATTGAAAGCGCATAAGTGGAGTAAAAAGGAGATCCTTGGTCACTTAATAGATTGTGCACTGGTTAATTATTCGAGATTTATCCGGGCTCAATTTGAAGAGAATCCGAAAATATACTATGATCAAGTGGAATATTGTAAATGTGGTAGCTACCAAGCTGCTGAGACATTTCAATTATGTGCACTCTGGCATTCAACAACAGAGCAATTGTTGTTTTGGTTTAAGTAAATAATCGATAAAAATTTGACACAGAGAACCTGTAAAGATCATACTCTCGAATTTTTAATGAATGACTACGTTGAACACTTAAAACATCATAGACAACAAATTTTGTTCTAAATAGACTTTACAGCTAAATTTTGTTGTGCAAAAGAAAAATACAGGCGCCAGTCGGCATCTGTATTTTTCTTTTTTGAGTTGATGAGGACTAAAATTGTTGTATTTTCAGCATCTCAAACCGTTCGAATATTGAGCTAGTTGATCAAATCCAGTTCTTTCAATTTTGCTAATATAAGTTTAACAACCCCTGAGGTTCTGTCAATATCATTATAGCTTATCCATTCAAATGATTCGATTTCACTCGCGGCTTCTAGCTTACCTGAATAATCAGCAAAGTAGCAAGTCATCTTGACCAGAGTATCAGTCTCTTTGCCGTCAGCAGGAGCCTGGAATGTATCAAAATAACGAACTGAATCTTCTATAATTTCAACATTGAATTCTTCCCGAATTTCCCTTTTCAGACATTCAATATCAGATTCATTGGGTTCTCTCTTGCCACCGGGCAAATAGAGTTTTGATTTTAATTTCGAAAGTGCAGTTAACACATTTTTATCTGAAATGCAGATCAATGCAACCTTATCGATGATCTTATTTTCCATACCATGAATTCAGTGAATTAAAATTATGTAATATCTAAGAGTGCTGCAACAAACAATCTAACCATTCAAGCGATCAATGTTTTTATCTTGATTTAAAGATTCCCCGGATTATGGCTTAGCATATTAACAAAATCTCGCACAGATTCATTGGTTGGCGAAGCAAAATCTTCGATACCATCAATTGTTTCCCGGCAAAGTGGTTCTGCCCGTTCAAACATCATATTTTCGTAGGCTGCAATAGCTTCTTTGAGATTGATATAATCTCCACTGGTCAGGCAACTACATAGATCCAGGGCATCCAACATGGCCAGATTGACACCCTCTCCGTTTGGTGGCATTAAATGGGCTGCGTCACCTATAAGAGTTATATTATTTTTTGTGGCCCACCGCTGCGTTAAAGGGTAGTAGTTTAGCGGACGCCAGGTAAAAGTTTCACTGGCATTAAAAAGCGTAAAGAATACTGAATTCCAATTTGCAAAATGTTTATTTAAATATTTTCTCACTGCCACAGGATTACCGAAATCTATACCACTGGACATACCCCAGTTTTCAGGATACATTGAAGCTGCGTAAAAAGTGAAACCACCATCTCCCCGTGGTTGGACAACAAGAGAAGCCCCATCGCCCATAGCCATTAAATTTCCTTGATTAACTAATGCGTATATTTCTGGGCATGTAGTCTCGGGATGCTCAATTTCGCCCTGGATAATTGAAACTCCTGAATATCGTGCCTTTACATCTGTCAGGTATGG
Source organism: Sphingobacterium sp. (assembly GCA_022712315.1). Lineage (GTDB taxonomy): Bacteria > Bacteroidota > Bacteroidia > Sphingobacteriales > Sphingobacteriaceae > Sphingobacterium. The sequence continues at coordinate 50,517 of JALAGS010000034.1, read as the reverse complement.
ACGGACCTTAGAACGGTAACCGTCTGATCCGATGACCAGATCGGCGCTTGTGGTCATTCCGTTCATAAATTGCAATTCCCATTTACCTCCGATTTCTCGCAAATTTACCAGCTGGCTATCCCAGACCACGGTACCAGGAAGCAGTCCGTCGATCAGAAGGTCCCTTAATGCTCCTCTATCGATTTCTGGTCGAAAATTTTTATCACCGAATATGGGTTCTTCGTCTCGCTGACTTTCATCCATCAACATATTTCCCTGCGGATCAAGCAATCGGTATTTGTCTGCACCATTCATGTAGTTTGCTTTAAAAGCCTCCATAAGTCCGGTCGCCTCCATTGCTTTAAGACCTGAATCAAAGTGTAGATCTACAATAGCTCCTTGTACCCGTGCGCTTTGACTAAAATCTCTTTCATACACATTTACCTTTATACCTTTCATTTGCAGCACCCTGGCCAATGTGAGACCACCCGGACCACCTCCAACGATGGCTATATTTTTTTCACTTAACATATCTATCTATATTTAATGATACAAAGGAACGGCGGAAAGAAAGGCGATACAATGACGAGAGCCCGTAAGTTTAGGACTATTCGCGGTTTTTAGCAAGAAAGGCAGTAGGTGACATTCCTGCTGCTTTGGTGAACAGCCGTGTGAAATAGGAAAAATCATCATAACCCAGTTCATCTGCAATCTCTTTCACAGACTTCCCGGAATGATGAAGCAGCCGTTTGGCCTCCAGTATAACCCGCTGCTGAATGTGGATAGAAACTGATTTACCAGTCGTGGCCTTGACACATTCGTTGAGGTAAGAAGTCGATAGGTTTAAAAATCCGGCGTAATCCCTTGGATTTTTAACCTTCTTATAATTTTTTTCCAAAGTTGTTTTAAATGCTCTTGTGATATCCTCAAATCGGGTATGATATCCTGTTGGTTTTTCCAGGGCTAAGTATTGTGAAATAATCAGTGTAATCAAGGTATTACAGCTTTCCTTTAAGATGGAATGATACAAAATCTCCGTTTTTTTTTCAGATAATTTCATACATAGGGAAACGGCATCTGTCAGGATATTAAGGGTCTCAGCCTTTATAGGCAATATGTCCGCCGGTGTAAGATCTTGCAACAAACTCAAATATGCTGATGGGATGTTTTCTTCCGTAACTATCCAGGTGCTTAGCATTGCTTTGTCGAATGAGATCACCCGATGCACCTGTTGGGGATTTAAGTAGACAATGGCCGGAGCTATAATGCAATGGGTTTGAAAATCAATTTCAATAGTTGTATTTCCTTTTTCCTGAATGATAAATGTATAGCCTCCATCGCGATGGGCGCGTTCAACATCTGAATTTGGTGGAGATCCATGAAATGATTCACGCATCATCATTATGCCCTTCGAAGTTCCTTCAGGCAATATGTTAATGGGAATATTTTTGTCTCCTTTTCTCATTATAAGATGGATTTAACAAAAGAATAATCTCTTGAATAGGGATTAACTTTCTTCAATAAAAGTAAGCATTTTCCTCTTTCAAATGGCTGTTATGCGCAACTTAGCAATGCCTAAGCCAAGGTATTTTTTTTTCCAATTGATAATTTCGTGTGAAATTTCGGTTTGCCGTTTATTTCTTGCAAGCGCTACCGGTCTCAAACCGACGTATCGCAAAGGTAATCTGATCCTAGGTACCTTTGATCTCTTTCTACCTTTTATAGCAATTCAACTCCTAATTCTCAACTTTTAAAATGTCCGGTTTTTTTGCGACCTCAATACGTGTATTAGGACTACATTATTAATAAAAGCAACTTTTTCGGTTACTTTAAAAGTGCTGGCCTGATTTTATCCATTAATATGATTCTGTAATCAGTCTTTATTTTGATTGAGAACCAACTTGCAGTAAGGGTTTTAACACTTTAAAACATCCACTATCTCTTTCTGCTTAGCGATCCTTTGGCGTTTTTATAGTAATTCAATTGTACTCCTATAACCGGGATGATAGGAGGGGACATATTTTATGTAACCGAAAATTTGTAGCTGTTTAAAATATTTGTGATAGGTAGTTGCAGTATCAATGTGTGACATTTTCATAAGTTTGCTTCTGCTAACTCGTATAATCCGACTTTCATTCTGTCGGTATGCCAATCATGCTATTGCAAGGAGTAAACAAATATGCCACACATTTAATCGGTCATCATTACAAACCTGATCGAGGTAGTCTAAACTGTCTTTTGATATATCAATTTTCATCTTCAAACAGTTTTTGTAAATCTTCTTTGTTGTAATAATATGAACCCATAACCTTTTTGAACCGAATTTTCCCGGTAATTCTTAGGTTCTGCAATGTTGCTGGTGATATATCCATAATCTTCCGAATGGCTTTACTTCTGAGCCAACCAAAATCCTCTTGCGGACTAAAATTAGCTACCAAAATTTTTTCTATATCGGATATCATTCTTATTCGGAATAACTCAAGGTCTTGCTTCGATAAAATTTCCATATCATACTTTTTGAATGACTCAAAAGTATTTCGATCTCGTACAAAGCATCTGATAGTTTCGTAATGGAACATATTTTTTCCAGTGATATCCTATGACCTTGGGCATTTTTCTAGTCATATCCAGCTAGCGCGTATAAGTTTGCCGAAAAAGATATATTGTGAAAGGAACTATAATTTATGGATTCGCATTTGGATACATACTTTTATGAACCTTTCTGGTTGCTTTTTGAAGTAGATAAAATGTACCCTAGGAGACCTTAAAGTCAATATTTTAAGGGAACTTAAAGTTTTAAAGTCCCTCGTGTTTGCCATTGGATATCAAAAAAGAAAATAGCACAAATTTACAATAAACCGGCAAACTTTAATGATAATGAAGTAAGACTAGAACTAAAAAAGTCATAATTATTTCTATAGCTATTTTAGAAAATATATATTTGCAATATACTTGACTAATCAAGTATATTGCAAATATAAAAATGAAAGAAATAAGTACAATTCTGAATATTTTAAAAGTTCAATCTGTCATTACGAAAAAGTTTGACGGTTTAAGTCTGTATGGTATTAGCCTTACTGACTATATGATCCTGTATATTTTGAGTAATTCGCCAGGTAATCGTTTAAAAAGAATTGATCTTGCTGAGCATACAGGTTTAACCGCTTCCGGCATTACACGGGTCATTTTGCCAATGGAAAAAATAGGACTTGTAGAGAAAGAAAATAGCGATCGGGATGCCAGGGTGAGTTATGTAAAACTCACTTCTACCGGAGAAAGAATTTTTGCAGAGGCTACCACTACGGCAGAATACATATCCAAAAAGTTATTAGATGGAATTGTAAAGGAAAACCTGAATGTTTTCGCAGGACTATTGAAAATCTTAGGGGGTGACCTTTAAATTAAAATGAACATGGACAAAAAGTACAGAAAGAAATTAAACGCCGAGTTTTTAGAGATGAAACCGTTAATGGGCGTATTGGCTATTTTAAATAATGCAGAAAATAAAGTATTTATCAAAGAGAGTATAGATTTAAGAGCGCTTTCTAACAGAATCCGATTTGAACTGAACAACGGAAAATTTGATAACAGGAGCTTACAGGACGATTGGAACCGGCTAGGAGAGAAGAGTTTCTTTTTTGAAAATGCGATGATTGTTCCATGGGAAGAGAACAAAATTGTTGACTATAAAAAGGAGGTGCTGAAAGCTAGAAATGATCTGAAGCAGGAGCAAAGTAAAACAAAAAATATATACTGATATGGAACACAAAAACTATTTATATCCCACCTACGAAGCCGGCCGGGATCTTATGCTAAAAAATATTCAAGGCTCAATCGTAAATTTAAATCTGATACGTTTAAAGGAAATTGCCGACTACTCTGAATTTCCTGAAATTACACCTGCCAGCGAAATTTCGGGCTACGAAGCTTTTATGCTGTATATTGATTTTGCAAAACCTTTTGTAGAGAAGGGTGGCGGAGAAATTCTTTTCGTTGGAAAAGGAGACCGTTTTTTGATAGGTCCGCAGGACGAACAGTGGGATATCTGTATGCTGATTAGACAAAAGAGTGTATCAGATTTTTTTGCATTCGAGCAAGACCCGGATTACATGAAAATTACCGGACATCGCTCAGCTGCTATATTGGATTCCAGACTTTTACCTTTAGAAGTTACATTGTAATTTATGGGATATATTGAGCTAAAAAATGCCACCATCTATTATGAAGTATTTGGAGCCGAAAACAACGAAACTATAGTACTGATCAGTGGGTTAAACACACAAATGACCCGTTGGGAACTTGCATTTTGTAATAAATTTGTAGAAGAAGGATTTCGTGTGATCTCTTTTGACAACAGAGACTGTGGAAAAAGTACTTTTACTACACATGATAGCAGCGATAGCTATAGCTTTTCTTTGAATGATTTTCTACAGTATCCAGAAAAATATCCTGCCCCTTATTCTTTATTGGATATGGCAGATGATATACAAGATCTGCTGCTATCGCTGGATATAGAAAGAGTACATGTAGTCGGGCGTTCAATGGGTGGTATCATAGCACAGTTATTCGTATTACGATATCCGGCAATGGCTCAGACACTCACTTTATTGATGTCTTCAAGTTTTAATCCGACTCTTCCGAAGCCTGATGATGCATTGGTTAAAAAAATGACCAGCCCATCTGTTAATTTCAAAGATAACCGGGAAGCTTATTTGAAAGAAAAAATAGACTTTATGAAAGCTATTTACGGCAGCAGATATATTCTCAATGAGGAAAAGGAGCAGGCGCTAATTATTGAAGATGAAATCCGACAATCTTCTTCCGTCAGACCTTATCGTCAAATAGTCGCCCTTGCAACTTATATATTTAATCCAGATGTTCTCAGTGGTATTCAGGTGCCTACAATAGTTATACATGGAGATGAAGATCCATTATTTAATATGGAGCATGCTGTTGATTTAAAAAATACTATTCCTTACTGTGAGCTGATCATCAAAAAAGGTATGGGACACGCTATACCGGATTCACTGTTTCCGTCACTGGTGAAAGACATTTCAGATTTTATTGCTAAAACTGAATAAAAAATCATTATCAAAATGTAAGTAACAACGGTGAGAGGTATGGTTTCGGAGTCCATTGCCATCGATCATGAGATCTGTCAATAAATCCTATTCCCGGCCAGGGAAGGTGGGATGCGCAAACTATAGATTTTTGCTCATAACATTGCTCCAATATATTTTTTCGGGTGTTGATTCCTAAAGAAAAATCAGCATCCCATTGTGTTCCCCAAACCGGATTAGAGATTAATACAGGACTATGAACCAGATCAACCAGATGCGTAATGGACACCTTACCCGAATAAACCGTGAATATAATGTGCCCGGGAGTATGTCCCGGAGCTGCCAGTGTTTTAATACAGGAAAATAATTCATCACCTGCATCAAATATTTCTAAACGCTGGGTAATGGCGCTTAATATCTGCTTAACCAGTGAAACAGAAGCATGACCAAACTCAGTTCTTCGGCTGTTGGAAAAATCCGGTTGCTTCGCAAACCAAAATTCCAATTCAGTCCGTGAAATATAGAATCTTGCATTTGGAAATGCCAAATTACCATCTTCTGTTAATATGCCTCCAATGTGATCGCGATGAGCATGCGTAATCAATACATCGGAAATATCACTGGCGCTGAATCCGGCACTTTCCAAGCTATATAATAATTTGCCTGCATTTTTTTTATCATAAAAGCCTTCTCCTGTATCTACAAGTACTAATTGTTCATTCTTTCGGATAAGCATCACATTAATAGGAGCTTCGTAGATATCCGTAGGTAAATGTAGTCGGTTTAGCTCTTTTTGAAGGTCTGCAGGTGCTGCATCCGTTGCAATAATGGGTTGATACGATCCTATATCAAAGTATCCATCGGAAAGAATATAGATTTCCAGGTTATCAAATGGAATTTTGAGATGACTGTAGTTTATTTGTGTATTCATCATAGTAATGCAATTAATTAGCGTTTTGTTTTGTTTAAAAAAGGGAATATTCGTGGTGCTAATCCAGCCAAAACATGTCCCATTTTCGGAATGGTTATTACGGTAAAGTCTATCACAATATTTTGCAATCTCCTGGCAATTTCCTGAGTAGAGCGGATTGCATCCTGTTCTCCGCCGATGAATAACACTGGCATCGTCAAACGGCTGAGCTCATCATCTGAAAAAATATATTCTTTTTCTATCCTCGCATTAAAATTGGTTTGTATTAAATCCATAAATGCTACAATTCTTTGATCTACACGCTGGCTTCCCAAGACCAGTCTATTAATCTTGATACGCCCAGTTGCTCCGAAAAGGGAATAGAGTAGGGCTTGTATGATAAATGTTGTTTTGGTAGGAACTATTCCTGCCGGTGCCAGCAAAATTAGCCGGTCAACTAATTCAGGATAGCTTGTTGCAAAACGCAATGCCAACCATCCTCCTTGCGATAATCCGACTATATTTGCCTTGCTGATATTGAGCCTGTCGAAAATCTCTTTTAGCCATTCTGCGAAATCTTTTGTTTCATAAGAAGGTCTGGTTTCTGCACTCTTTCCTGCCTCTCCGATAATGTCTATTGCTATGACTTTATATTGTTTTGAATATTCGGCTATGTCGGATAGCCATGACGTTGCATTAGAAGATGCGCCATGCAGTAAGATGACAATTTCTTTATGTTGACTTCCGCCCTCCAAAAAATGGGTGTCACCAAAAGTTGTTTTCAGCACACCGGTTTTCAAATTCAATGACGAATTCGTTATCGCATCGTCGTAAGCCCGGATAATTTTGTTTTTTCCTTCAGGGCTTTTAAAGACCGTTTTATTCATGAATATTTCTGTATATAATGTTGTATAATAAGAACTGCATTACCGTCCTTTCGCTTTATCACCTCTTAAAGTGATGACTGTACTCGTTACCAGAGCTGCTATTTTACCATCACTGCGAAAAATATCACATCGATAATGACTTAAGTTTTTTCCACTATGTAAAGGTGATGCTTTGGCAATGAGTATATCCTCGAAAACGGGCCGGTAAAAATTGATTTTCAATTCTACGGATGTAAAAGTTTCGCCTTCCTGAACAACAGTAGAATGCGCTGTTCCGATGGCTGCATCAGCCAGTTCACAAAGCAGGCCTCCGTGGATGGTTCCCTGTTGGTTACTGTGCTTGTCTTTTGTTGTATTGATCTGTACGGTCGCTGTACCTAAACCAACTTCTATAGTGTCTATGCCTAATGTTTTTGATATTGGTGTCGGGTAATGCATGTGCGTATGCATGTCGCCGGTAATTTCACTTTTTATCAATTTATTTAGGTAATCTAATATCGATAGTTTTGTCATATACGTTGTTTTTATATTTATATAATAAACCAATCGGTCTTTTTATTAATAAAAAAATTATATGTTTTCCATGTTTCCTATTATTGACTGTACGGCATGCAAATGATGCAAATCATGCTCTGCAACAAAATGCATCAGGTCAATGATATTCATGGGTTGTTGTAATCTCGGATGCATACTTGTCTTCAATAAGTCTTCTTCACTCAATTTCTGAAGCATTACAATTGTTTTTTCTCTCTCGCTGACCAGATCCTTAATAAGTTCTTCAACCAACATTTTGTTGAAAGAAGATTGATCAGTTGCTGTATTGTTTAAATCAGCAGGGGACATATCCGGTTTTCCTTCCATTATATCTCTAAAACGGATTCGCCATAGATCTTCTAAAAATATTAAATGTCCTATGTTCTCATTGACAGACCATTTATCTCCCATTTTGTGGGTTGAAACTTCTATAGGACAATTTTTCAACACTTCCTTTAAAACAGCCGGAAAATCTTCAAGGAGTTTTAGAAATTCGTCAAAATATTCCGAGCCTGTGTTTGAATCAAATTGTCGGTCGAACCATCTGACAAAAGATTGTGACTTTACTTCTTTCATGAATATCAATTTATAGGTTATTACTGTTTATCCATGCTTTGGTGGGCATTATCCACTCGTCTAATGCCCTGAACAGAAAGCCGTGTTCCAGACCTGTGTTGAGGATAATTTCTTTAAAAGATTTCAAATCAGAATTTTTAAACCTAAGTTGCCTTGATAATAACTCAGCGCCAACATCGGATTTTTTATTAATCGACAAAATCTTCCCGTACAGCTGAAACTTTCGATCTTCATTCATCGAATCATTTTTAAAGCTTGAGCCAATAAAAACAATTGACCTATCCTTTTGCTAAATAATTTAGTTTTCTTATCTTTAGGTGATTAAATTTAGGTATGGTAGGCAATAAAGAAAAAGAGTTGAGTTTGTTCGATTTTCAGTCGCAATTTAGCAGTGATGCTGATTGTTTAGCTTATTTATCGGCTTTGAAATGGCAAGATGGTTACAAATGTAAGAAATGTGGTTACGGGAGTTTTTGCAAGGGAATAAAAGAGCATGACCGTCAGTGCAATCGCTGCCGTTATTTGGAATCTCCTACAGCAGGCACCCTATTCCATAAGGTTAAGTTTCCTTTAGTTAAAGCCTTTTACGCAGTATACTTCATAAGTACAAACAAAAAGGGTATTGCCAGTACCGAGCTTGGCAGGAAGTTAGGGATCAAGCAAAAAGTAGCATGGTTATTCAAACGCAAAGTGATGAAAGCGATGGAGAGCAGCGGTAAATTTCCTTTGCGTGGAGTTGTGGAAGTTGACGAAACATTTGTTGGCGGTCAGGATGAAAATTCCAAAGGACGTAAAAAAGGAAAGAAGAAGCTTGTGGTGGTTGCTATAGAAAAGAAAGGCAACGGAGTTTCGCGCTTTTACGCCAAGGTGATAGACAAAGCCGATGCGATCAACTTAGGTAGCTTCATGAAGCAAAACATAGAGCCACAGGCTAAGGTGACCACCGACAAATGGACAGGTTATAAGCCGATATTGAAAGATTTCGAAAATATGGAGCGTGTCAAATCTGGTAAGAAAGGTGAGAACTTCCCAGAACTACACAGGGTTATCATGACCTTTAAAAGCTGGTTGAGAGGAATGTACCATCACGTTGGAGATCTACAGGAATATATTAATGAATATACCTATCGATTCAACAGAAGTTTTATGAAAGGGAATATTTTTGACAACCTAGTATATCGGATGATCTGCCATAAACCAGAACAATATAATATGATTATTGCTTAAAGGAATAGGTCAAAAAAACAAATTTCAAATCTGGGTTTTTAGCATAATAGGATATATATTGAGCTATATAACCTCCCTGAGACGTTCCAACAATTGAAATATGATCATAAGGAACTCCACTGTTGTGTAAGCTGTCAATTTTAAGAATAAACTTTTTTGCATACATCTTAGGATCAATGCCGGGCTTTCTTTTTTCAGATAGTATGACAGAATTTGTAGATTGAAGTTTTTCTAAAATAGCTGTATATGCCGCTGGTCCGTATTTAGGATGGGATGCATTTAACGGATGTTCTTCCAAAAATTTATTATGCAAAAAAAATACATACTTTTTTTGATTGCTATTTTGAGCATTAATAGCAAGTGGAAGAAATAACAGATAAAGAATTATTAACCTAAGAAACATATAATTTGAACTTAATTTAGAGACAACATCAGACTTCTACAAGATGCTTTTTTGAGGCTGTCAATGCATACACCATAGGAATTTTGTCTCCCAGATGAGCAATTCTGAACTTACCGGGTTCAAATTCAATTGAATTATTGAAATTATTATATGGCGAATGATCAAATTCTTCAATGGAATTTATTTCTAAACCATTTTGCATCAGACTACTTATTACTTCGGCTAAGCCGTGGTTCCAGCCAATTGATTTGACTTCAAATTCCGCATTTTTATCTGCATAAGTTCCTTTTTCGGTTTCTATAATGGCTCCGGAATTAAAATATCTGTATTCAATCTTTTTAAACGCCGAATCAAATATCCAGACAACCGGATGAAATTCTACAAAAACAAATGTACCACCGGGTTTCAGGAATTTCGAAATGATTTTTGCCCACCGATCCAGATCCGGAAGCCAGCCGATGGTCCCATAACTTGTAAAGACAATATCAAACTCACGAACCAGATGATTGGGCAGATCATAAACATCGCTGCAGATAAAAGTTGTTGAAACATTACTCTGTTTTGCCAGTTCCCGTGCTTGATCTATTGCTACATCCGAAAGGTCAACGCCGACTACGTCCGCTCCCAGGCGACTTAAAGAGATACTATCCTGTCCGAAATGGCACTGTAAATGCAATACGGATTTGCCTGTCAAACCTCCAAGTAAATTAAGCTCTATATCCTTTAATGAATTTTTCCCCTTCAAAAAGGCTTCCAGATTATAAAAATCAGAATTGATATGTGCTTCTGTTCTGGCATTCCAAGATTCCCGGTTTATTTCCAAATAATTCTCTTCTGCATTCATATGTATTTGTCTAATGAAGTGAATTGATTTTTTGCCATTCCTCGTAGCTGATTACGCCAAGTTCTGGCTGGCTTTTGCCGTTCAGAATATGGATAAACTCCAGTTGATTTCCGTCTGGATCGTCAAAATAGAGAGCAAGTGCGGGCATCCAGGCAAAAACCATTGGTTCATTGCTGCCATTTTTGAGAAAATTATAGGCTTTTAATCCGTTTTTATCTAAAAAAGTATTTGCATCTTTTAAAATAAAATCTTTGGAACAGCTGAATGCAAAATGTCTTGTCTGGAGATTATCTTGTTGTTCCCAAAGCCCGAGCATTGCCTTTTTATTTTCTCCGATCCAAAGAAATGCAATCGGCCTGGTTTCATCATAATGTGCAAACTCAAGTCCCAAAATTTTAGTATAGAATTGCACTGCGTTTTCCAAGTTGCTTACTTGGATGTGTGTCTCATATAATCCTTCAATCATTTTTATATATTTTATTATTAATAATATTGTGTTGTGATAAGTATAGGCATTTATCATTTTAGCATATGAATAATCGGATAATCTTTGCCTGAACCATCCTTTTCTGATTTTCCTGATTTTCTGAACCCTAATTTTTCATAAAATCCGATGGCCTGATAATTTTGCTCATTGACATCAACCTTTGTAATGCCTTTCGTTTCATCCATAAATTGAAATAGGTGCTTTCCATAACCTTTGTTACGGTAGTCATTGTGAATAAAAAGCATTTCGAGGTTTCTTTCTGATACCGATGAAAACCCGACAGATTCCCCGTTTTCAATAAGGAGAAATACTTCGAGATTGGGCAGATAATCCTTCGGAATGACTTCTTTAAAGTAGATAAAATCTTCATTGGTAAGAAAATCGTGAGTTGCCCTAACAGCGGATTCCCATATTTCCATAATTCTTGGATATTCTCCGGTGGTTGCGAGCGTGATTTGTGTTGACATAACTTTAAAATGGTACTATTTAATATGATATTCTGTTAACTTGTTAATATTAAATAAACCGAACGGTCTTTGTTAGTGTAAAAAAAATTATATGCTTAAATTCTTAATTAATTTTTCAAGGAACGACATTGCAATTTTAAGCTCCGCCATATGATTGTTTACCTTTGCCTGCATGAATGCTCCTTCAATCATTGAAATCATGATCACTGCAATTTCAGTAGGGTCAGTATCTTCCTTTATTTCTTTTCTTGCTATGCCTCGTTTAATCTGATTTTCAATTGATGTTTTCCAAAATGCTAATGCCTTTTGTGTTTGTTCTTTTAGCTTAGGATGTGTATCATCAACCTCTGTAGCAGTATTTAAAATTGGACATCCAGCCTGTAGAAATGGGTATCTGAAATAATTTTTATAGGTTTGTGGGTAAACAAGCAGCCGTTCTATCGAGTTTTCAGTTGCTAAGATGCGCTCTTTCATATGCTGAGTAACTTTATCGAAGTTGTGATCAAAAACTTTCAAGGCAATCTCGTCTTTGTTTTCGAAGTTACCATAAATACAACCTTTTGAAAGTCCTGTGGCAATCATCAAATCATTTATGGACGTACCTGCATAACCTTTCGTATTAAAAACTGTTGCTGTTTTTTCGATAATTAATCGTTTGGTATTTTCAGATTTAGTCGTTTTCATCAAGCGAAAATTTTAATACGGCATAAATTTATGAAAAAAAATAAAACGATCGGTCTTTTTTTTGTGAAAAAAGAACTTTTCTAAATGCACTCAGATTTCTTACAAGGTTTTTTCTAATTCGTATTGCCGATAGTCCTCCCAAGCAGTTTAAGATGATCAATCATACTGCTAGAAGCAGATTTTAAGATTTTTGAATATTCAATAACTATTATCAATACCCTAATAGTTGGATCGGTTTTTCCCTTATCAAAGTCTTTAGTATTATAGGGCGACCAATGATAAACTAGTATTTCCGAAAGAAACGTGGTATCCAAGAATACAGAGCAATCAAGAGGATACCTATATTTATCATCAGTCTGAAACAATCGTGGACGGCATTACAACTGGAATGGTTGGTGGTGATACTGTGTATCCGCTTAGTTTAATGGGTACCGCTATACTTATTTCATCATTTGTTGTGTCCGTCAACTCAGTAGACTCAATTGTTTCTGAATTTAGACAGCAAGCAAACAGTATTATTGCACTCAGGGATGTAAATAAAAATCTTTTCATCGTAGTATTTTTTAATATGTGCTTTGGTTAAATTTCTTGTTTTCGATTTTAATCAAGCTAAGATTTCCTGTACTTTAAGCTATTTAAAGTTTAAATGAACTGTTTTAATAGGGGTGTTTTCCACCAAACCATCTCATAAGTCCGTCTCTAGCTTGCCTCTTTCGTCGTCCGTCATATTGGCCACTCGACGGTAATGATCTTCCCTTAATTTGCGACGACCATATTTCGTATTCGGATTATAGGGTTTTCTTTGCGCCATGTTGTTGCAGATGGTTCTAAGATTAAATAGAATCTATTAGCAAATCTCAGCCTTTCTTTTACTTTCTCCTTACGGGTTCCCGTATAATTTCATTTTAAACAAGCTTTAGTTTTGCTTCAAGTTATTATAAAGAACATAGACAATGGAAATATTTTTAGGATGGATTATCTTTTCGTTAGCAGTGGGTGCTATTGGTGTTAATAGAAATATAGGTTTTGCCGGAGCATTCTTTCTTTCATTATTCCTATCTCCGGTTATAGGACTCATTTTTACTCTGGTGTCTAAATCAGAGGAGCAACTCAAATTTGAAACAGAATTGCTTTCACATACAAAAAAGCAAACCGATGGCATCTTAAATGCTGGTCATAAATCATTTACAGATGAGTTATTTAAACTTAAGACATTGTTGGACTCCGGTCTGATTAGCAGGGAGGAGTTCGAGTCGGAAAAGGAGAATTTAAGACGAAATGCCCCTATTAAGAAAACGGTACTCGCCTTATATTGCTCGCAGACTCCAAGTATGTCAGGAACACTTATGGTAAGGGTGGGGGATATCGGAGGTTTCGTTACTTTACCTTGGAGTAAGAATGATGCAATAGATTTCGATGTACAGACAGATGAAGTGAAGGTGGTGATTAGTCCTAAATCAGTATTCGCGAGCGAAAAGACCGTATATCTTAAAACTATCAAAGATGAGGCTTCTTATTACGATATTTTTGAAGTCTATATTAGGTCATAGGCTATTAGAAATATGCGGCTATGAATAAACATAATTTCAAAATTATGGCACTAAAACCAGGACCAAAAAGAATTGCCGAATCCACGGGCAAACCAGACAGACGCCAAAGAGACAACAAAGAAACTCAGGCAATACGCCTTCTTTATCTCCTCCAAAAAGACAACAAGGGAAGAAGTAGTATTTTTTCATAATACACAATGCCAAGTTATTTGCATTGTGTATTTAAATATTCTAAAGATCTCAATGCCTGCTGAAATGAAGGCTCTATTAATCGTTGATGAGAGGTGTATGCATCGGCAATGGAGAATAAGAGCATTTATGTAAAACGGTTATATCGAACAGCTCAACCGAAGCTTAAGTGGTCCGCATCAGGTATGCTCACATTCCTGCTGATAATTTTAATCTGATTTAGAAATCCATTACTGTGTCCAAGCCGCGTTTGAGTCCTTTAAATGTATCTATTTTATTTAAAGCTATAAAAATGCCTTTAAGATAAGGTGCTGCGCCGCTTCCTGCTTCGTGTTTAATATTCAGTCTTTCGTCTTCCATACCAAAGACTGTTTCGACACCGAGTATATGACCCGGAAGGCGAACTGCGTGGACTTGAATGCCATTGATTGTAGCTCCCCTCGTTTCTTTATAACCAATGGTGTTTTCTATAGGCACATCCAAAACTGGTTTTTGAATCTTAGAAAGGCGATAGGCAAGTTCAGCAACTGTTCCACTTGGGGCATCTACCTTCTTCTGGGAAGCATAGTCTATTATTTCGAAGTGATCAATATATTTTGCTGCAGTTTCCGAAAATCTTTGTAATAAAACAGCCGTTATTGAAAAATTACCAGCAGCTAACACAGATACATTTTTTTCCTCTGCAAGCGAGCCGATCTCTTCATATTCCAGATCTGAAAGCCCCGATGTACCAACAATACTATTTTTTCCCTTCTTAATTGAAGCTATAATATTTTCCTTTGCAATTTTTGGGGATGTAAAATCAATCAAAATATCAAAATCCACCTTTTCAATTGCTTTTTCAATTGAATCAAATAGCGGAATTACCGCTTGATCTAAACCTAAAATGTCCGATAAATTTTCTTCGGATCTTGAAAGCCCACCGACTAATGTATAATCTGAACTAGCCACGATCGCTTTGCTCAATTCTTTACCGACCCAGCCTGTGGCTCCGGCTATAAAAACTTTTTTCATACTAATTTCTATTTTATTTATTCTACTTCAAATACAACCTGTATTTCTACAGATCAATTTTCCGGTATAGATGAGTGACCAGGTGCTACCATGTTCATTTTTTTCATTCCTACCGATATTGTTAAATGATAGTATAAAGTTAGCATATGTTTTTTTATTAAATTTGCCAATAACTATATGCAAAACGACAAGAATAAATGTGGCTTAATTGAACGAAAGAAGGGAGAGTTTTCAGATCCAATAAATTTAGATGCTTATGTATGGTATGAAAATAACTGGACACATGATAATTATGAACATGTACATGCTCGAGGCCAATTAAGCTTTGTTTCCCAAGGGTATCAATATTTTTATATTGAAAACAGCATATACCTGGTTCCTCAGAATCATGTCATTTGGATACCTTCCAAAGTAAAACACAAATCGCGTTCGGAAGCAGAACATGTCGATTTAATGGTTATACTATATGCAAATGTGCCCGAAATCGACTTTTTCCGATCCGTACACGTATTTGCAGTGCCTACCGTAATGCGTGAGATGTTAGGTTATGCTTCTAAATGGAGCCAAAATTTTGAAGAAAACAAAGAACAATATCATTTTTTGCAGGCAATATTGAATTGTTTACCTAACTTTTGTTCTGAAAATCACAACCTACAAATTCCTATACCATCAAACGAAAAACTGATTCCAATCTGTGAGGAGATCAATAATAATTTTAAATACGCAATTGATATAGAAATGTTAGCTAGAAAAGCCGCTATTTCAGCACGTAGTCTTCAACGAATCTTTAAGGCGGAAACTGGTATTACAGTTCAAAAATACCACCAGCTCATTAGGATTTTAAAAAGTATCGAAATGATTGATCAAAAGAAATTTACCCTTACAGAAATAGCATATATGGTCGGATATAAAAGTTTGTCTGCCTTTACTTCTTCATATCAAGCAATCATGAAAGGTGGTCCTAGAGCTATGAAAAAAAAGATACTTACAGCAAGATATTGATATTTTGATTGCGTCTAATTTATCTGCATCAAATCCCGGGACAATGTCGATGATATGTATGGCCCGAGCAGAGAGGGAATTAAGGTCAAAATTATTGGATTGACTGTCAGTTATATTAGTGAAACGATGTGTGTAAATCCCACAGATTACGTGTTTTTCTATCGTAAATGTCTTGGTTTTAGATGTAGTACTGCACTTTCTACAACCTCAGCTATGCGCTTTTGGCTAGTTTCCGGTTTTCTGACGAGGATAATCCAGCCCAATATTATTTTTCTTGTTGATTTGCTCAGACTTAGAAAATAATCTCTCGAGCCAGTATGTTTTTCGAAAGCAATTTCTAAGTCATTTGGAATGATCAGATCTTCAACTTCATCTAAAATTGTCCATGATCCATTTTGTTTTGCAACTTCCACGCATGCTAAACCCGCCTCTGTCAATCGCCCACTTTCACTGAGTTGTTTAACTTTTTCTTTGTTGATTTTTGACCAGTTGCTTTTCGGTTTGCGTTTGGTAAAAAATTGCATGTAAGAGGAATCGTCAATCGTCTTTCTTGTGCTGTCAATCCAGCCGAAGCAAGGCGCTTCGTCAACGGCCTCACTCCAACTTATTGAAGGAATATTCGATTTTTTTGTATAAAAGACAAGCCAAACTGACTGTTTGGACAGATGGTTTTCATCCAATCATTGTCTCCAATCTGTTTGGCTTTGCGGACAATAGGTATCTATATCCTTATTATGCATTTTGTTGGGCTAACCATTTTAAAATTGTGCGGTTTGTTTCCTCCGGTTTTTCCTGTTGAATCCAGTGACCACAATCCAGACTGACAATATCCAGATTGGAAACTATATTTTTAAGATTTTCAGATTTTGGAATCGTATCCTGTTCTCCGTATATCATCAGCGTCGGTTGATGAATGAGCGGCTTGATATCCGCCATCAGGTGCCAGTTTCGATCAAGGTTTCTGTACCAGTTTATGGCTCCGGTAAACCCAGATAATTCAAAGGCCGAAACAAAATACAGACAGTTCGGTTTCGTCCATTAAAGGCTTCCCAACGGGTTCTACTGCTCTTGCGAGATTGATCATTAGCATGCCGGGAGCAGGGGGAGCGGGAGGGATATCTTTGCGAAATATGTTACGCAGGAACTGGTGTACGTTTTCATTCATTATAGCATCTGCAATTCCGGTTTGCCTATTGAAATGAAAAAGTAGAAGTCTTCTCCAAATAGGATTTCCATCAATTCAATCCATGGTCGTTCTCCGCGATCCTGATAAGGCAGCGCTAAGTTTATTATTTTATTTACCCGTTCAGGATACAATAGAGCTAGATTCCATACCACATTGGCACCCCAGTCATGACCGACGAAGGTGGCATTCTCGTATCCGTAATGATCAAGTAGCGCGACAAGGTCAGCCGTCAAGTGCTTTATATCATAATCCGTTACTTCGGTCGGGCAGGATGAGTTACCATAGCCACGTTGATTGGGGACAATTACGTGGTAACCTGCAGCGACCAGAGCTGGTATCTGATAACGCCAGGAAAATGCGTGTTCCGGAAAACCGTGACAGAGAATAATCGGTTTCCCCGAATTTTGTCTTCCTGCTTCAAATACTTCTAATACCACATTATTAACTGAAATCAGCGTAGGCTTTGGAATTCGATCTGATTCGGATGCTGCACCGGATGTTATGTCGCTCATGTTTTTATTGTTTAATAAAATTGTCATGAGGCAAATTTAAAGCTGGTTTGTGACAATACGATGTCAGTAATCAAAAGTGTGTATCCCCCAAAAACACCGTCTAGCGAACTTAAACTCTGAGGGAGACTACCGCTGGGTAGCCGAATTGGTCAACCATGTGGTGTTTGCAGAGCCAAATAATCTTGAAGCAAGGCTCTTGTTAGCAGATACGTATGAACAGATGGGGTATCAGGCTGAATCTGCTACGTGGCCCAATTTTTATTTATCAGGGGCTCAAGAACTGCGAAACGGTCGTATGAAACCTAAAGAAACTATCTCTGCTAATAAAAACATTGTAGCCGACATGACATCCGACTTATTTTTTAATTACATGGCTATGCGCTACAATGGCGTGGAGGAAAATCAGGTAAAATATAACTTCAATCTGGATCTTACCGATACGAAAGAGAAAGTCTCTTTAATTCTGAGTAATGGTGCACTCAATCCTCCAGTAGGAAATCATTTATCGAAAGATGTAACTGCAACGATTAACATTCCACGCAATACTTTAATGGCACTTACAGCTCAAGGGGCTGGAGTTACCTTATCAGATTTGGAAAAAAATAAATCAATAACTATCGAAGGAAATAAAGCGGCATTTGTTGCGCTCTTGATCTTTGACATAGGAGAAATTTGGACGGAAGCCGCGCTATTGCAACTGATTTTGCAAGAGGTTTAACAAATCTGATGCAACCACAAGAAATGCAATAGCAACGACCACAGCACTGGGACGTGTAGGCAAACCTGAGGATATTGGTGGCGTAGTTTCCTTCCTTTGCACTGCTGAAGCAGGATGGATAAACGTACAAAGAATTGAGGTCTCAGGAGCCAGGATGATTTAATAATCACTTTTAGCCACATTGTAAGTTTTGGCTACAACAAAGTTATTTTTGGATACATTTAACGCTATACGAACCCTGAACTTTGCTTCATAAATAATATTAGACATGAAAGTATTTGTTACAGGCGCTACAGGATTCGTAGGAACAGCTGTAGTACAGGAATTATTAGGTGCTGGTCACAAGGTTCTTGGACTTGCAAGATCAGAAGCATCCGCCAAGAGATTAATTGAAGCAGGATCAGAGGTGCACTACGGTGACCTTACTGATTTTGAACGGCTCAAATTGGGGGCTAAAGCCGCTGATGCTGTTATACACTTAGGGTTTGTTCATGATTTTGGACGTTTTCAGGAAATGTGTGAATTGGATAAAGAAGTGATCGGAGCAATAGGAGATGCTCTTGTCGGAACGGATAAACCCTTTATCATCACTTCTGGCACTGCACTCTTTTCAAAAGATGGCATCACAACTGAGCAGGACCGTAGCGTCAATCACCCGCATCCGCGGATTGCAACTGAAAATGCCGCGGACGATCAGGTCGCGAAAGGCGTGCGTGTCGCCGTTATTAGATTATCGCCATCTGTGCATGGTGAAGGAGATAAAATCGGTTTTGTTCCGCTATTTATCAAAATAGCAAGGGAAAAAGGAGTTTCAGCGGTTATTGGCGGCGGAAATAACCGCTGGCCAGCTGTGCATCGGCTGGATGCGGCAAGGCTCTACCGATTGGCACTGGAAAAACCATTTGCCAGTGGAACCAGATATCATGCAGTAGCGGAAGAGGGAATTGAGCTTAAGAATATAGCCTCTGAAATTGCAGAGCGTCTGGCTATTCCATTGGTCTCCATAAATTCACAGGAAGCGGAGCTGCATTTCTCTTGGTTTATGCATTTTGCAGCGCTTGATAACCCCACTTCAAGTGAATGGACAAGGAATGTGCTGGACTGGAAACCGCTACATCCTACTTTGCAGGAAGATCTAAGAGGTTCATATTATTTTTCGGATAACCGATAATCTGTATTTTTGTTCTTATCTTTTACATATAAAAGCATATCATTCCATGTCCGATAATAAGCCGATTCGAATTAAGACCATTTCCGATTTTCACAAACTGCGCGGTCTGCCGGGACCGAAGCACCCGCTGATTAGTGTGATCAATTTTGAAGATATGACCGAGCCTGCACAGGTCGGAAAACAGAGTCTGCTTTTCGATTTTTATATGATTTCGGTAAAACGTGACATGGAACACAAGTACAGGTATGGACAGAATGATTATGATTTTGATGAAGGATTGATGTTCTGCATGGCACCACATCAGGTTTTAAGTGTAATACGTGAAGAGCAAGGAAAAAATCCGTCTGGATGGATGCTGATGATTCATCCGGACTTTCTCTGGAATACGGCGCTTTCGACTTCAATCAAAAGATATGAATTTTTTGATTATTCGGTTAATGAAGCGCTGTTCTTATCCGAAGATGAGGAACAAAAAATGCAGCAGATAATCGAAAATATTAGGCACGAATATCAGAGCAATTTAGATCAGTTCAGCCAAAACATTATCATTTCTCAATTGGAGACCCTATTTAATTACACCGAGCGTTTTTATCAGCGCCAGTTTATAACACGTAAGAAAGCCAACCATCAGTTTTTGGAGAAGCTGGAAAAATTTTTTTCGGATTATTTTGAAGGAAAAGATATGGCGCATGGTTTACCTACGGTGCAGCTTCTCTCCGAAAAGCTGAATATGTCTCCACAATACATGCGCGGTCTGCTCAAATCGCTTACAGGACAAACCACTCAGCAGATAATCCATGAAAAATTGATCGCAAAAGCCAAAGAAAGACTTTCCACAACTGAACTTACCATAAGTGAAATAGCCTACGAATTGGGCTTTGAGCACGCCCAGTCATTCAATAAACTGTTTAAAGCAAAAACGAATATTTCGCCGCTGGAGTTCAGGAATTCATTCAATTGACGTTATATTCAAGGCCTCATACCAGACTAGGATGATTTCAGAAATGGTGGATAAGCTAAGCAATAAAGTTGTTGAGGAACGCGAAAAATAGCTGTTAATTAAATCAGTAATTTTCATAAAGGGGAATGCTGCAATGTATAGATGAAAAAATACTGATCCGATACGTAATAATCACAAAAAGAAATTTATTATGCTAATAGCGCAAATCTAGGCAAGATCGCTCGGAAAGTGGCAAGCAAATTGAGGATAAAATTTGACTGTTATTATAAAATTTTGTTACATGTATAAGGTATTACTTGTTGAAGACCATATTCTAGTGCGTAGCGGCCTAAAGCTTTTACTTAATTCACACGCAGATATTAATGTGATTGGGGAGGTTGATAATGGCATGCAAGCGCTGGAGTACCTTAGAAATAACGAACTTCCAGATTTAATCCTTACTGATTTCACTATGCCAGAAATGGACGGGATTGCATTGATCACCAAAGTAAAGACCGTGTTTCCAGATGTCAAAATCGCAGTTCTATCTATGGTTGATGATCACGCGACTGTCTTGGAGGCCTTTAAAGCCGGGGCATTAGGTTATTTATCAAAAAAATCAGATTATAATGAACTTCTGAATGGTTTACTTGAGATTTGTCAAGGAAAGAGATATTTATCCACGTCAATTGGCTTGTCATTATTGGATAATTGGCATATTAATCAACCAGTGCGTCTTGACAAAGAAATCATCTGTCAACGTTATGATATAACCGAAAGAGAATTAAATGTTCTTGAACTTATTACCCACGGTTTAACAAATGCTGAGATTGCTGATAAGATTTTCCTGAGCAAGCGAACCGTTGAAGGAGTCCGACAACAGCTCATCGATAAGACAAATACGAAGAATACAGCCGACCTTGTTCGGTTTGCGTTTCAAAAAAGTTTAATACAGTAACTTCATATCACCTCAAGATATAATTTTCATTCTTTAATACCTTAAGTCAGGTAGTTCCAATGGGCGAGAAGCTATTCAGGATGGGCCGAGAAATTATCCGAAATAGGACTAATATAACGGTTACTGACAATTAGAGCACAATAGCCACAAAGGGCTAACGATATGTTAGCCCTACTATTTCTTTCCGATAATGAGAGCTTTCTTAAATGATATTTTCATCAACGTCAGAAGGAGCTGTCGGAGGCTGAACTGGAAGGCCTTCTGCGTCATTAGCCTCCTCTTGTTCGCCAATTTCTTGGTCGATTTCCTTTTCATTAATGCCCGGGAATGCATTTTCTCCTTCAATACCTACTTCCTCGTCGAATCACAGGTCCTCTTTGTCAGCTACTTCAGGAGTTTCATTAGGGTCGTTTTCCGGTAACTGTTCTTCCGGTCTATCGGGAACCTTGTTGGGCAAATCCGCTGGCCCTTGGTGTGATACGATTGCGAGCGCAATGATTGGCATACCTTGATGCACCTCTAGCGATATTAAGTTTTTATTCATATAATACAATTTAATTTATATAGTGAACCCATCTCATGCCCATATCGTTAGCTGATAAACTACGTAATCAAATTCATTTTATACTTGAAATAAAATTTTAATTGCCACCAAGTTCTGAAAATACGAGCAAACGTATAATCTAACCCAAATTTCTACAAGGTATCCAAACAGATATTTGCGTGTCAGTATGTTCCGTTTTTAGTTCGATAAAGCCATCAAGTAGATTCAATCTGTTGTAAATATCCTGTATCACTGTAATGTGATTTTTGGTTTTTTCTATGCTAAAATTAACCCTTATCCTACCATTGGATTGGATAATACCGTAATTTATCTGCGTTTCAGGAACCGCAAGTATAATGGCATCAGCAAGCATTTGGATAATCCTAAAAATATGTATGGATTCCTGCGAATCAAAAAATTTATTGATATTTTCAACCTGCTCGCTTTCAAATTGATAATTTGAAAATACTTCCGCTAACATACCATTAATACTTTCCGTAAGTCCTAACAGATCCATTTGATAAGGTCTCAGGCGATGCAACAAACTTCTTACTCGTGTTATAATATCTGCGATATGATTGATTGTCCTGCCTATCGCTTCCTCTGAAGTTTTATCGCTCAACTGTTGTAATCGCCATGCTTTATTTTTAATCAAGATCAATTGCTGTCCGATGTTGTCGTGTAGTTCCATGGCGACCCTTTTCTTCTCGTTTTCCTGTTTTTGCAGAAGCTCGCGCAGAAAAGACTTCTTTTTAGCGATGGATTTGAGCTGAGTCTTCTCTTTTTCCCGCTGATAGAAGTTAAGCCTATCCGCCAGGGCGAAAGATAGAATTAAAGATTCCAGTAAAGTTCCCCAGTGCATGCTGGCACGTGTAAATGTATTTTCTGGAAGGATATCGATATCCTTAAGATTGTAGATTGCGTTGCCCATCATCAGGCTACCAAAACCAAGAATAAAGTAAATGGAAGGCTTATATCCTTTCCGTAAGCAGGCAAATCCAGCGCCGAACCAGTAAATAAAGAAAGGATACATCAGATATTGAATCATCAAAAAGGCATAGGCACCTTTATAGATGATATCGGTAAAGATAACTATCAAAGACAATAACCCCATCAATCTGCCAGCTCTGTAAAAGAAAGGAGAATATATTTTTGTTTTTAAAAATGAATTGGTAAAAAATACACTGAATAAGCTAGCTAACCCGATAATGGTTCCAGCACTATTCAACCAACTCATTGAGGAGAAAAAATCTGGTAAGTATCCGTGGTAAAAAAAAACATTGAAGCTCCAGAAGAAAATGTAAAAGAGATAAAAGATATAGGTAGTTTCCCGAGTAAGCAAATAGACAAAAAGGTTATAAATGGCAAAGGCCATTAATATGCCGAAAGTAATACCATTTAGAAGGTCATTTAGGTAGTTCTTTTCGAATGCATGCTGTAAAGTTATAATCTCCATCGATAAACGCAATATATTATTGCTTGTCGCGCGAATATAGTATTCACTTTCTGCGCCTTCAGGAATATTTAAGGGGACCAGTAGGTTATTTACCCTAATTTGTTCTTTTACCCGCGGTCTGTCAGCATCAATTGAAAATACTTCGATGAGCCTTCCATTTTCTCTTCGGTATACCTTTACAGATTGGAGAATGGGAGGGCAGTCGATCTGAAGATTCCATGCTGTCCGTTTACTATGGTTAGTTAGCTTGGTCTTTACCCATACGGCTGCCGTCGTGACCCCTAAAGAGAGTGTAGGTAACTCGCTTTGATCAAAACGCGATTTCGCTACCTGATCTGGATGCATCCGCTGTGTCGGATCAACAAGAAACATGGGATAATGTATTACGTAGTTCTCCTTAGCACCAAGCGAAATAGTAATAGGAGCGGCCTCCAAGCCTTGCTTCTTCCATAAAAGAAGAAATAAGAGCATGAAAATACGTATCACGGCTTTAATTTTCATTATCGTTGTTCAATAGCAAAACGCAATAAGCTATTCTTACCGGTTAAATTGAGTTTTCTTAAAATATTCATACGATGATTGGATACAGTTTTTTCACTTATAAAAAGTTCGTCGGCTATGGCTTTCGTACTTTTATAACTTCCTACTAATTTGAGTATTTTAAGTTCCGATGCTGTCAACGTGCTTAGCAGATCCTCAGTCGTTGGATTTCGGTTAGTTCGACGTTGGCTGAGCAGAAATGAACTCATCTCTGGGCTAATATAAGAGTTGCCATTTGTTACGGCCTCAATAGCCTGGATAATATCCACTACAGCATTTTCCTTCAGGACATAGCCTGCCACCCCGATTTCAAGCGCCCTAAGAAAGGTATCTTTAGCCTTATGCATGGTCAAGAGAATAATATTAGCGTCAGGTATCAATTTAATAAGTTCTTCGCTCGCAGCCAAACCATTCATTTCTGGCATATCAATATCCAGTATGGTCACCATAGGAAGTTGTGTGCGTGCTATCGCTAATGCTTCCATACCATTTTTCGCAGCATAGATAACTTCATATGCTGGTTCGCTTTCAATTACTTCCTGTAGTCCTTTCATGAAGATGGGATGATCGTCTGCAATTAATATCGTGGTTTTCATACTTTCTAATTTTTAATATTGATAATTTTTCATTCTTTTTAGATCGACTGTTTACCCATTGGATCCAATGGAATCTTGATTAGTAGTTTTGTCCCATGAGCCGGACGTGTCCTCAGATTGATTTTCCCCAGTAACAGCATGCACCTTTCGTGAATGCTCACTAGACCTAATCCCATAGCGACAGCCTTTTCATCAAATCCTTTACCATTGTCATGATAATAGAACAGGAGATTTCCTTTAACTTGTTTTATACAGATGGTACACCGATTAGCATGTGCATGTTTGATGAGGTTGTTTAATAATTCTTGCGATATCCTGTAAAGGTTGATCTTCGTTTCACGATTCAATTGCTGATCCAGATCCTCTATAATAAGTCTAATATTGACATCTGAACTAGCATTTACTTCTTCTACAATAGACAGGACAGACCTTTTGAAACCAAGAGTTTCCAATTGGTACGGATGGAGTGAAGATGACATGAGCCCCACCTCTTCGATCGTTTTTCCTATGTCTTGAGTTATTGCATCAAATACCACAATATCCTTATCTGTACTTCGCTTCTTTAATACAAAAATTTCATTTTTGAGCAGGACCAGCTGTTGGCCAATAGCTGTGTTAAGTTCCTTTGCTATTGCTCTTTTTTCGCTTTCCTGTGCACTGATAATGCGTTTTGAAAAAACTGCCGATTGATCCATCAGGACTTTTTTCAATTGTATCGATTCTTTTTTTAGGGAATTAAAACGAGTTGCCTGATAAAAAGTAAGGATTAAGGCTTGTAAGCAAATTCCCAGCTGTATATTCATAGATGTATGAAAGCCTTCGTAAAAAGTGTAACTCCAGAGCAATAGAACCAATCCAGCAAGATAATACGCTGCTGATTTTGCTTTTTGCCGAATACCATAGATCCCTGCAATAAGCCAGTAAGCAGCAGCAATGGCCAGAACACAACAAAGTAAATAAAATGCGATCGCATACAACCCAGTGAGATCGACAACAAACGGAACCACGAGAAGTGGATAAATCCATTTTCGCATATTGTATAATCCAGGTGCTGTATGAGCTAGCTGCAGGTATTGATTGGCAAACAACGTACCGAACCCTAAGATAAAAATGGCAGAGCAGCTAAGCAAACGGAGTCTCCAGGGCGGTATCCAGTCTGTAAAGTATTCATTCCAGGTCATCAAGAAAATAATACAGCAAACAATATAGCCTAAATAGTATAAATGACTTTTGTCATTGATCGCAATAAAGAGGTAAAAATTATATATCACCAGGGCTACCAATATGCCAAACATAAATCCGTTAACAATATTTCTGAAATGGTCTTCTTCATAAATAGCTTCCATTGTACCAATGTAAATCGGTATCGCAAATTGGTAGCTGCTTTTTATTAGGAGGAGGTAGTTCTTCTTTTCACCATTCCGAAGGTCCATCGGGTACATAAAGCCATTTATACGGACCTTTTTTTCGGCATGTAAAGTACTTTCATTCATCGATACTTCAGCTAGTCGGCCCTCTTGATCCTTTATATAGAGTCTGACATCTTCAATGGGCGGGGGAATATGAATATACCAATCATCAGCATCTGACTGATTTTTTATATCAATATCTAAGTTGAAAAACGACGCGCTTTTCTTTGTCAGGCTCGTTTTATACAGCGCTTCCGTATTGGTCACAACGAGCTCTTTAGCATTAAGGCCATTGATCATATTTAACCCCAGTAATATGTAAAAAAGAAATCTTAAAAACATATTCAAATATAGATAAGGTATTACGGTATAACATGGGTAGTACTGCCTATAAATATAGTGCTTTTTCCTTATTTATCTGAGTTCCTGGGGGAACTAACTTTGAATCATCTTATCTGAAAAGGGAACATTACTGATTGGAAGACCTGTATTGATGTAAGCTTTTTAGAGGGATAAGTCGCCGGCATGGAACGCTGGTATCAAAATTTAAATCAATAGGATAATCAAAATGAAAACATTAATGAAAAAATCAACGAGATCAGCCTGCTTATTTTCCACGGGATTTATAGCAGTGCTTGTTGTACTATGCTGTACATTGTATAGTTGCAAAGAGGCAGAGGCCTCTCCTGAGCTTATCGAAGGCGAGTTTGGTGATCATCCCAGATCTGCGGTGCCTGACGATCTGGTCGGTTACTGGATTGCAGGAGTCAGCTCAATCAGCAATTTTTGGGGATACGATGGGGTCTATAAAGGACCTGGAAATGAAATTGCGGTTGGGTACATGTTTTATAAAGATGGCCGGGCAAAGGAATATTTTTATTATACCAGTACATCTACTTATTGCCGCACTCAAGTATTAGGTTATAAAGAGGGAACGGTAAAAATCGATCCGGTAAATAAAAGCCTAGAGATGTTTTATGCAAGCGGAAACTACCGCTCCTTTAACACTTGCGGATCGAGTAACCCACCCGGTTTTGGAGAAACCAAAAAATACACCCTAGCAGAGTTATATCCAAGTAAAAAAATGCAGCTAAAAGATTGGACAATAAAGGAAAGTAACGGAAAAAAAGTACTCGAAGTCCCTCTCGGACGAGGTGAAGTACAACGTTATGTGAAATCTAACGAACCACAAAAATAGATCATTTAACACATACTAATTATCATGAATAAAATAACAATTTTGTTGCTCCTTGTGTGTACATTGAGCAAGGCAGGATATGCAACGTCTAAACACAATCCCATGCGGTCATGGAACGCCGGCGAAGTTATGGAAGCCTATGTAAAAACGGTCAGTCAGGGAGAGCCCGAGTGGGTGGAACACCTCTTTATGGATGACTTTGAATATTACCTCCACGCTACGAATGAAAGATATACCAAAAAACATTTCGTGAAATTTTTAAAATCGATGTCAGGTTATCGGTATGATTGTAAGACCGATTATACTGTCCTGGATGAAAATGCTTCCGCTTGCATCGCTAAGATGACGATGCAGTTTGAAAACTTTACACGTACGGATTATATTTATCTGCGCGCTACACAGTCAGGATGGCAAGTCAGCAAGGTTTTGGTCGAACACATTCGTGAAAATCAACCATTGTTATAGCAATGAAAAGTGTATTAATGCTAGCTATCATATTGACAGGAAGCAATGTGATGGCCCAAGGGCTTTTTAATAAGCTCAAACAGAAAGCTGAGAAAATAGCTGGTTCTGCCATCGAAAATGTAATTGATGGCAAAGTTAAGAAAGAAGAACAGTCGCAGTCTTCAAAGGGCGCAACTAAAGATCCTGGTATTTCAGACCAAGATGCAAGTTCAACTGTTCAAAAAACTGGATTGAACAGTACAATGGTATACGATTTTGTATCTGGAAGCAAAGTTTTGCTGGCAGATGATTTTTCGCAAGATGCTATAGGACAGTTCCCGCTAAAATGGTATACACGGAGCAAGGGTGAAGTGGTAACTTTAAATAATGCCAAGGGCAGGTGGCTTAGACTTTATCCCGGAAGTTTCGTCAGCCCAGTTGTCAATATCGGCGAGCATGCCACAATTGAATTTGACCTGATTATGGATTGGCCGCTTGCTGGGGGCTATATGGTACCCGCTTTCAATTTTGCTTTTTATGATCGGGGAAACAAAGGGGATATTATGTCCTACGATTACCGATTAAAAAATTGTCTCAAAGTAAGTATTGCACCTTACCGTTCAGAGGCTGCAGTCCAATTGACATCCTATGAAAATGTGGCCAAAAAACTAGAAACAGATAAGTATCGCGTGGCTAATTTTGATAAAAAAGTTGGTGATGTTGTGCATGTGGCAATCAGTATCCAAAAAGAACGCGTCCGTATCTGGCTCGACAAGGAAAAAGTATTTGATCTACCCAATGCGGTCCCGGTTAATAGCAATTTTAATCAGCTCAAGCTCGATATGGGGAGTTCGAATTACACCAACGATCAGTTGGGATTTTATGTGTCAAACTTCAGGTTTGCAGCGGGAAGCGAGGATAGTCGGTCCAAGCTGCTGAGCGGTGGAAAGCTTGAAACAAGCAGTATACTTTTTGCGACAAACTCGGCCGAAATAAAGTCAGATAGAGAGGAAATCATCAAAGAAGTCGCCAACGTACTTCGTGGGGATCCGACGATGAAGATCCGCATTATAGGTCATACTGATGCTGTTGGAAATACAAATACTAATTTGTTGTTATCCAAAAAGCGCGCTGATGCGGTCCGTGATATGTTAATAAATGATTATCAGATAAACATGGCTCAGATAGAAACAGATGGTAAAGGGGACACGGTGCCGGTAGCTGATGAATCCAGTGAACAGAATAAAGCAAAAAATAGAAGAGTCGAATTTGTGAAAATATAGCCCACTGGTCTAGGTAGTATTACCCATGAATATAAGCAATTGCCTCTAGAAAAATAGCACGATGGTCGCTGTACTTTTGCTTTTGTTGATCATTAAATTTATTAAGAAATGAAAAGAAAATACAATTTCTGTTTTTATATTATTATCTGTCTCCACCTCTTTGGTATAGGGTTGATTTCTTCCTGCAAAAGGGATCCGGTTGAGCCAGAAAACCATACTGAAATCAAAATTACTCCCTTAGTTAGGCCCGTTGGAGCTGCCAAAGGCGAGATTTCAAGTAAAGTTATCGGTGCCGCTGGAGGCGTATTGACATCTGCTGATGGGCAATTGAAAATTGATGTTCCAGCAGGCGCTTTGACCGAAGATAGGGAAATTTCAATCCAGCCAATTGTGCAGACCAACATTGCGGGAATTGGCCTGTCTTATCGACTGATGCCCCATAATGTGATTTTCAAAAAGGCTGTAACGCTTACTTTTGACTGGAGTAAGATCGCCACCGAAATAGGTCTACCGCAGACCCTTGGATTTGCTTATCAACAGGAAGACGGTGTCTGGAAATACGTCGGGGCCAGTACAATGGATATGACTCAAAAGATAGTAAGTTATGAAACGGCACATTTCAGCGATTGGTCGTTGATGAATCGATTGTCACTAGAGCCTTACGAAGCGACTGTCGAACCAGGAAATAGCCAGTCCGTACGCGCGCTTATTTTTACACAGACGACCTGGGATGATCTCTTGACACCCCTGACAGGTCGGGCGCAGGGATCCGAACCGGGGTATCCTGTGGGGATGCCAGCATCGTTACCCAGCAAATTTATCGATTCATGGGAGCTGATAGGCCCAGGTAAAATTGTCAAAGCGGATATAAGTACAGTGACCTACCAGGCACCGGCCAGTGTTAATGGCAGTGCTACCGCTACGGTAAAGCTCAAGTTAAAGGCACCTCGAGCAGGGACCTACCTGTTGCTTTCCAATCTTCATATTTCGGGGAATGGCTGGATCGAACTAAGTATCGCTGGCAGTTCTGCTGTGCGGTTTCCAGCCTCTTCAGCTGCAAAGTCGGGCAATAAGTATCTGCTGTCGAATCCTGAAAATGAGGGCGGAGGATATTTTCTTTTGAGTTGGAACGGTGGGGTGGGTGAATACACTTATGACATCGCAAATGGAGGTAATCATTTCCATTTTCAGACAGCAGAAACGACTTATATGAGCCGGTATCTGGATAAGATCATTAAGAATATTGTTCCCAGCGGTGGTCAGATCAGTATTACAAAAATAGATAAGGGTTGGGTTGAAGGATCTTTTCATGTCACAAATGCAGGTTATGGACCGTTCTTGTTGAGTCTTACTACCGCAAATGGACGGTTTCGAGCCAAAATCTTTGAAAACTAAACGCATTCTCATAACTTATGAATATCATATCGCTAAAAACAAAAAGTAATTGGCACAGTTTGAGCCTGCACCTATTTGTATTACATATTTTAATACTTGCCGCAGCCTGTGGCCGAGACGATATTTCCCCGGCCAGGCTAAGCAGTATAAAACTCGAACAGGAACTGGTCTCTCTTGGGGTGGGAAAATCGATAAAGTTATCCGTGAAGTATACACCTGTGGAAATTAAAGATTTGGATTACATCTGGTCAACATCGGATCCCCAGATAGCGACTGTAGCAGATGGTATCGTCTATGGTCATCAGGCCGGCGAGACCAAGGTAACGGTGTCAGTAAAGGGACAGACTTTAAAAGCGAGCACACTGGTACGCGTACTACCCATATTGCCGGCTACACTGAAGTTAAGTGCCGACAAGACAACATTGCTCGTCGGGGAGGAAGTCCAGATCAACCATACAATAGCGCCTGAAGATGTCTCTGATACGAATCCAGTTATAGAATGGAATAGTTCCGATATAGGTATCCTTACCGTAGACAATGGGAAAGTGAAGGCGGTCGGATCTGGCACAGCCCAGGTGAGCGCAGTGATTCGCGGGACGGCAATAAAAGGAGAAATCACTATACAAATACTGCCAGTCCCGGTTGCATCTATTGAGTTGAATAAGACTAAGGCCGAGATGCAAGCTGGCACGGAACTGTTGCTAACTGCAAGAGTGTTACCTGTCAATGCAGACCACCAGAATCTGCTTTGGTCGTCCAGTGATGAGGCTGTCGCCACTGTTACTCATGGAAAAGTTAAAGGACTGAAACCTGGACAGGCATTCATTAAAGTGACTGCACCGAATAACGAGAAGAGTTCAGTTTGTACCGTTATCGTAAAACCTGTTCAAGAACAGCGTATAGAGCTATCATTAAAGAGTTTGGTACTCCTAACGGGAGGGAACCATCAGCTTGAAGCTACCGTTTTCCCTGACGCTACCAGCAACAAAAATATACAGTGGACCTCATCAAATAACAACGTCGCAACAGTTAGCGCGCAAGGATTGGTGATTGGAAGAGGAAGGGGGACCGCGATTATTAATGCCGTGTCAGTCGCCAATCCACAGGTCTATGCGAGCTGTAACCTGAGTGTGCTAAATGATGAAGATCAGGTATATACGCAAATTACTAGTGCAGGACGAGTATCGGACAACGGTTATGTAACTGCAGATTTTAATACTCTATTTGAAAATGGGTCGCGTGAATCCGTTCGTTTAGTCTCCTGGGAAGTACTTTCCTATACCGGAGAACTGATAACCGGCGATTATCTGTCTCGAATAATAGCAACCAGTATACAGCAAAGGCATCGTGGACAGGTCAGGAAAGTCTATCGACCCTATGTCCGCTATATTTTTGAATTGAAAGGACAGCGTTACGAAAGGCGCATGGATATTTAATCAATATGTTTCTATGTTTATTTATGACCCCAATTCCCAAAAGGATGCGGGGTTTTAAAAGCCCTGACATTTTTGGTCTGTTGTTATTCAGTCTTCTTTCGTTAGATGCAATTGAAGAAAACCGTTTTTAAGCTTCTGACCTTTGTACTTGAACTTTGAACTTAAATCCTCATTGCTTGCTAAAATTGCTCCAGCTCCAGTAATTATAGGGCTGATGTTAAAATAAATATCGGTAACCAAATTCTTATCCAAAAAAGCGTTGAAAGTACCTGCTCCGCCACCAACGGCTATTTCCCGCACTCCTTTTGCAGACATATATGCAATTGCTTCTTCAGGACTTGCAACAGTCTTGTAGCCATCAGCCGTATAAGGTTTATCGGCCAATATGATGATTTCTATTCCATTAAAATGATCTTTTATCGGATCTGGAAAATTTAGAAAATTTTCAAATGTTTTCAATCCTATCACTACATTTCCAACCTGCCTTACAAAATGTACGTAAAATTCCATTGCTTCCGGTGGCAGTTTATGATGCGGATTATCGGATATCAAAATTCTTCCATTAGCCGAAATGTTTGCGATTACTGTTACTTTCATAAGATTTTCTTTAAATTTCTGTTCAACAAAACTATTGGATATTCAACATATATTTACTATTCATTACCTTTAGGAAAGTAACTATCTTATGAGCAATAAAAATATTGATAAAGAAACTATATTGGCATTAAAAGATGGCATTGAATTGCTCAGTGGTAAATGGAAATTTTGTATCCTACACAATTTGCAGAAACACGGCCCAATGCGGTTTAAAGATCTGCAAGAGATGGCTCTGGGAATATCCCCAAAAGTTCTATCCAAGGAACTTCAGGAATTGGAAGATAATTTACTGGTTAGTAGAACGGTTAATGACACGAAGCCTGTGACCGTTTCTTATGCGCTTACCGCCTATGCTAAAGAGACGCAGGAAGTTGCCAATGCTTTAATTAAATTTGGTCTAAAGCATAGAGATAAAATTAAAGCAAAATGAGGTTTCTATTTTAACAGCTCATTTGGGGAAGTTTGGAGCCTTCTGTATGTAACAATCAGAATAATTATTCCTAACCTTATTAAGTATTGATAAATAATATTTATCTTTAAGCTAATGTTATTTTTCCTATGCGGCTAATCATGGACGCATCAGGTTAACCTAAAGCCTCATTTATGCATATTATACAAAAGCTTAGCACTTATTTAAACGAGAAATTCGAGACACTGACTTTTATTGGTTTCATTGTGGCCGGCGTTTTTTACGGCTTTGGTTTTGTGCTTTTTAATCAGTATACAACTTTGTTGTATGGACTGTTTTCGGGGTTGATATTGGTTGTTTTTCTTAAAAATTTGCGCACGGATAATATCAGGAGCATGTGGCCTGAGGGATTTTTTACGTTTGCTGTAGTGCTAGAATTTGGATTTTTGTTATATGATCAAGTCCATCTGAAAAATGATTGGTACTTTCTGCCATGGTCGGCTCTGTTGGGTGGAGTTGTTGTGGTAGCCATTGGCGGCCTAATCATGTTAAAGAAGATCATTATCCGAAATACAGTTTCGAAACCCTTGTATTTAAGCGCTGTTTTTCTCCTTTCAACAGTTTATTCTTACGGGTTCCTATCGCTTACAAACATTTTTAACGCGCGGCAAGTTTTTGAGTGGGAGCGAGCCAAAGTAGATGCGTCTTTTTTGTTCAAGTCTTTTGGAGGAAATGACAACTATGCCAAATTTGAGAACAAATTATGGGGAAATCGGATGATGAACTTATCTTTCATGGAATGGGATTACAATTTGCCGTACCAACCAAAGACTGCCGAAATAAAAGTCTTTGAGGGAAACCTAGGACAACACTATATGCTCAAAACGTATGATGAGGATGAAAAGAATGACGCAAGACAAATCGACTAACATGGACAAAATTATATATCTTGACAACAATGCATCCACTCCAATGGATCCTAGGGTCTTAGACGAAATGATGCCTTATTTGACAGACAAGTATGGTAACGCAGCAAGTCGTCATAAACTAGGCAAATATTTAGATACTGCGGTCGAGAAGAGTAGGAGACAGATTGCTGATCTTATAGATACCAATGCAGAAGATATTTTCTTTACAGCTGGTGCTACGGAAGCTATCAATATGGGATTACGTGGATTATTGAGGCCCGGGAAACAACATATTATAACTGTACAGACAGAGCATCCCACAGTTTTGGATACCTGCAGGTATCTTGAGACCAATGGTATTGCGGTTACTTACCTTTCTGTTGATAGCGACGGATTGATAGTCCTTGAAGAACTAGAGCGGGCCTTTACACCTCTTACAGCTTTAGTATGTGTGATGCATGTCAACCATGATACTGGTGTGATTCAGGACATAGAGCGAATTGCGGAAATAACACATGCTCATGACGCCTTTTTTATGACCGATGGAAGCCAATCTGTCGGAAAACTCCCTGTTCTCGCACGATCATTAATAGATATCCTCACATTCTCTGCCCATAAATTTTATGGGCCAACGGGTATAGGCGGTATTTATTTTAGACCCGAAGTACCTATGAAACCGCTTATCTTTTCTGGTGGACATGAAGGCGAGGCAAGAAATGGTACACTTAATGTGCCGGGTATCGTTGGTATCGGCAAAGCCGCTGAACTCGCAGCTTTACAGATGAATGAAGACGAAGAACGCATTGGCAAACTACGTGATATCTTAGAACAACAATTATTGGCAATCGGAGGGACGAAATTAATAGGTTCTAAAACACACAGGATCTATACAACATGTACAATACGTTTTGATGGTATTAACAGCGAAAATATTGTTCAAAAACTCGATAATATATGTGTTTCCAACTGCTCAGTACTCAGTTATTTTGAAGCAGCACCTTCTCCTGTACTTGAAGCTATGGGATTGAGTAGGAATGAGGCATTTAATGCACTAAGATTTAGTTTAGGGCGTTTCACTACAGCAGAAGAAATCGGACAAACTGTGGAAGCTGTAAGCGAGATCATAAACCAATTGCACAATAATAAATCGCTACATCGACACCACTGCCTTTAGCGATATAAGAGCGAGCTATGTCGATTTCTTTGGCGGTCGCTCTACCAGCTATGAGAAGAAGATGCAGGAAATTTACAATCGTGTCATAGAAACTCCCAAGCAACATGTCAGGCAATCTGTGTAATGCTATTACCGGGCTAGGAGAGCCTTCATCCATCCAATTGCATATAAAAAATCGAAAACCATAAATATCTTAACTGTGTATAATATTGCTAATATTATTAGTAATATTGTAAAATGAAACCTTTGGAAATC
The DNA here is from genome assembly GCA_022712315.1 of Sphingobacterium sp. GTDB lineage: Bacteria > Bacteroidota > Bacteroidia > Sphingobacteriales > Sphingobacteriaceae > Sphingobacterium. Next base: position 15,575 of record JALAGS010000034.1, on the reverse strand, counting down.
TTTTGCCGAAATCGGGTAATGTACGCTCAAATTACCGTGCATGATAAAAGCATGGGCATGAAAGACTATCATCTCTATAACAAAAATGGTCTTGCTTTTTATGTTTTCAGGAAATCTCAGGGAGTGTGGGAACTGGCATTCGGTGTACTTGCCGATGACATCAAGGAAGCGTGCATTGACGCCCTTATACTTCGCTTTGATACGGATGTGCCTGAGTTGTTTTATCATCATGGAAAACGCCAGGTCGTGGAAGTTCGGGCCAAGAAATACAGCCTTTGGCATATTTATCTCAATAATGCTTATGTAGGAAGTCTTCAATATTACACCTTCACTAAGCAGTTCAATTACCACCTTGACGACAATTGCTTATTGACCGATGATCACGTGCAAAAATATATAGCCATAATACAACGTGGGGAATTAAAGTGGATAAAGGACGATATTCGATGAAAAACGATATAAAGTTCAAATGTGACGTGTGTGGTCAAAAGCAAGTGGTGGAGGTTTCTGTTTTGCATGGCGGTGGAACCTTGCAAATTATGATTGATCGGTTTTTTATAATGGATGTAGATTTTCGCAATGGCAATTGGGTGATGCTATGTAACAATACGAGCTGGTTGACAAGCGATGAACTTGTTATTATCCTTGATGAGTTAGGCTATGAGGAATAAAAAAATGAGCAAAATTATCTCAATTAATCTTACGATCATTACAATAGATGAATGCCCAAAGCCGGTTTAAATTAGGTTAAAAAACGAGCATATATAGTTAAGAACTGATCTAGGATATGCCCCCAATTATTAATAAAAAGTAAGTTTATTCAGTACTGTACAATCGTTCCCTATAATTTATTCCCCACTCACTCATCACTTTAATTACCGAATGAAGACTTTTTCCAGATTCAGAAAGCTCATACTCGACCGTGATAGGCATTGTATCTTTTACTGTACGTTTTATAAGTTTATTTAATTCCAGTTCTTTAAGTTCTTTTGAAAGTACCTTAGGAGCTATTTCTTCAAGTTGTCTAATTAAATCCATAAACCGCATAGTTTTTTCATAGTACAGATGACTGATGATCAAACTTTTCCATTTACCACTCAACAGCTGATTTGTATCTTTAATCCCTCGAATCTGGCGCAAACACTTTTCTCCGAGTTCCAGTTTTGACTTCTTCACTTACTTACATTACTTTATAGACATAAATATAAAAATTACTTTAATATAATACTCCTGATTTCCTTAAAGTAACTAATTACCTAAAGGTAATATGTAACCCAAATTACTGTCTTTACTAATAACTTTGGTGAATTACAAATTTTTAAACTCAGCAAGATTTAGCTAAAACATTGTTGAATAAATCTAGTTTTAATAATAAATGGATAAACAGAAAATTAAATCGAAAAAAGCAATCATCCCTTTGGTATGTATCGGAGTGCTAGCAGCCGGTCTGGTTTTGATCTTTGCTTGGTCTGCAGGATGGCTTGGAAATAGAACAACGACAGCAAGCTTCCTTAAAGATATCCCGGACTCATTTCCTGCAGGTTATAGACGGGCACATTCGAAAGGAATTTGTTTCGAAGGCACTTTTCGTTCAACAGGCAAATTAGCTCCCTTTTCGAAAGCAACTGTATTTTCACAGGATTCATCTGCTGTATTAGGTCGCTTTTCAATCGGAACTGTAGATCCTTTTGCTGCTGACAATTCAACACGAACAGTTAGCATGGCAATGATGATATCGTCAGAAAACAACCAGCAATGGAGAATGAAACTGAACAATCATCCATTTTTCGTTACACATGATGCTTTAGGCGTAATTAGAAGATCAGATGCGTACAAAATCGACAGCACTACGGGTAAGCCAAACCCGGCATTAGTATCCGCTTTTCTTAAAGACTATCCAGAAGCCCAAAACTTTATCGATTGGGCTGATAAAGCGCCATGGGTAAGTAGCTTTGCAGTAGCAGAGTACAATGTTATCAATGCATTCTATTTAATTGATTCTAAAGGGAATAAACATGCCGTTCGCTGGTCGATGCGGCCGCATGCGCCTTTCAGTGCCTGGTCTAAGGAGGAACGTGAGCACGCGAGTCACGACTTCCTTTTTGACGATCTAAAACAACGCCTAGATAAAGGGGCGCTCTATTGGGATTTGGTCATGACCTTTGCTGAACCTGGTGACGAAATTGAAAACCCTTCGAAGGCCTGGCCGGCAAATCGTCGTCAGATCGTCGCAGGTGTATTGGAAATTAAGAGAGTTTTTGACCAAACTGAGGGTGGATGCCGCGATATTAACTTTGATCCCACAAAAGTACCGGCAGGAATAGAGGTATCCAAAGATCCTGTTCTGACAGCTAGAGCAGGTATTTATGCCCATTCGTATAATGCACGTGTCCGGGAGATCGGCTATGGAAAGGCTACTGACGCCATTGGAAAAAAGGAAACTTCTAAAGATAAATAATATGTCACAGCAGAAGAATCTAAAGTCTGGCTCAAGAATTCGTGAATGGTTCAAATCTGTAAAGATTTTCAAGCTAAGACGTCGTCATATTAATCGTTCACTTCCTTTAAACTTTAATCTTACAGGAAGAATTCTACATTGGTTGATGGCAACATTGATTTTATCGACAATGTTTATTGGCTTAGGAATGATGACTTCTCTTAGTAGTCGTCCCTGGTTGATCGATCTTCATATTCCAATCGGTGTAGCAATCCTGTTTCTTTGTATATTGCGTTTTGTGAATAGAATCATGAATCCGATTCCGGCGTTGCCAAGTGATATGCCAAAGATCGAAAAAAAGATGGCTCACTTTATGCATTGGGTTATGTATGCCTTCATGTTTGCTTTACCTATAACGGGTTGGGGACAGCTCTCCGCGGGCGGTTTCCAAGCCAAGCTATCCCAAAATATTATTCTTCCATCCCTTATAGATCAGAATCCTGTTTTATATGCTTGGCTGCATGACATTCATAGAGGTTTAGCCTGGTCTCTTTTTTTCATTGTTGTGGGGCACCTTTCTATTGCATTGTTGCATGCATTGGTAATGAAAGATGGAATTTTTTCAAGTATGACTTGGGGTAAGGATAAAATTTAAAAAGCAACTAAACGACCATCTGCATGATTAAAATAAGATTATTTATATCCAATTATCCAATGTTTTTAAAGTAAATCAAGAGGGATCACCGTTTTTGTAATCAATATTACTAATATTATTAGTAATATTGTAAGGTGAAACCGCTAGAAATCTTTTGCCGAAATCGGGTAATGTACGCTCAAATTACCGTGCATGATAAAAGCATGGGCATGAAAGATTATCATCTTTACAACAAAAATGGTCTTGCTTTTTATGTTTTCAGGAAATCTCAGGGAGTGTGGCAATTGGCATTCGGTGTACTTGCCGATGACATCAAAGAAGCGTGCATTGAGGCCCTTAGACTTCGCTTTGATACGGATGTGCCTGAGTTGTTTTATCATCATGGAAAACGCCAGGTCGTGGAAGTTCGGGCCAAGAAATACAGCCTTTGGCAAATTTATCTTAATAATGCTTATGTAGGAAGTATTCAATATTACACCTTCACTAAGCAGTTCAATTACCACCTTGAAGACAATGGCTTATTGACCGATGATCACGTGCAAAAGTATATAGCCATGATAGAACGTGGGGAATTAAAGTGGATAAAGGACGATATTCGATGAAAAACGATATAAAAGCAATAAAAAAACCTTGAGTCTGCGAGGGGTGAATCCTGTTTGGTTTTTAAAAAAATTATTTCTAGATGTTAAGTACGGAGCACTAGCTGTCAAAAAGTTTTCTGTTACCGGATTTTTGACTATAGATGATCTAAGCAACAAAAATATTTTAAATTGACAGATCATGTTTTGGAAAATTGTCCTATTCCATGCCAGAATACCAGTGGTAATTTTTTTGCATTTTGTGGTATCTGATAAAACACATAAGCATGGTCACCATGAAATGTCTGACCGTCCATTCCCCGTTTGACCGGATCATAAGTACCAGGAGTTTTTAGGACTGTGCCACCTGTTGCAAAACTTCCTTGGTCTTCAATGACTATAGGAACTTTTTTCTTTGGTGATTGAGCTTTTAAGTTGGCTGAAAAAAAGACTCATGATGCTATAGCCAAAACTATTTGGACTCTTTTATTCATAAGGTCATCCTATTTAGGTTCACGATTATATTCTTCATCTGTGACCGGCTTAAACCAGACTGTTTCCCCTTTTTCCCTGCCTGTAATTGCAACCTGTACAAAAGCAGAATCAGCACTTGCTCCATGCCAGTGAGGAACGTCTATTGGGCACTTTACGACTTCACCTTTGCGAACAATAACTTTGTCTTTGCCTTCTTCCTGGTAATATCCAACACCGTCCAAAGCCAGGATAATCTGTCCGGCTGGATGAGAATGCCACTTGGTCCGAGAACCTGGCTCGAAGGTTACACTGCCGACTGCATTCTGGTTAAGGCTATCTGCTGTTACCAGGTTATTTAAATATACTGTTCCGGTAAAGTTATCATTATTAATCTTTTCGCCTTTTTCAAAAACTGGCTCATGTGTTTTCTCGCACACTGTATTTTGCTGCTCCTGTTGGCTACAGGAAATTCCAAATATGCCAGTTATAAATAATACCGCTGTGTTTTTTAAATTCATAGTTTTAAAATTTTTAATCATGTTTATCCATATGAATCCCAATTTTAAGGAAGTTTGGAGGAGCCTGATGTATTTTCTTTTGTACCTTCCCCAGTGGAAAGATTAAAGAGGAATATTTCTATAATTTATTTTTTATCCGCTAGTACCCCGTCCAAGACTTTTTTTGCATCCAGACCTTCTTTTTTGCCCACTGTCGATTCTATAACGCTTATAAACTGCCGCAGTTTTTCCTCGGATAGACCAACATTTAAACAAATGGTCAGATGGGATTTCAGCATCGGTTCCACACCGCCTATGCTGGCCAGTACAGATACTGTCACAAGTTCTCTTTCTGCATATGAAAGCACATCCCGTTCAAAAATATCGGCAAATAGATGCTCTTTTAGAAATACTTCGATAGTTGGGGCAAAAGCCGCATATCCAGTTTTAGGATCTCTTTCTGGTGTACCAGTTAGCTGTTCCAAAATCGCTTTTCCACGATCGTATTTTGTCTTGTCGTTTCGAATAGGGGATGCCTCTGCACCAAGCGGATCAACAATACCTTTCGCTCTTCTTTCTTCGAGTACCTCTATCAGGGTCTGCAATCCTCGTATACTTCGCGGAAAACCAGCGTAAGCATAAAGATGTATGATTCCCTCTTTAATCTGATTGACTGTCAATCCATCATCAAGTGCTTTGTTGAGTTCCTTTTTCAGTCCTTCCAGGTCGCCTTTGGCAGCTGTAGCTGCAATCCTTACAAGTCCTATTTCATGGCTAGTTAAGGGATCTTTCAACGGATTTTGGGCTGCGTATAACAAGGACGACAGGGAAAATAAGGGCATTAAAAATACTATTATATACTTTTGTTTCTTTATCATTATTTTATGTCTTTAGTAACCTTTTCATGATCATTGCTCGGGTTATTGGTTATCTATTTCCGGGAGTAAGCAGCCTGCTGAACGATAATGAACCCAATTTCCATGCGCCATTTTGTTTGACGTATACTTCGGTAACCATAAAGGGATTGGTTACCTCATTTCCACCGACGACGGCCAGTAGGTCGATCCTATTAAGCAGAATAGCCGTATTGTCTATAATATTGACCGATACTTCGTGGATATCCGCCTTTTTATACCAGATGCCGCCACTTTTTATCACTTCGAGTTCCCGTTGTTTTCCCCAGGATCCACCCATGTGGACAAACATTGATTTTTCGTGGAAAAGGCTGTCCAATGGGCCGACATTTTTATCGGCCATCCATTGCCATTTATCTTTAGAAAGTTTGATGATTTCCTGATCAGTGGCCGATTGCGCAAGAGATATCTGGATTCCGGTTAGGGCCAAACAGAGGCCGAGCAATAATTTTCTCATAATAAGTATAGTTTGTTTGTTATTGAAGATTTTGGTGATAAAAATCAACCAGTTTATTTACCGCTTTTGCAACATATTCTTTTTTCCAGTACGTTTCAATGTGCGTTGCGCCCTCTATCAAAAAGAGCTCTTTGTTTTTAGCATTCTTTGCTTTCGGAAAAGCCTCATCCGTCATGTATTTGGTATCTGCCTTGCTTCCGGCCATCATCAATAAAGGCTGGTCGATCAGTTCGATGCCATCCGTCGCATCCCATGTCATCAGGTCCATTAGGCTGCTGGTCGTATATAAAAACGTTGAATTTGGATGGGCATGGGTTCTGTAATAGTACTCAAATCCCTCACGATAGAGGTCGGTAGGCGTTTTGGCAATTTCTTCGTCCGTTATGCTCGCAACACCAGAATATTTGATTTCCCCACCTGCAGCTTCCTGTGCCCGGGCATCTGATGCCTGTTTAAGACGCTGCTTGATAGTGCTTAGCTGTGCGTTCTGAAATCCATTCCGTCGCACTTCACCTGAATTGAACATACTTAATGTCGCAACAGCTTTGAGGCGTTTATCTGACTGTGCGGCCTTAAGCGTATACCCACCGCCACCGCAGATACCCAAGGCTCCAATACGGGAAGGATCTACACCTGCATAAGCTGCTATATAATCTGCCATTCCATGGATATCCTCTGTCCTGTACTGCGGTTTGTCCGTATGTCTGGGCTCGCCGCCACTGGCACCCTGATAAGAAGCGTCGGCAGCCATGGTTATGTAACCTGCCTCGGCAAGCCGCTGTGCATAAAGACCCGCAGTTTGCTCCTTAATCCCCCCATTGGGATGGGCTACGATAACAGCGGGGTATTTTTTTGAAGCGTCATAATTTGCCGGAGTATAAACATTCGCTGCGATGTCTATTCCATTTAATTTATAGGTTACAGGATGTATATTTACTTTTCCTTTAACATTCTCCGTAATAGCATCCCCGTAGACTAGTCCAAATGGATTTTTTATTTTGTCCTGTGCTTCGGAAATCATGCCTGTTGCCATAAACATGGCTACGATAATATATTTGATCTGTTCCATTTTTTAATAATTTTAAATCTTTTTTTACTTTGATAGGCCGATTTTCACAAGCCACTGCTGAACTTCTTTTTCGACGAGTTTTTCTTTATTGCCTTCCATCACGAAGACGATACCGTCACGTTCCACTCCGCCTTTGGTTGAATATCCCTCAATGAGCTTACTATCGGGGCATAGTTGCCGGACCGTTTCAAAAGTGCTGCCTATACCATAGCCCGCATTTGTGTTGAATGGGATAACAGTTTTTCCAGCTAGATCATAGTTGCTCAGAAAGCTTTTCACCGGTGGTGGCAGCTGCATGCCCCATGTCGGAAAACCGATGAACACCATATCGTAGGTATCCATGCTGTCTATCTTGGTTTTTAATGGCGGTAGATAACCTGTTCTATTTTCCTGGGCAACCTGATCCACGGTAGTTTGGTAATGTTCGGGGTAAGGTTTCTCTAATTCGATTCCAACCAATTTGCCTCCCACTTTCTTCTGAATAATCTCGGCAAGGGTTTGGGTGTTTTTTGTTCTGGACAGGTAGACAATCAATATCTTCTTGTCTTTCAATGGATCTACTTTATCAATTGAGGAGGGATCTTTTTGTGCTCCTGATTCTTCTGCCTGTGAGCAGGAACTTATCAGTAGAAACATGCTGATCATAAATCCGTATAATACCTTAGTGTTCATTTATATCATTTTGATTTATACAAAGTTCCCCATAGTTTCCTGCTTTATTAGTATACAGATTACGGATATTACTACCAATGTTACCTATCCAGCTTTTTTAACTTTAACCAGCTTGATAGTTCGTTTGCGATCTGTTCATTGTTGAGGTCAGAAAAAGGAAAGTGAGTATTTCCAAAGATGCCTTTTTCGGGCAAATGGACGACGGTCGCATCGCCGCCATGTTTATTGATTGTCGCTGCCCACAACCTGGCCATCTCAAGGCCTGATCGCCAGTGATCTTGGTTCCAGACCTCAGACGGTTCTTTGGCGATGTTATCACCGTAGTAGACCACGATCGGTATAGCTGTCAGCTTTTTAAAATCTTCAAGGGGAATCGCCGTGCCTTTCAGCTCTCCAAAAAGCCCAGAGGATCTGATGGGTTGGGGAAGTTCTCCCTCGGGGAATACAAAACCACTATACGGTTCGTAGGCTACAATAGCTTTGACTTTATTATTTTTTATAGCGGTCATCCATCCGGGGCCACCGCCCTGCGAATGGGTGATCAGGATGCCGTCACCTATTTTGTCAAATAAACTGGAAACGGCGTCCGATACCACAATGGCATCAAAAGCTCCAGTATTGGGCGTCATCTGCCGATAAAACTGCTCCAGTGAGGCAGCATCTTTCGGGAACTGCACATTGGGAAAGTAATCCGGGTAATTTCCTAAACGGAATTGTGTAAACCAGAACTGTTCATCAGCAATAGGCTTGATCGTTGTTTCAACCATACTTTTGCCAGCTTCACCACGTCGGGGCTGATCAAGAAGATATACCGAAAAATTACGTCGCAGGAAAATATTTTGAAAACCCTCACGGCCGTCGGGTGTTGTTTCCCATGTTTTTTTAGACTGGCCGGCACCATGCAGGAAAACTAGGGGATAGTTTTTTGCCTTTACCGGGATCTGGTAGAATGCATAAGCATGATCCCCGTGATAGGTCTGACCTTGCGGCTTCAATGCATCGTTTACATTGAAATTACCGGGTTCTGTTCTGCTCAGGCCGCCGATAGCAAAACTTCCCTGCTCGGCAATACGCAGCGGTTTTTGTTTTATCTGAGCATGCAGTGGCAATGTTACCGATAGAAGGCATGCGATGGTTATGATGTGTTTTGAAAAATTCTTTATCATTTCAGTTTGTTTATTTTCCGACTCTATTCTGTAAATCTGCGGGATAACGGGCACCCTGAATCGTTATGCGGGAAGCTGCATCTTCGATTTGCTGAATATCTGCGTGCGATAATTTCAAGCTCGCAGCACCAATATTCTCTTGCAGACGATGTATTTTAGTTGTGCCTGGAATAGGCGCTATCCAGGATTTCTGAGCTAGTAACCAAGCTAGAGCAACCTGTGCTGGAGTAGCTTCCTTTTGCAGGGCAATAGATTTTACAAGCTCCACTAAGTTCTGATTGGCTTTTCTGTTTTCCGCTAAAAATCGGGGTACAATATTTCTGAAATCAGACGGATCAAATTCTGTTTTCTCGTCAATTGCACCCGTTAAAAATCCTTTGCCCAGTGGGCTGAACGGAACAAATCCGATACCCAGCTCTTCAAGAACCGGTAAAATATCTTTTTCGGGTTCACGGTAAAACAGCGAGTATTCACTCTGTAATGCTGCAAGGGGGAGCTCGGCATGCGCACGGCGTATCGTTTCACTTCCCGCCTCTGATAGTCCCCAATGTTTTACTTTGCCTTCCCTGATCAGATCAGCGACTGTCCCTGCAACCTCCTCAATAGGAATATTAGGATCAGTGCGGTGCTGATAAAGTAGGTCAATCCGATCCGTACGAAGCCGTTTTAAAGATCCTTCAACTGCGATCCTGATCCTTGAAGGACTGCTATCCAGACCTTTTTTTGAATCTCCTTCCTCAAAACCAAATTTAGTCGCGATCACTACATTGTCTCTGAGTGGTTCCAATGCCTCACCCAGCAGCGTTTCATTTGCAAAGGGACCATAGCATTCGGCCGTATCAAAAAAAGTAATTCCCAAATCAAAGGCGTAGCGGATTAATTGGATTGCTTCTTTTTGATCAGTCGCCGGACCATAACCAAAACTCAGACCCATGCAGCCAAATCCAAGTGCGGACACTTCAAGTCCGCTATTTCCCAGTTTTCTCTTTTCCATTTTAGTATCAATTTAAAGTATCAGATATCCAATTTTCTTTCACTCAGTGCTTTTACCATCACGGGATCCCGGTGATCAAAAAATAGGCTTTCTCCGGCATCTAAGGATTTTATGGCATCCATATCCTTCTCCGTAAGTTCAAAATCGAATATTTCAAAATTTTCCGCTATTCTTTCCTTACGGACAGATTTGGGGATGGCCACGATGTCACGTTGTGCAAGCCATCGGAGGATTACCTGCGCAACAGACTTATTGTATTTTTTTGCTATTGACGTAAGGAGTTCATTATTGAATATATTATTTTTCCCCTCCGCAAAAGGACCCCAGGATTGAGTCTGTATATTATTTGCTTCAAGAAATGCTTGATTTTCAATTTGCTGATGGAATGGATGTGTTTCTATCTGGTTGACAGCAGGCGTAAAACCACTGTTAACGATAAGATCCATTATTCGGTCCGGTTGAAAGTTTGCTACTCCAATTGCTTTTACTTTTCCTTGATGATATAGTTCCTCCATAGCCTTCCATGATCCGAAGATATCCCCATAAGGCTGGTGGATCAGATAAAGATCGAGATAGTCCAGTTGTAGCCTTTCTAGGGATTTTTTGAAAGCAGCTTTCGTTTGTTCATATCCGGTATCCTGAACCCACAGTTTAGTTGTTATAAATAACTTCTCACGGTTTACACCACAATTTTTTATTGCTTTACCGACGGCTTCTTCATTCAGATAAGAAGCCGCGGTGTCAATTAGCCGGTATCCGGTTCCTATAGCCTCAATGACAGCGCGTTCACATTCTTGGCTATCTTTTATCTGAAAAACACCAAACCCGAGGATAGGCATTTCAATTCCGTTGTTTAATTTAACTTTATACATAATGTTAATGGTTTATGTATTATACAATTCACTATTAACAAAGTTCGGGTTTGCTGTTAATGGTTTAGGTATACGGATTACGGATAGTTCTACCAATATTACTGATATAATAAATTGTTGAATCCTAGTTTTGTAAATTTGTTTAATAGCATTTAAACAAATGGAAGAGATCATCAATTTTAAGAGTATTACGGAATACAATAATTTCAACAACAATGAGACTTTACATCCGTTGGTCAGTGTGGTTGATTTGAATAAGGCAAATCCTCGTAAACTCTCCAAACTCAGGTATGAGTTCTATACTGTATTTTTTAAGGAAATAAAATGCGGTGATCTAAGGTATGGCCTAAAGAACTATGACTATGAAGAGGGAACATTGATATTTTTGGCGCCCGGTCAGGTAATAGGCGAAAATGGTACTGATTTCTATCAGCCTCAGGGAACGGCCTTAGTATTTCATCCAGAGTTATTGTACGGCACTGCTTTAGCGAAGGAGATTGCCCATTATACTTTCTTTTCCTATTCCGCAAGCGAGGCGCTGCATCTTTCTGAGCAAGAAAGGAGCATTATTATGGATTGTCTAAACAAGATAAAGCATGAGTTGGCACATAGCATCGACAAGCATACCAAAAAACTTATTGTTTCCAATATCGAACTCTTTCTGGATTATTGCCAGCGCTTTTACGACAGGCAGTTTATTACACGGGAAAATGTCAATAGGGGGGTCTTAGAAAAATTTGAGGAGATTTTGAATGCATACCTCCAGTCAGACGAACCACAACAAAACGGTCTACCCTCTGTAGCATACTTTGCAGAACAGCTATTTTTATCATCCAATTATTTTGGAGATCTTATTAAGAAAGAAACAGGTAAAACAGCACAGGAATATATTCAGAATAAGCTAATAGAGATTGCTAAAGAAAAAATATTCGATACCAACAAATCAATTAATGAAATCGCTTTCGAGCTGGGGTTTAAATATCCCCAACATTTTAGCCGGTTATTCAAAAATAGGGTAGGATTTACTCCGAATGAATATAGAAATGTCAGTTTAGATTAGTCATGAATATAGAATATCTTTAGTAAAAATACGTTACAACTATCTCTATCTATGTTAACTAAACCTGGAAAGCAAATCCTTTAGGAGAAATCGAACTTTGGAAAAAGGGAATTATGCCTGTTATAATTTATTTTTTGTCAAGATTGTCTTCTTATTTTATACTTAGCGTATTTGAGCTTAAGATAGGTTATTAACCATCCAGTATTTTAAACCTTTGATTTTAGATAGGGGATACGGTATTGTTCGTTGAATCTTTTTTTGTCATCACGATAACTGCTAACTGCACCTAGTTTATGCATCATTTTAATATAATACCAAGCAAGATCAATTTGATAAGGTTTAAAACCGCTTCGCGCACTTTTTGGATACAAATGATGATTGTTGTGCCATTCACCTGCAACAATACCTGGCCATAGCTGATTTATTGATTTGTCATTTTCATTAAAGTCGATGCCTTCCCGTTGTTTGTCTTCTCCTTTTGCATGACCTTCATAGTTGAATGTTCGTACACCTACAGCCCAAAATCCAGCAGCACCGAAAAGTGTACAGGCAAGTGCATGGCCGCCGATCAAATAAAAGATGGCATACCAGAAAGCCCAATTTAATATCCAGGACCAAATCGCATGTGAAGGATTTACATACGACCCCCATTTTTGATATTGCCTATAGCTGTTGGCAGTCACGCCTGTATGGCGCATGAGGAGTTTGACACGGTTATAGGAATTTTCGGTAAGGTCTTTCGCAATAGGCTGGTGGTTTACATCGGCCAGGAAACAGTATAAAAATCCAGCTTGTGCATTATAAGGATCACCAGGTTGATCTGATTTTGCATGATGTACGTGATGTGAAATCACATATATTTCTTCTGGTATGACATTGATCGTGAGATTCTGTGTGAAAAAACGCCAAAATCCATTCCGAAATTTGAATGCTCCGTGTGTAGCAAATCGATGGTGCCATATTGTTCCATGGGTGCCCATAATGATCATGCTGTAAATGAATGCAGCCGCTACGGTCCACCAGCTCAAATGGTATACTAAGAACAGTACAAAAAATGGAATAAGGCACGCTACTTTTAGCCAGCTAAAAAATGGCAACCAATTGCGCCTGTCTTTAAAGATATTGAGGCGTTTGAAAAATTCATTCAGAAGTTGTTTTTTACTAGGCTTTACGAGGTTTCCATCGCTGTCTTTCCATCCGTATGTTGGAACTTGTAGGACATGATCTAAAAAGGGCATTTATATTTATTTAATGATAAGTTTTGCTAAGTTAGCATATAATAACGATAAAAACTGTTAATATTCAAAGTTTAACATATCATTCATTCTTCCGATGTAACATCCAAACTATCATTGTGTTCTTTCAGTTTATTTTCGTATCTTTAAAGACCTTCCTACGTGCAGTTCCTTGTCGAATACAAGCAGATCGTATGCAAGGACTCCACTTAAAAATCCAACAATGATTTCAGCAACCAAAAGAGGAATAGCGTTCCTATCCACTTATCCTCCACGCGCCTGCGGTATTGCGACTTATACAACGGACCTGATGAAGGCTATCTCAAGTAAATTCGAAGAGTCGTTCCGGCTAATTCCTATACCGATAGTAGATGATCATACATCACAATATGATTGCCCATTGGGCAAATTGGATATAGCCGATCCGCTTTCTTTTGACAGTATTCTTACAAACATTCTATTTGATCAAGGTATCAAATTAATCTGTATCGAACATGAGTTCGGCCTTTTCCTAGGTCAAGAAGCTGAGTTCATATCTTTCCTTTCGAATCTTAATAAAGCACAAATTGCCATTGTTGTGACTTTCCACACAGTGTTGCCGGCACCAGATCGTACGCTGCTTGATCATGTATATCGAATTGCATATCATTGTTCCCAGATAATCGTTATGACACAGGGATCCGCAAATATCCTGACGGATATTTACAAAATTCTTCCTAATAAAATAACGGTAATAGAACATGGTACACACTTAGCTCCAGCAGTAGATAAAAACGCCATTCTTGAGAAATACAGTCTTCTGGGCAATAAAATCCTCAGTACATTTGGTTTACTTGGTCCTAGCAAGAGTATAGAAACCACACTATATGCACTGCCTGCTATCATTGCACAACACCCAAATGTAAAGTTCCTTATCCTAGGGATGACACACCCTAATCTTCTGCGGAGTAACGGAGAGGCCTATAGAAATCAACTTGAGGCGATAGTTAATCAATATGACATTTCAGATCATGTCCGATTCGTCAACGAATTTCTTTCGACGGAAGAGTTGCTGGCTTATCTATCGATCACCGACGTGTATCTTTTTACATCAAAAGACCCTTTACAAGCGGTTAGCGGCACATTTTCTTATGCGCTTAGCTCTGGGTGCCCTATTGTGTCAACACCAATTCCCCATGTAAAGGAGGTTTTAAAAGAAGATATGGGTACGATAATCGACTTTGAAGACTCTGATCAGCTTGCGGCTGCCGTCAATCAGATTCTGAATGATGAACTTAAAATAAGCAGGATCTATCATGTGAACCTTCAAAAGATGGTCAAGACCTCCTGGCAGAATGTTGCTATTGCCCATGTTTGCCTTTTTGAGCTTCTTATAGATCAAAATAGGGATATGATCTACTCAATTCCACCAGTCAACCTGGATCATATTTTCCGAATGTCCGAGAAGCGCGGGTTTGTTCAATTTGCGGATATCTCATCTCCGGACCTAGCAAGTGGTTATGCGCTGGATGACAATGCAAGAGCGCTTATAGTCATGTTACATCACTATAAATTATATGAATCCTATGAAGATATTGCTCTGATTCAGAAATACCTGGATTTTATTGGTTATTGTATGCAAGGAGATGGCACGTTTTTGAATTACGTAGATGGGCACGGTAATTTTACGGTGCAAAATGGACAGGAAAATCTTGAGGATGCCAACGGACGGGCAGTCTGGGCCCTTGGCGAAGTGATTGGCCTGGCTGATCTTTTGCCTGAAAGAATAGTAAAACTTGCTTTAGAGCTTATAGAGCGGGCGTCAAGACATGCGATGGTTTATTATTCGACACGATCGATGGCCTTTACCATTAAGGGCCTGAGTTTTATGAAGAGCAAAAATTATAAGGCTATTATAGAAGTCCTGGCTGATCGTTTGGCGGCCATGTTTGAGCAGGAGAGCACTGCAGAATGGCAATGGTTTGAATCTTACCTGACCTATGGCAACAGTGTTATCCCAGAAGCCATGTTGATCGCCTATGAGGCCACTGGGAATAGTACATATAAAGATATCGCTTATCAATCTTTTGATTTCTTGTTGAACAAGATTATCGTAGACAATGAGATTCATGTGGTTTCCAACAAAGGCTGGGCCCAGCGCGGCCAGCCGATATCTGAGCCCCGGGGAGGCGAGCAGCCCATTGATGTAGCTTACACCATTATTGCACTTGATAGATTTTATAAGTTCACAAAAGATGAGCAGTATAAGAAAACGATTCGAATAGCCTTTGAATGGTTTTTAGGACGGAATCATCTTCGTCAAATTGTTTATAATCCAGTTACAGGGGGGTGCTTTGATGGGTTGGAAGAGCATGAGGTCAATATCAATCAAGGTGCAGAATCCACAATAAGTTATTTAATGGCAAGACTTAAAATGGAGGATTACAAGGGGGAAAGAGCGAATTAATTTATTTTGAACAATTAACGCCTTATTGTCAAATATTATTGGTATATTT
>JALAGS010000033.1 GCA_022712315.1 Sphingobacterium sp. | reverse complement strand
GAATTGAATCCTCTTGTGATGAAACCTCCGCTTCTATCTGTATTAACGGTGAAATTCGTTCAAATGTTATTGCAACTCAGGCAATCCACGCAAAATATGGCGGAGTGATTCCCGAACTCGCTTCACGTGCTCATCAACAAAATATTATTCCAACGGTGGAAGAAGCCATTCGCCAAGCAAAAGTAAGCAAAAATCAAATAGATGCAGTGAGTTTTACGCGAGGACCGGGATTATTAGGTGCACTTTTGGTAGGAACATCCTTCGCTAAATCATTTGCACTTGCGCAGAATATCCCTTTAATTGATATAAACCATATGCAGGCGCATATTTTGGCGCATTTTATTGACGATCCGAAGCCTAGTTTTCCATTTTTATGCCTTACGGTTTCTGGTGGACACACACAGATTGTATTGGTTAACGATTATTTTGAAATGGAACTTTTAGGAGAAACATTGGATGACGCTGCGGGAGAGGCTTTTGACAAAACAGCTAAAATTTTAAATCTTCCTTATCCTGGTGGACCACTCATCGATAAATTTTCAAAAGAAGGTAACGCGGCTGCTTATAAGTTGCCTGAACCTCAAATCCCAGGCCTTAACTTTAGTTTTTCAGGATTGAAAACGGCGATATTGTATTTAGTTCAAGATCAATTGAAGCAGAATTCGGATTTTTTGACTGAAAATATGGCCGATCTATGTGCAAGTGTACAATCCCGTATTGTTTCGATCTTGCTGAATAAACTAAAAAAAGCGGCGAAGGAAACAGGTGTAAAAGATATTGCAATAGCGGGTGGAGTTTCGGCCAATTCGGGGCTGAGACAAAGCTTAATCGAGATGGGGGAGAAATACAACTGGCGGGTTTTCATTCCTAAATTTGAATACTGCACCGATAATGCAGCTATGATCGCTATTGCCGGCTATCATAAATTTTTAAAGAAAGATTTTGTAGGGCAAGATGTTGCTCCTATGGCCAGAATGCATATCTAGTGAAGTAGGCATTTTAAGTTTCCCTTGGCAAGTTCAGTGTGCAGGGGAAACTTAAAATAGATATGCTTATAAGGGGGAACTATATCCATAGGCTTGTGCTGCCGAGGTAAATACGTTTTTCTTTGGCTGGTAGAAATTTAATTCATAACCTTCTGCTCCCCAAAAGATGCTGATAAAACTAATTCCTTGCTCAGAACGCAATACAGTTAATATTTGAAAAGCTTCATTTTCAAATTGACCACCATCATCAACACGCCAGGTACTGATGTCATCATACAAAGCCGGAAAATCCAAATTGATCAATTGCTCATCCTTCGCGTAAGAAAATACAGCTAAGGCAGAATCTTGCTGGTTTTCAAACACGGTAAGATTGAACTCGGATTGATCATCAAGGACTGCCACAGTGGTACTTTTGTTAATCTTCCTGTTGTATTTTTTTTCAAGTTGCTCCTTAATTTCGGGGGAGGTTTCTTTTTGAACTTTTGTAAACTTCTCTACTTGATATTGATCTATAAAGCTTTTATTGACAAGCATTCCAAACTCACCTGATTTGATTACATCTCTAATTTTAAATAGGGAGCCTTCACTATTTGCAAAGTTTTGCGCGGTCTGTCTACCGTTATTTTCTTTGTTGTCTGCTTTATTCTGTACAAACTCAAGTGGACTGATTTGATTCTCTACAATAACATAATTGTATTTCTCAGGACTTTCCATCGCTTGATCCATAGGAAGTGCGATGAGTGAATCCTTTTGTTGGTTTAGAAAACCAAAATACGGCGAAATTGTCTTTTCCTTATTTTCATTCTTAATTGCAGTCTTGGATTGCGTTTGATTGTTTCCGCAAGCGTATAATGTAAGTAGAAAAATAGCTGAAAAAAGTGATTTCATAAGCATCTTTAAATTTTTTGTGAAATATAAGGCTTTCGCGCATCATAATGAAAAGATTTAAACTTTAATGTTATGATGAACTCTAAATTGAATATCTACCGCAAAGAATGGCTGGATGTTATTTTTGCTGGTCGCAACAAAATGTATGGCGCCTATGAATTGCGTAATCTGTCTAATAAAGCAACAAATATAGGTTTAGGAATTGTTGTTTCCTTTGCAGTTTTACTGATCGCAGGTTCCTATGGGTATAATAAATATTTTAGGAAAACTGTCCCTGTTGTGACATACACCGTAAGCGATCTAGGACCAGAGGTGCTGGAAGAAATTCAAAAGAAGGTGGAAGAGAAAGAGGAGGTTCCTGAGGAGCCAGTAAGAATGCAAGAGAAAGCTCCCCAACAGGTTGCACAAGATGTGTCCAAATTTGATCTGGTTAGAATGCCCGACATAAAAGTGGCTAAAGCAAATAAAGTTACAGAAGAGCTTGTGAGTCAGGATGAGTTGAAAAATCCCAATACAATGACCTCAAGAATCACATTAAAAGCAAGTCCATCAGGTACATATATTGCGCGCGGTGAATTTGGTTCTTCAAAAAGAGATGGCGATATTACGGGCAAAGGGGTGGGGTCTATATCCGGAGGTGGAACTGATGATAATTCAAACAATCCATTTACATCGGTAGAAATTATGCCAACACCTGTAGGCGGACTTCCTGCCTTTATGCAATGGATTGCTGAGAACTACAACTTTCCACAACAGGCATTGGACCAAGGAGTATCCGGTGTTATTGAGGTTTCTTTTGTCGTTGAAAAAGATGGATCACTCACCGATATTGCTGTTAAACGTGATATGAAATTTGGTACGGGAGATGCTGCTATAAACTTATTGAAGAAAGCGAAAAAATGGAAACCTGGTGTACAAAATGGGCTTAAAGTACGTGTCGCTTATACTTTGCCTATCCGTTTAAGTGCTGTCTCTCAATAAATGCTTCTTAACTTTATTTAACAGATCATCAATTAAACTTTCGATAGCCGAGACGACTCTTACTAATAAATAAGTTGAAAAAGAGTACTTATAAAAAGAATGATTGTTGGTTTTCTAAAAAATAAAGAAATGAAAAAGTTGATGTTAAGTTTGGCGCTATCTGGATTGATGTTCGCCGGTTTCGCTCAAGAAAAAAAAGATGTTAAACCCGAAATGAAAGAAGTGCAAGCTTCTATGCATAAACATAAAACAGGAAGAATGCACGAGGGTTTTAAAAATAAAACTCCAGAGGAAGTTGCCAAAATGAAAACAGATCGCATGGATCAAAAGCTGAAATTTACTGATAAACAGCGTAAAGATATCTATGCCTTTAATTTGAAGCAAGCAAAAGACCATCAAAAAATGGCTGCTGAACACAAAGAATATCGTGCAAAAATAAAAAAACAACGTGTGGCAGAACATGAAAAAATGATGGGAATGTTAACTCCAGAGCAACAAAAAACGCTAAAAGATTCCTATGCAGAAAACCGTAAAATGCATAAAGAGCATTGGAAAAAAGACAGACAGCTAAAAAGAAGAGACTTTAAAAAAGGAGAAGTGAGTAAAACAAATGATGCTGAAGTAAAGGCATCATAAAAATTAAACAAGGATAGTTTTCATATTAAATATTGGTGAGTGTTAGTAGAGGAGGGAACCGTTGGTTCCCTCTTTCTTATTTTGTGAGCGTATCGATTATCTGAGGTGTTTTTCTACCGTAAGGGGGATATCATCATAGAAAGCTCCGCTGTTATGACCGGAGATGCATTTATACCAAAGATGCATTTATTTTATAAATCTTCTTGTTATCGAATTGCTATCCATTAGTTTAGTGATCAAATAACTAAGAATAAAACCTAGTAGCGCTATGGAGAGGATTTTCAATGTTGCTGGAAGATGAGGGATTTTTAAGAAGGTATCCGTCAGCGCCTGAACAATTATAAAATGCGATAAATAGATGCCGAAGGTGGCAGAAGAGATCCGTTTTATCCATTTAGATTCAGGTATCTTTAGTTTTTGTACAACAAGGAAAATAGCTATGGTCATCAGCGCGACGTTGATATTACAGAAACACCAGATCACCTCCAGGTTGGCATAATTTCCGGGGTAGTATTTTTGGGTAGCCAGAAATCCAAAAAATGTGGCCAAAAATCCAACAATAAATAAAGGCAAGGCAATGGCTATTGTTTTGGATATAGACCACTGGAATGGGTATTTAACAAGGTAGTAGGCGAGAACAATATAACCTAGAAAACCTGAAAAATAATAGAAGGTACCAAACTCATTCCAATTACATACACCCCATATCCCCATCTGATCATAATTGCCCGCATAGCCCAAAGTTGGAGCAATCATTTTTATGTATGGAACGAGGAGGGTGACTATCCAGAATACAAGAAAATATTGGATGTCTTTTTTTGTGGCCTGATTCAGCCAGCTACCAATGATGGGTATAATGAGATACAGACCTATCAACATATACATATACCATAGTGGCGTTGTATCGTAATTAAAATTGGATATTGCTGTATAAATTTTTGTGACTGTCGCCTGCATCGTAAAATTATTCATATCGATCAGCGCACTCGAGCTACTTTTGATAAAGTTCAGGTATAGGAAAAAAGCTAGTGGTAATGCAATGGACCAAAAGATCAGAGGAATAATTATTCTACCTATTCTCTTTTTATAAAAAGTGGCCAGATCAGTCTTCACGGGAAACAGCAAAATGCCGGACATCATGGCAAATAGGGGTACACAGGCCCGGACGATGCTTCCCCAGAATACGCCCTGATGAAAGGTGCTGCTGTTATCGAAGGTTCCGACAAATGCATCACAGCTATGGGATATAAGTACCATGAAGCAGGCAAGAATGCGTAAGAAATCAATCCAAGGAAGGTATATTTTTGTGTTTTCAGAAATCATTTGCAATGAGGTTTGGGAACGAAGTTATTCTTTATTTTTCTGTTGTTCTTTCCATTGCTTGGAGAATGATTTGTCGGCCAACTTAGGCAGTTCGCGTTGATCTCCCCAGGTTTTCTGAAAGAGTTTTTTGAGAAAGAAATTTTTAAATTTCCCGCCAAAGAAATCGATCAGTTTTCTACGCATGATACCATAGGTAAACCATTGCCAGACTTTTTGTTCCGTTTTTGCCGCTAAGCCTTGATCAACAGAATCTTTTCTATTGACAAGGAGCATGCGTTGAATGTCAATACCCACAGGGCAGACCTCGGTGCATTTTCCACATAGCGTAGATGCATAGCTCAAATGTTTGAATTCCTTCATTCCATTTAAATGTGGCGATATCAACGATCCAATTGGCCCTTGATAAGTCGTTTCATAGGTATGTCCGCCAATATTCTGATAGATTGGACATACATTTAGACAAGCGCCACAACGGATACAATATAAGCCCTGGCGTTGTTCTTTTTGAGCTAAGAGTTTGCTGCGGCCGTTATCCAGCAGGATAACATACATTTCTTCGGGGCCGTCCGATTCATAGGGCTGTTTAGGGCCAGTGATCAATGTATTATATACCGTTAAATTTTGCCCTGTGCCGTGTGTTGAAAGCAGTGGCCAAAATACTTCTAAGTCCTGTAAGTTGGGGATTATTTTTTCTATTCCAACGACAGCAATATGTGTCTTGGGAAAGGTCGATGTCAATCGGGCATTACCCTCATTTTCAGTAATTGCGATGCTTCCAGTTTCTGCGATTAGGAAATTAGCTCCGGTAATACCAACTTCAGCCGTGAGATAGCGGTCACGAAGCAGTTCACGGGCTTTTAGTGTAAGTTGTTCCGCCGATGCATCTAGCGGTGTGTCAAATTTTTCGTGAAAAAGCTTAGCAATATCTTCCAGGCTCAAGTGCATGGCCGGGGTAACAAAATGATAGGGCTTTTGATCCAGAAGCTGTATGATATACTCACCAAGATCCGTTTCTATGGCTTCAATATTTTTGGAAGCCAGAAAATGATTAAGTTCAATCTCTTCTGTGGCCATCGATTTGGACTTGACGACAGATTTTGCTTTTTTACGCTCAATGATCGCATGGATTTCTTCCAGCGCTTCTGTAGCGTCATTTGCCCAGATTACTTTTCCGCCTCGGGCAGTGAAGTTGGCTTCAAACTGCAACAGGTAGCGGTCGAGATTTTCCATAACCTTCCACTTGATCAAATTGGCTTTTATCTTGCTATTTTCAAGATCTGCAAATTTGCTCTTGCCTTTTTCGAAAGCCGTGCTGTATTTATCGATATTATAATTGATAATATCGCGGTGCTTGGTGTCAAATGCTTTTTGAGCACTTTCCTTTATAAACGTATTAGCGGTACTTTCTGCCATCTAATCTGCTAATTTTTTACAAAAAAAGTTGGTAAAAATTACCAACTTTTAAATATACTGTTAATAAATTGTTTCTCGAAAATCGAGCTAAAAATTTATGCTTTTATCGCAATATTTAAACTTAGTTCGTCTAACTGCTCCTGGTGAATGGTTGACGGTGCGTCGATCATGACATCTCTTCCTGAATTGTTTTTTGGGAAGGCAATAACGTCGCGTATGCTGTCCAAACCAGCCAATAATGATACCAGACGGTCAAAACCAAAAGCTAGTCCTCCGTGTGGAGGGGCTCCATAGGTGAAAGCCTCCATCAGGAATCCGAATTGTTTTTTTGCTTCTTCAGGACTAAATCCTAAATGTTTGAACATCAATGATTGCAGATCCCTGTCATGGATACGGATCGATCCACCACCTACTTCTACACCGTTCAAAACAAAGTCATAGGCATTTGCTCTCACTTCTCCGGGATTGGTATCTAAAAGCGGGATATCTTCTGGTTTCGGTGAAGTGAATGGGTGGTGCATGGCGTGGTAACGGCCACTCTCTTCGTCCCATTCTAATAGTGGGAAATCTACCACCCAAAGCGGTGCGAAGGTTTCTTTGTTTCGGAAACCAAGTTGTGCTGCTACTTCAAGGCGTAGTTCATTAAGTTGTTTACGAACTTTCTCTGTTCCGCCAGCCATAATTAATAATAAATCGCCGGGTTTCGCGTGGAACGCTGCGGCAATTGCTGTCAGTTGTTCCGGCGTGAAGAATTTATCTACGGAGGATTTTACAGAACCATCTTCATTGACACGCGCGTACACCAATCCTGTTGCACCAATTTGCGGACGTTTAATGAAATCAGTCAAGGCATCCAGTTGTTTTCGGGTGTAATGCGCACAATTTTCTGCATTGATACCGACGACTAATTCAGCCGCATCAAAGACCGGAAACCCTTTTCCTTTGGCAACTTCATTCAGTTCTACAAACTGCATTCCAAAGCGAATATCTGGTTTGTCTGACCCGTAAAGGCGCATCGCATCTGCGTAGGTCATACGTGGTACAGTACCCAGATCAATACCTTTGATGGTTTTGAAGATGTGTTTTGCAAGACCTTCAAAGATATTTAAGACATCTTCCTGTTCTACAAAAGACATTTCACAGTCTATTTGCGTGAATTCTGGTTGGCGATCTGCGCGCAAATCCTCATCACGAAAACATTTTACAATTTGAAAATAGCGATCAAAACCTGAAACCATCAATAATTGTTTGAAGGTTTGTGGGGATTGTGGTAACGCATAAAATTCTCCAGGATTCATACGGGAAGGAACGACAAAGTCGCGCGCTCCCTCTGGCGTTGATTTAATCAGATAAGGTGTTTCTACTTCCAGGAAGTTTTGGGAGTCAAGATAACGACGTACCTCTTGTGAGGTCTTATGACGTAAAATAAGGTTTTCACGTACGGGGTTACGACGTAAATCCAGGTATCTGAACTTCATTCTGATATCATCACCACCATCTGTTTCATCTTCTATGGTAAAAGGAGGTAATTTAGCGGCATTTAATATTTCAAGATTTGAAACCTTTATTTCAATATCTCCTGTAGAGATTTTAGCATTTTTATTGGAACGTTCGATAACTTCTCCGGTTACCTTGATGACATATTCTCTTCCGAGTTCGCGGGCACTAGCACGCAATGACGCGTCATCATCTGCATTGAACGTTAATTGTGTGATACCATATCGGTCTCTAACATCGATGAAAGTCATACCGCCCAAATCGCGGGATTTTTGAACCCATCCACTTAGGGTAACCGTTTTCCCTAAGTCAGCTAGTGTTAATTCTCCACAAGTGTGTGTTCTGTGCATATTGTTGTTAAAATTATATTTTACGCAAAATTATTGGTTTTACTCGACAATAACGAATTCTGTTCAGCTTATTTGAGCAGCCTTCTCCCACTTTCTTCCACATATTTTGCTTCTGTTTTCGAGGTCTCCCACTTTGCCCCCTTTTTGGAAGAAAAGTGGGTAGAATTAAATTTCTAAAGAGGAAATTTTTACAATTCATTTCCGGTTTTTGGGAAAAAAGCATGAAAAATTAGCGTCTATTCTAGATCTTGTTTATAGTAGGAAATGGCTGTTTAACTGCTTGTAAATAAGGTTTTATTCGTGTTTTCTTTGATGTGAAGTTTGGTTTGTTGTAGCTATTTTTCGATGTGGAAAACTTTTTTATGTGATAAAGTGGGGGAAAGTGGGAGAAAGTGTATACTTTTACATTTAAATTAGAATAGGATAATTGACGACATGACTCAGTTGATCGGAGAATTCGAATGCAAGTTAGACGCCAAAGGAAGAATGGTGTTGCCAGCTGCGCTCAAGAGGCAAATGCCTCATGTAGAGCGGGATGGTCTTGTAGTGAATCGCGGTTTTGAGAAGCATCTGGTATTTTATCCGCGGGAGGAATGGGATTTGATGACAGCCAAGCTGGCGAAATTGAATCAATTCGATCCTAAAGTCCGTGCATTTGTCCGTGCTTTTACACGTGGCGCCACGGAATTGACATTAGATGCTGCTGGACGTGTTTTATTGCCGAAAAGTTTGTTGGAATTCGCAGGTATAAACACAGAGTTGGTTTTGGCATGTCAATTTAATAAAATTGAGGTTTGGTCAAAAGAAGGGTATGAGGATTTGATGGGTGATGGTGGTGCGGAAGATATATCGTCTTTGGCGGCAGAGGTAATGGGAGATATTAATTTTGGAATATAAGGGTATGGAGAATGTGTATCATGTTCCGGTAATGTTACAAGAATGCATGGATGCTTTGGCTATTAAGTCGGATGGCATCTACGTGGATGTGACTTTTGGTGGTGGTGGTCATTCTCGGGAGATTCTGAAGAGATTAGGGCCGAAGGGGAAGCTGTTTGCTTTTGATCAAGATCCGGATGCATTGGAAAATGCAATTGATGATCCTCGTTTTACACTGATTCATCAAAACTTTCGGTTTTTAAAAAATAGCCTTCGTTTGGAAGGTGTACGTGCTGTTGATGGTATTTTGGCAGATTTGGGAGTTTCTTCGCATCAATTTGATGCAGCAGATCGTGGCTTTTCCATTCGTTTTGATGCAGATCTGGATATGCGTATGGATCAGGTTGGTGATTTGAATGCGAAGTCGCTTTTGGCAACCTATTCGGAGGAAGAGCTTCACCGTATTTTTGGTATGTATGGTGAAATCATGAATGCGAAGTCACTTGCAAAAACAATTGTTACGGCGCGTTTGACACAGCCAATACAGACTGTTGCTGAATTGAAGGAGGTGATTCAGCGTATGGTACCCAAAGGTAAAGAACATAAGTATCATGCGCAGGTGTTTCAGGCGCTTCGTATAGAAGTAAACCGTGAGCTGGAAGCCTTACAGGAATTTTTATTGCAGACAGTTGATGTGCTGGGTGTTGGAGGTCGATTGGCTGTTATGTCTTACCACTCTTTGGAGGATCGTTTGGTCAAAAATTTTATGGCTAAAGGTAAGTTTAAAGGGGAGGTTGAGAAGGATTTTTTTGGAAATGAAATTAAGCCATTTCATGTGTTGAGCCGTAAAGCGATTACGGCATCTGCGCAGGAATTAGCGGTAAATAATAGATCGCGCAGTGCGAAACTGCGTATTGCTGAAAAGTTGGATTTGTCTTAAAAATGGAGCGAGAGGATGAGCAGAAATACAATAAGACAGAAAGAGTTGAGTGAAGAAGTTCAGGAGGAACTACAAGAAACTGTCGAGGAAAAGGCGGAACAAACAGAAGCGTTTATTAAAACGCTTTTTACCGTTGGAGACCTTTCGTTAAATAAAATATTGCAGTACTTGCCTTTCGGAGCTTTCATCGCCTTTTTGATGTTGTTGTATATTTCCAATCGTCATTTTGCAGAGCGAACTATTCGGAGTATCGATAAGGTAAGTAAAGAGGTGAAGGAATTAGGTTGGGATCATAAGTCTCTTTCTGCCGAACTGATGAAGATGTCTACACAGACAGAAATTGCAAAACGTGTGGATTCTTTGGGGTTGAAAGAGCGTGTGGAACCGCCGATCAAGGTTGAAGTTATAGAGAATAAAGAAGATAAATAGGAAGAGTTATGAGTATCAGAAATACGATTCTTGTTCGCGTCTACTTTGCTTTCGGGCTTATTGTACTACTTGCGTTTTTGGTATTTGGAAAAATGACCAAATTGCAATATGTCGATGGGCAGCATTGGAAAGCTTTGGCAGATAGCCTTTCTATTCAGGAACGGGAGGTGGAAGCAGCTCGTGGTAATATTTATTCAAATGACGGGAGTTTATTGGCTACTTCGGTCCCTGAATATGAGCTTCGTTTCGATGCAATGGCGATTCCGGAGGAAGGTGAAGAGTATTTCAATTTGAAAGTCGACTCTTTGGCTATTAAGCTTGCTGATTTTTTCAAGGATAAATCATCTCGGCAATATTTGACATTATTAAAACAGGCACGGAATAAAAAACAGCGCTACTTGTTGCTTAAACGCAGTGTGTCACATCAGGATTTAAAAAGGATCAAACAATTTCCTTTACTCAAATCTGCCCGTGTCAACAAGGAGCGTTATCCGAGTTGTTTGATTACAGATCGGCAGAATAAGCGCATTTTACCTTTTGTTAATCTCGCTGCGAGAACCATTGGTTATAAAAATGTGAAAGAGAATATTCATGTTGGACTGGAGGGTGCCTATGGTGAATATATCGATGGAAAAAGCGGGAAGAGATTGATGCAGCGGATTGCTGGTGGGGTGTGGATTCCTGTTAACAAAGATATCGAGGTTGCTCCAGTTGATGGGTCTGATATTATTTCTACCATTGATGTGAATATGCAGGATATGGCGCAAAGGGCTTTGGAGAAGCAGATGATTACGAGTAATGCGGACGAGGGCTGTGTTGTGATGATGGAGGTGAAAACAGGCGAGGTACGTGCGGTGGCTAACTTTATGCGTGATAAAGACGGAGTCTATCGTGAAAAGTTTAATCTTGCCATTGCGCAAAGTGCGGATCCGGGGTCAACATTTAAGTTGGCTTCTTATTTAGCTTTGATTGATGATAAAAAAATAGACTCGAGTACAACCGTGAATATTGGTAATGGTAATTGGCCAATTTACAAACATACCATTCGGGATTCACATGCGCCTAAGAAGTCGATAATTTCGGCGAAACGGGCTTTTGAGGAATCGTCGAATGTGGGGGTTACTAAGTTTGTTTACCAAGCATATAAAGATAATCCAGACCAGTTTACATCGAAACTGCATTCTTTCGGTTTTGGTAAGACCTTGGGGCTGCAGATTCCAGGTGAAGGTATACCCTTGGTGAAAACATCAAAAAGTAAGAGCTGGAGTGGCTTGTCGCTCGTGCAAATGGCTTACGGTTATGAAATGAAAATTACGCCGTTGCAAACGTTGACGTTTTATAATGCTGTAGCAAATAACGGTAAGTTGATAGCGCCACTATTTGTTAAAGAGATTCGGCATTTAGGCAATACGATTCAAACGTTTCAGGCGAAAGTGATTAACGAAAAGATTGCTTCGGATCATGCTTTGGCAGAGGTAAGAGGAATGATGGAAGGAGTTATGACCGAAGGGACGGGCAGAAGTGTTGCCAGTCCGTTATATAGCTCTGGTGGGAAAACGGGTACGGCACAGATGGCGGATGGTTCTAGAGGGTATGGTGCAAGAAGGTATCAATCTTCATTCGCAGGATATTTTCCAGCTGAGGATCCGAAATATTCCATTATTGTCGTGATCCGTAATCCGAGAAATGGTTATTATGGTGGATCAGTGGCTGGGCCTGTATTTAAAGAGCTTGCCGATATGGTTTATGCCAACGATATGGAGATGGAAGGGAAAAAGACATTTAAGGCGGTAAATGTGGGCGGAAGAATGCCATTGACTTTACAAGGGTCGAAGGAAGCGAGTAAAAAAGTATACGATAGGCTGGGAATTAATACGGTGAATTGGGATACAATTGCACGGGGAGAAGTGGATACTTCCACACGGGGAGTACCATTTATAGATTTGAAATATAAAGAAGGAATTGTTCCGAATGTTATTGGAATGGGATTGATGGATGCGCTGTATGTGGTGGAGAATGCAGGATTTAAAGCACATGTGACGGGAAAGGGAAGAGTGGGAATGCAGTCGTTAGTGGCAGGACAGAAATTGCCTTTTGGAACGGCGATAAATTTAGAACTTAAGTAATGATGGATTTAAAAAAAGTATTGCATGCTATCCCTGTACAACAGGTTGTTGGGAACCTTGAAGAGGTTGACGTGCACTCTTTGTGCTTTGATTCCAGAAAAGTGGAGTTGGGAAGTTTGTTTATTGCGGTGAGAGGTGTTCAAACAGATGGTCACCTATTTGTTGATAAAGCCATTACTTCTGGAGCGAGAACAGTTATCGTTGAGGAATTACCGGAAGAAACATTGGATTCTGTCGTCTATATTTTAGTGGCTGATTCTGCTTACGCCTTAGGTGTAGCAGCGGCTAACTTCTATGGAAATCCTGCTGAACAGTTGAAGCTTGTAGGCGTAACCGGTACAAATGGTAAAACGACAGTAGCTACATTGTTGTTTCAGCTGTTTACTGAACTGGGTTACCATGTAGGTTTATTATCTACGGTGCAGAACCAGATTGGAACGAAGATTATACCGGCTACACATACAACGCCAGACCCTATTCAATTGAATAAATTGTTGCGGGACATGGTTGATGATGGTTGTGACTATGCCTTTATGGAGGTTAGTTCACATGCTGTGGTTCAGGAGCGTATTGCGGGACTGGTATTTGCGGGAGCGATATTCACGAATATTACACATGATCACCTGGATTTTCATAAAACTTTTGATAACTATATCAAAGCGAAAAAGAAGTTTTTTGATGACTTGGATGCGAATGCTTTTGCTTTGACCAATGCTGATGATAGAAATGGTCAGGTGATGCTTCAAAATACGGTAGCACATCGGAAAAGCTATGGCTTGCGTTCCGGTGCCGATTTTAAAGCAAAGGTTATCGAAAGTCATTTCGATGGCATGCTGATGAGTGTTGACGGACAAGAGGTGTGGGTGAAATTGATTGGTGACTTCAATGCATATAATCTTTTGGCGGTTTATGCTGCGGCGATATTGCTTGAGCAGGAAACGGTGAAAGTGTTGACTGCACTAAGCACACTAAAGGGAGCTGAAGGAAGATTTGAAACGATGAAATCGGCTTCGGGTGTTTTTGGAATCGTGGACTATGCACATACGCCTGATGCCGTGGAAAATGTGTTGAAGACCATTAGTTCATTGAGACGCCCAGAACAAAAAATCATTACCGTATTGGGATGTGGAGGCGATCGGGACAAAACTAAACGGCCTGAAATGGCTGAAGCGGCTTTGCGTTATAGCGATCGTTTTTTGATTACTTCCGACAATCCGCGTACAGAAGATCCCTATCAGATTATTAAAGATATTGAAGCTGGTGTGGCAGTGGACCAAAAGGTAAAGACGCTTTCCATAGCTGATCGGAAGGAAGCAATACGGGTGGCTTATCAATTGGCCAGTCCGGGTGATATTATCCTTGTTGCAGGAAAAGGACATGAAAAGTATCAGGACATCAATGGTGTGAAGCATCATTTTGATGACAAAGAAGTTTTAGAGAATACATTTAACGAAAAATAGAAATATGTTGTACCATCTTTTTACGTGGCTTAGTGAATACATTCATATACCAGGGGGAGGCCTGTTTCAATACATCTCCTTCCGGACATCTATGGCTGTAATCGCTTCATTGATTATTACCACGGTTTTTGGGGGAAAATTGATTCAGTTCTTGCATAACAAGCAAGTCGGAGAGACAATTCGTGATTTGGGGCTTGAGGGAGAAAAGAAGAAAGCTGGTACACCGACAATGGGTGGAATTATCATTATTGCGGGTATCCTTATTCCGACGTTATTGTTCGCCAAATTGACGAATATCTACGTAATTATCATGATTGTGACAACGCTGTGGATGGGGGCAATTGGATTTTTAGACGATTATATTAAGGTTTTTAGACATAATAAAGAAGGTTTAGCAGGTAAGTTTAAAGTTGTTGGACAAGTTGGATTAGGAGCAATCATTGCTTGTACCATGTATTTCCACCCTGATATTGTTGTTCGAAAAGGCGTGGATAAACCAACATCTACCAAGCCTGTTGAAGTTGTTATTAATGAGGGGACGGGTGAAAAAACTTATGCGGAAAACGTAAAATCATCGAAAACGAATATTCCGTTTTATAAAAACAACGAGTTTGATTATGCGAAAGTGTTCAAAGTATTTGGTTTACAGAGTGACTATTTGACTTTTGTGGTCTTTTTGGTTGTGGTGATCTTTATTGTAACGGCAGTTTCAAACGGCGCAAATATTACTGATGGTATTGATGGTCTGGCAACCAGCACATCTGCGATCATTGGTGTCACTCTGGCGATTTTAGCCTACGTGTCGGGTAACGTGATCTTTTCAGATTACCTCAATATTATGTATATCCCCAATTCAGGTGAGCTCGTCATTTTTGCAGGGGCATTTGTGGGAGCTTGTGTCGGATTCTTGTGGTATAATACGTACCCGGCTCAGGTTTTTATGGGTGATACAGGGAGTTTGGCGATCGGCGGTATCATTGCTGCTTTTGCTATTCTGATCCGGAAAGAATTGCTAATTCCGATTTTATGTGGGGTATTTCTTTTGGAGAACCTTTCGGTTATTCTTCAGGTGTCGTATTTCAAATACACAAAAAAGAAATATGGTGAGGGTAGAAGAATCTTTTTGATGTCGCCATTGCATCACCATTTTCAGAAGAAGGGCTACCACGAAGCTAAAATTGTGACACGTTTTGTCATTGTAGGAATCATATTGGCCATTCTTACCATTGTAACATTGAAAATTAGATAATGATGTCAAATATTGCAACAACATATTACCCTCAATCTGGAAGTTTGGTCATTTTAGGCGCAGGCGAAAGTGGCGTTGGAACGGCGATTCTCGGAAAAGAAAAGGGATTTGATGTATTTGTGTCAGATAAAGGGCTTATAGCGGATCATTATAAGGAACAGTTGAAAGCAGAAGGAATAGCTTTCGAAGAAGGTCAACATGACGAAGATCGTATCTTGAATGCGGCGCTGGTTGTAAAAAGTCCCGGTATTCCAGAGACTGTGCCATTGGTAGTCGCGTTAAAAGCAAAAAATATACCTGTGATTGCGGAAATTGAATTTGCAGCGCAGTATACAGAAGCAAAATTGATCTGTATCACGGGATCAAATGGGAAGTCTACGACAACCATGCTGACCTATGAGATGCTCAAACACGGAGGCTTAAATGTCGGACTGGCAGGCAATATCGGAAAGAGTTTTGCGCTTCAGGTTGCCAAAGAACAGTTTGATTGCTATGTATTGGAAATATCAAGCTTTATGTTGGACGATATGTACCACTTTAGAGCAGATGTTGCTGTTATCCTGAATATCACGCCTGATCATTTGGATCGATACGATCATAAAATGGAGAATTATGTGGATTCGAAATTCAGGATGATTCAAAATCAAACAGAGAAAGATTATTTTATATACTGTCTGGACGATCCGGAAACAATCAAAGGATTAGAAAGACATCATAGTAAAGGGACTTATTTGCCTTTTACACAAGAACAACTTGTCGAGTTGGGAGCTTATTTGAATGCCAATAAGACAATAATTATTAATACACCAAATAACGATACATTCACTATGAGAGCTGAGGAATTGTCATTGCAAGGGAAGCATAATATTTATAATAGCATGGCTTCTGGCTTAATTGCGAAAGTGCAGGAATTAAGAAATCAAGTGATGAAAGAGAGCATGGGGTCCTATGTGAACATTCCACATCGTCTTGAGCATGTGGCCTGTATCGGCGGTGTAAATTACATTAATGATTCAAAGGCGACGAATGTCAATTCCGTGTGGTACGCGCTGGAAAGTTTCTCTACACCAATCGTATTACTATTGGGAGGTGTGGATAAAGGAAATGATTACAGTATGCTTGCTGATTTGGTGAAAAACAAAGTGCGTGCTATTGTTTGCTTGGGTAAAGACACTGCTGCGATTCATAAGGCATTTGAACAAGATGTGGAGATAATCGTCAATAGTACTTCCATGCAAGATGCAGTCGTATTGTCTTCACATTTGGCTCAAAAAGGAGATACTGTGTTATTGTCTCCTGCTTGTGCTAGTTTTGATTGGTTCAAAAATTATGAAGATCGTGGCGATAAATTTAAAGCTGCAGTCATGGAATTATAAATGGTATAACCCAATAAGAGGAGGAAGGATATGCTACAGAATATAATGTCTAAATTGAAAGGTGATCGATGGATATGGATCATTGTGATTATCTTATCGGGATGGTCACTTTTGGCTGTATACAGTTCGGTGGGTACGTTGGCTTATAAAGAGGGGAAAGGGACCGAAATGTATCTGTTAAAGCACTTCTCTATTATTGCCGTTGGGTTTATCCTGATGTATCTTTCCCATAAGCTAGATTATCGGTATTATGCTGGTATATCTAAAATAATGATGGGTATCACAATCCCCTTATTGTTGTTTACGCTCTTATTTGGTAGTAAAGTGAATGAGGCTAGCCGTTGGTTGACCATTCCCGGTATAGGTTTAACCTTTCAGACATCGGATTTAGCGAAGTTGTCACTTATCGTCTTTCTTGCGAGGATGTTGTCCCGGAAGCAGGAAGAGATTAAAGATGTGAAAAAATCGTTCTTACCCATTATGGGCTCGGTGTGTGGTGTGTTTATCCTGATTGCCTTGGCCAATCTATCTACAGCATTAATGCTGTTTGGCGTGAGTGTTTTATTGCTCTTGATCGGTCGGATTAGTTTTAAGCAAATTGCCATTGTTTGTTGTGGCGGAGGAGTGCTTCTAATGATGGTTATCTTCTTTGGTCCTCGTAGGACGACCTATATCAGTCGGGTAAAGTCTTTTTTTCATACTGAAAAAGTGGATAAAACAGTATCCTTCCAGGATGATAAAAATTATCAGGCAAATAATGCGAAAATTGCCATAGCGACCGGAGGGCTTTTTGGAAAAGGACCGGGAAATAGTGTGCAGCGTAACGTGTTACCGCATCCCTATTCCGATTTTATTTATGCGATCATCATTGAGGAATATGGAACAGTCGGCGGAGTAATTCTGTTATTTCTGTATCTGGCATTTATGTATCGATGTATACGCATTGTTACGATGAGTCCCAAAGCTTTCGGTACATTTCTGGCTGCGGGTTTGGGATTTAGTTTGACGATTCAGGCCTTGGCTAATATGGCTGTTGCTGTAGGATTAGGGCCAGTTACGGGGGTTCCGCTTCCACTAGTAAGTATGGGAGGAACATCTATCCTATTTACAAGTGTAGCGCTGGGGATTATCCTGAGTGTGAGTAGAAATATTGAAGAATTAAAAGGTAAAGAACAGCTGGATGAAAAGCCTAGACCAAAAAAAGTGGTTATAGGGTCTATTCCGGCATAATAATAAATTGGGCATGGCAATTCGTGTAATTATTAGTGGAGGGGGGACCGGAGGACATATCTTTCCGGCAATTTCGATTGCCAATGCGTTGAAGGCGATGGATCCAGCAAATGAAATTCTATTTGTAGGTGCGAATGGCCGTATGGAAATGGATAAAGTGCCGGCTGCGGGATATAAGATTGTTGGACTTGATATCCAAGGGATCAATCGGAAGCAGCTTTGGAAAAATATCTTTTTGCCATTTAAGCTTATGAAAAGTTTGAATAAGGCAAAAAGCGTAATTAAAGATTTTAGACCTGACGTAGCTGTGGGCGTAGGAGGTTTTGCTTCCGGTCCATTGTTGATGATGGCTAATAAATTGGGTGTACCAACAGTCGTGCAAGAACAAAATTCTTATGCAGGGGTGACCAATAAAAAGGTTGGCGCAAAAGCTGCCAAGATCTGTGTCGCTTACGAAGGGATGGAGCAGTTTTTTCCTGCTGATAAAGTATTGCTCACTGGAAATCCGATAAGACGCGAGTCTATTGCGATTGCCGGAAAAAGAGAAGAGGCATTGGCGTTCTTTGAGTTGGATCCACACAAAAAAACAATTTTGGTACTCGGAGGTAGTCTGGGTGCTAAAACATTAAATGAAAGCGTGGTTGCTTACCTGAATGAATTAAAAGGTGAGGAAGTGCAGCTGATTTGGCAATGCGGTAGTTTCTATGTTGAGAAGCTACGGGAGGAGTTGGCAGAGAAACTTCCGGACAATGTCAAGATGATGGCCTTTTTGCAGCATATGGATTATGCGTATGCCGCTGCTGATTTAATTATTAGCCGGGCGGGAGCAGGGACAATTTCTGAACTGTGTGTTGTTGGAAAACCAGTAATTCTTGTGCCTTCACCCAACGTTGCTGAAGATCATCAGACAAAGAATGCGATGGCATTGGTCAATAAAGAAGCGGCACTCTTGGTTAAAGACAGTGAGGCAAAAAAGGACTTGATACCTGCTGCTTTAAATTTATTAAATGAAGCCGATCATGTCGCGCAATTAAGTGAAAATATTAAAAAACTCGGTAGGTTGGATGCTGACGTGCAGATTGCTGAAGAGGTATATAAATTGGTAAATAAAAAATAGACGAAGCGTATGAATCTAGATGCAATAAAACAAGTTTACTTGATCGGAATAGGGGGAATAGGCATGAGCGGTCTTGCACGCTATTTTAAGCATTTGGGCTGTGAGGTGAACGGATATGACCGTACAGAAACTGAATTGACTAAAACATTGGTCAATGAAGGTATTGCTATTTCATATCAGGATGATGTCAATACGATTGAAGCTATTTTCCATGCTCCTACAGCGGAGACATTAGTCATTTTTACACCGGCTATTCCTAAAGATTCGAAGATTAAAGCTTTTTTCGAATCCCAGGGACATACCCTCTATAAGAGATCTCAGGTTTTAGGGATCATTAGTGAGAGTAGATTTACGGTAGCGGTTGCCGGTACACATGGTAAAACGACAACTTCTACAATGGTGGCACATGTACTGAAAGATTCGGGTTATGACTGTTCGGCCTTTTTAGGTGGAATCAGCTCTAACTACGGTACCAATGTGCTTTATGGTAATAATAATACAGTTGTGGTCGAGGCAGATGAATTTGATCGTTCATTCTTGACGCTCCACCCCAATATTGCAATAGTAACTTCTTCAGATGCTGATCATTTGGACATTTATGGAGATCGCAGTCATCTGCTCGAATCATTCCAACTGTTCTTGGATAAAGTAGTTGAAGGGGGGACACGTATTATTAAAAAAGGCCTCGAGTTTGCGGGGCAAATAAGTTATTCAGGCCATGAAATCGCTGATGCATATGCTTCCAATGTGCATGTACGCGACGGAGAGTTCTTTTTTGACTACCAAGATACCAATGGACGGATAGATGATATCCATCTGGGTATTCCTGGTATTCACAATGTTGAAAACGCGGTAGCAGCGATTGCGGTAGCACGCTTACTTGGGATTGCAGACGAAGCTATCAAGAAAGCATTGACGACATTTAAAGGTGTGAAAAGAAGGTTTGAATATATTGTCCGTAGACCTGGAGCAGTGTATATTGATGACTATGCACACCATCCAGAAGAGCTGCGCGCGTTTTTGACTTCGATGCGAAAATTGTATCCTACGAAAAAGTTAAATGTGGTCTTTCAACCGCACTTATTTACGCGTACGCGGGATTTTGTAGACGGTTTTGCAGAGGTGTTATCCATGGCAGACAATCTGTTGTTAATGGAGATCTATCCAGCACGTGAGCTTCCGATAGAAGGAATAAACTCGAGTTGGTTATTGGATAAAATTACAGCAGCGGAAAAGCAGATTGTAACACCAGAAGAGGTCTTAGAATTTGCACGCAATGATAAGCCAGAGCTGATCGTAACAGTTGGGGCAGGTGATATTGATAAATTGGTTAAACCGTTACAGGCAATTTTAGAGCATGCTTAAAAAATTACGTAACATACAATGGAATCGTGTCCTCTACTTTACACTATTTTTTATCGGTGTAATTGTTGTCGTTGTGATTATGACTATTGTGGGTAAACGTGATGAACAGCAGCTTTGTAAAGATATTAAGATTGTCATTGAAGGTACAGAAGCCTTTATTGATCAGGCGGATATCTCTAAGTTAATAGAACAGAACTATGGTAGTTTCGTGGGGAAGAAAGTCAATGGAATCCCCTTTCAGAAGGTTGAAAAAACCTTGTGTAAATTACCCTATGTTTCGGATGCCAGTATACATGCCGATATGGATGGTACAATCAGAATTAACATTAGTCAGCGCGAGGCTGTCATGCGGGTTATCAACAAAAATGGAAAGGAATTTTATGTGGATCCCAAAGGATTGAAAATACCGACAACATTGAAGTATATACCTCATATTATGGTTGCCACAGGTAACATCGCTGAAGGATATAACGAAGCACTGGATACCATATCAACACCTTTGGTTAAGGATTTGGTTAAGGTCGTGGAGTTTATCAAAAACGATGAATTATGGAGTAATCAGGTGGTGCAGATATATGTGAATTCGGATAAGGATATTGAGCTTGTGCCCCGTATTGGGACACAGCAATTGATTGTTGGATCTGCAGATTCATTGGAACAAAAATTTGAATTATTAAAGACCTTTTATACGCAGATCATGCCAAAGGTAGGTATAAATGCTTACGGTGTTGTCAACGTGAAATATGGAGGTCAGATCATCTGCGAAAAACGTGGAAACTGGAGTTTTTCAGATGATCAAACAAAAAAAGTAGCAAATAATACATTATAGTAATACAGCAACAATACAGGAAATTATGAACTCAAAGGCAGCAGAAATTGAAAGAGAAAACCCAATTATCGTGGGACTCGATATTGGTACTACCAAAATTTGTGTTACGGTTGGGAGACGTAGCTCAGGAAACAAAATTGAATTATTAGGTGTAGGGAAAGCTGACTCTGCTGGTGTAAGCCGCGGAGTAGTTGCTAATATCCAGAAAACTGTGGGAAGTATTTTAGAGGCTGTCGAGATAGCCGAAGCACAGTCCAATGTGGATATTAAAGTGGTGAATGTGGGAATTGCTGGCCAACACATCAAAAGTATTCAACACCGGGGAATATTTACTAAGACCGATGGTGATGATGAAATCATTCGACGCGATATCGAACGGTTGATTTCGGATATGTATAAACTGGTACTGCCTCCAGGAGAAGAAATTATACATGTTTTACCACAGGAATTTACAGTAGATAACGAGCCAGGTATTCGCGAACCAATCGGTATGGCGGGACGTCGTATTGAAGCAAATTTCCATATTATATCCGGACGTGTAACAGATATTAAAAACATCAAAAAATGTATTGATAATTCCAATTTGGAAGTTGCTGAATTGATTCTCGAACCTTTAGCGTCTTCCGAAGCTGTATTGGATGAAGATGAAAAAAATGCTGGTGTTGTATTAGTAGATATCGGTGGCGGAACCACTGATGTTGCCATCTTCCATGAAGGAATTATTCGTCACACGGCTGTGATTCCTTTAGGCGGTAATATCGTAACAGAAGATATCCGTCAAGGCTGTTCTGTTTTGCGTTCCCAAGCTGAATTGTTGAAAACTCGCTTTGGATCAGCGTTAGCTGATGAAAACAAAGAAAATGAGGTGATTTGTGTGCCAGGATTAAAAGGTCGTGAGCCAAAAGAGATTTCCGTTAAAAACTTAGCTTATATCATCCAAGCTAGAATGGAAGAAATTATTGAGCACGTGTATTATGAAATTAAATCTTCTGGATACGAAAATAAACTGATTGGTGGTATTGTTATTACCGGCGGTGGCGCTCAATTGAAACATCTGGTACAACTTGTTGAATATATTACTGGAATAGATTGCCGTATCGGATTTCCGAACGAATATCTTTCTAAAAATGAAGTTTTACCAAAGCCGTTATTTGAAGAATTGAAAAGTCCATTGTATGCAACAAGTATTGGCTTGTTGATTAAAGGAATTCAATCCCATGAGGAAGAGGAGGATAGCCGTAGAGAAATGCACGCCCCATCTAAAAAAGTGCATGCAACTACGGTAACGACAAAAGAGGTTTCCGAACAACAACAGAAAGAGCAAGGATTGTTGTCATGGTTCAAGCGTTTTATCAAAGACGGTAATGAAATCGATGATGCAAGTTTTTTAGATAAGAAGTAAGTTTTCCACAATAGTTGAAGTTTTCCACAATTTCACAAATGTGGAAAACTTTTGTTGAAATTATATTATTATTACATTACATATAGTGGGTTTGATTCGTTTTGATATCATCTTCATTGTAAGTTAAATAGGGATAAGTTATGTCAATACAGTTTGAAATGTTAAAAGAACAATCTTCAATAATCAAGGTTATTGGGGTTGGTGGTGGTGGCGGCAATGCCGTAAACCACATGTATAAACAAGGAATTAGTGGGGTAGATTTTATCGTGTGTAATACTGATGCGCAGGCATTGGAATTAAGCCCGATCCCAAATAAAGTTCAATTGGGGATAAGTCTGACCGAAGGTATGGGAGCAGGAGCTGACCCTGATGTGGGTGAAAATTCAGCGATCGAAAGTATTGAAGATATTAAACGTATGTTGGGTACCAATACTAAGATGTTGTTTATTACAGCTGGTATGGGAGGTGGTACTGGTACTGGTGCTAGTCCGGTATTGGCGAAAGCTGCCAAAGAATTGGGTATTTTAACTGTTGCGATTGTAACTACGCCCTTTACGTTTGAAGGTAAACGCCGTCGCTCACAAGCGGAAGAAGGTTTGTCTGAGTTACGTAAATATGTAGATTCTTATCTTGTGATTTCAAATGACCGTCTTCGTGAGATCTTTGGTAATTTGACGATGACTGCGGCTTTTGCAAAAGCAGATGATATATTGACTACTGCGGCAAAAGGTATTGCCGAAATTATAACTATCCCTGGTTATGTAAACGTCGATTTTAAAGATGTTCGCACGGTTATGAACGATAGTGGTGTTGCCATTATGGGGAATGCTGTTGCCGAAGGTGAAGATCGTGCATTACGTGCAGTGGAAGGTGCCTTAGCTTCGCCATTGTTGAAAGACAATGAGATTGAAGGTGCTCGCTATATTTTATTGAACATTACTTCTGGAACGAAAGAAGTGACCATGGATGAGGTTGCGATCATTACGGATTACATTCAGGAAAAAGCTGGATTGTCAGCTGATTTGATCTGGGGTAACTGTATTGATGAGAACTTTGAAGACGAATTGTCGGTAACAATTATTGCAACTGGTTTTCAAACATCTGAGGAACGTGATAAAGAACGTGAAAATACAAAAGTGTCTATGCCCTTAACCGCTGAACCGGCAAATTCTTTTATCAAACCTGTTTCTCAGGTAGCACCAAGAGAAGTTCCAGCTACGAATAGTTTCGTAACTCCGGTTCAACGTGTGGATACACCAGCACCTGCTTCAAATACGCCTACTCCAAATAATTTACAATCTGACTTGTTCACTTCGCCTAGAAATGCGGTACAACAACAGGTAGCTGTTGAGGAACCACAAGTGATACGTCATGATTTGGGTTTTGATGGTGGTTATGAAGAAGAAACATCATTTGGCGAAAGTGATTTTCAATTGAAAACTTCACCGTCCGTGTTTCAATTCCAGATGCCAACAGTTTTTGATTCTTACACAGCTCCTTCTGCATCGGCATATGAAGAGAAACCTACGTTCTCATCAAGTACGACAAATGAACAAGTAGAGGTTCCTCAGGTAGAAGAAGAGCAGGTTTCTTTCGAAGATCAGTTGGTTCGTACCAAAGAACGCATTTTGCGTCTTAAGGAGTTGAGCATGAAACTAAAATCTTCCAATGGTCTGCATGAATTGGAAAATGAGCCGGCTTATAAAAGAAAGCAAATGTCACTGGAAGATACACCGCATTCTTCGCAGTCTCAAGTGTCGCGTTTTACACTTTCTTTTGAAGATGGAAATACTGAAATTAGACCGAACAATTCTTTTCTACATGATAATGTAGACTAGTAGATTCGCTATAAAATAATAAAAAGCCATCCGATCGGATGGCTTTTTTAGTATCTTTCCTCTATAAATTAACTATAATACAGTCCCCTTGCGCATTGGGTTTTGCGATTTTCCTCTTCGAGTTTGGTCAGCCGTAAGGCTGGCATTAACTCATGCTTGTGTACTTATAGCCTTTTCAGGCATTTGCATTG
>JALAGS010000032.1 GCA_022712315.1 Sphingobacterium sp. | reverse complement strand
ATTCGCGGTCGATAAGAGATAAAATCTGACTAAAAACATTTAAATTTATCATGGCGGTGTGTTATAATTTTGAAAATTTAAATATAGCAACTTTGCTATATCCAAACACCGCCACTTTTTAAACGTTTAGGACGCAAGTGAATTTGGATGGATTTTTATCCATTTAATTCGGGGAATTTTTCGTGCAATTCATTCAGCATCGTCTTCAATACTTTGCGTAGGTGGACAGCAGCCGGAAATTCGCTGCCTCTGTCCATCTTTGTGAGGCTGTGCATCGAAAGCAGTATGCCTTCCTTGGTTTTGACGAGTTTTGAAAATTCTTCCGCAGCTTCCTTTTTCTCGGACGAGCGCATGACTTTGGCCTTCACACATAAATGTAGCCAGAGCTTGAGTTCCTTGCCATTCAGATTGCTATGGATAAACCGATAGGGAACATCGGTTGATGGCTTATCATCTGCTGTTTCCATTTCTATATACTGACACATCAGCATGAGCAGCGTGCTGCGATTGGGATCATAGGCAAAGCCCGGTATAGCCGAGAAATGCTGAGGATACCGTAGTAGATTTTCGGTAGCGAAAGGGTCGGATTCGTAGGACTCCTTCCAGCGATTTAAAAAGCCTATATGGTTAAAATTAAAATTGATCATCAAGATCAAAAAGCGGGAAGGCCAGTTTTTATGCTGACGCTCGTCCTGGGCCAGCTGCCTGAGGGCATCAATCAGCTGAACAAGGTATTGTTGATGATGATATTGCAGGTAGGGTATTTTCCCCCGCTGGAAAAGGCTTTCAATGGCGGAATGCACTTCATCCAGATAGGCTTGGGGAATCTGTTTATGCCTTAATCTTTTTAAGGTGTCTTCGAGGTGAAGATCTAGATATTGCCTGATGCGTTTTTCATGATGCTGCGGTAGCGGTGTCAGGGGATTGATATCTTTCTTAAATAAAAATTCTACACTTTCCAGTATTTCCTCCACCCGATGAAGCGCATTAAGTTCCTCGGGAATGGACTGGTCGCAATAAGTATATAACACTTCATGTAGACGAAGCAATTGTGTATGGTAGAGCTGTATGCCACGGATCGCCTGATCGGCATGGGTATATTGTCGATGGATGGCCAGAACGTCGCTCAAATGGTCGGCAAAGGCAGAAGAGATCGCTTCAAGTTGTTTGGTGCGGTTGGAAGGGCTGATATGGGCAAAGGTCTCTATTAAAAGCATCAGTGGATATAAACTTGTGATCATTTGTACCTCCTTTTCATTTCTTTATGATACCATGGCCAGCCATACACACCTGGATGCAGCGTCATGTTCAGCTTGCCGCCCTCTTTGGCTTGCTCAAAAGTCTTTGGATGTACCTCGACCGGAAATTGGTATTTCTCATCTTCATACGTAAATGACACCAATAATTCATGTATATCGCAGCAGAC
This sequence comes from Sphingobacterium sp., assembly GCA_022712315.1. Classification (GTDB taxonomy): domain Bacteria; phylum Bacteroidota; class Bacteroidia; order Sphingobacteriales; family Sphingobacteriaceae; genus Sphingobacterium. The sequence continues at coordinate 7,515 of JALAGS010000032.1, read as the reverse complement.
CGGGCATTTTTGGATGACTTCGGCCTGGATATAGACCGCTTTGGGGCTATCGACATGGCGGCAATTGTTCATAATAAGGTTCATCCGGATATACCAGGTACAGGCCAGGAGCATCAGTGGAAATTGGATGGCGTACAGCGTAACCAGATTGGCACGTTTGAAAAAAATAATATTGGCCACAGCACAGCTACCAAGGGCGATAGGTAAGGCGTGTTTAAATGCTGGCTTCAGCGGCTGCGAACTGAGCAGCAGTTCATAGGGTAAGCGGTCATACACCGCTATGCTGCAGATCTGAATGCAAATAAAAAATAGAGCAAAAAGCTGGAGCACCACATGGTGGCTGCGGATTTCCAAAAAAGGGATCAGCAGGACAAGGACACCGATACTATATACCTTTAGGTAAAATGCCGACGCTAAAAAGGATCCATATATAGTTACCACGATCGCGATAAAAATCAGGATGTGATTGCGGCTGATCTGTCTGAAAAGATGCATGGGAGGTCTCATACGCAGGGCTGTTAAATCAATGATTTGATGTCAAGTTAAAATTACCTATAACGCATGCTATTTGATATGAATAATATCTTTATTTCAATAAGCGTATGTTTTCTGCATCGAACTCCTTTTTTCTGTAACGAGGCATACATTTTATACAATAAAGAAGGTGTTTATAAGCTAAAAAGGTGTTTTTATGTGTATTTGGAAGGACACAAAAGGGTGGTTTACCTATCTGATGGTACTGTTTAAAAGAAATAATGGCTAAATTTAGTGTACAGAAATTTTTTTAATAGGAGATTTTTGGAAAGAATTAGCCTCGCCTGCATTTATCTATTGATCAGTTCAAGGTTAATCTTTGAAATTAACAGTACATTATGGAAAGTAACCAACAGGTCAAGTATGCTAAAGATACGGAGATGCACGTACATTATCCAGATTTCATCTGGGTGTGTATCGCTTCGTTTCTTTTTGGCGGCATCTGTTGGTATATCGGAGCAGTCACAGCGCTGTCAGGTTGGTTTGATAGCAGACCACTGATTGTAAGTTATCTATTTAATGTATTTATCGCTGCATTGACACTCTTTTATATAAGATGGGGGATCAAGCTGTTGGATAAAAAGAAAAGCTGGCTGCTGCACATGGGCGATCGGCTGGGCACACAATTCTTTTTCTGCGTACTACTACCAACCGTAGCCCTATTTGGTATTCTCAAACCTGTTGCAGCACCTAAAAGCGAATGGATATGGCTGCCTTTATTGGTGATCTTTGTTTGTATCCTGCTTTTTAACATGATTTATATCACCTTTTTTTATTGGAGTATTTATCGGAAAAGGGAACGGTATCTGATCCGCTTGGAAGGTACTTTAGAAAGGCAGAACAACGTAGCAGTCAACGCGGATAGGCAAATTGACGCACAATCTTTTGACTTGTATGATACTATAGATCCGGCATGGGTCGATGAGACCATTAAGGAAACGGATGCTGTGGAGGAAATCGATCTGACACTGCTCAAATCGATAAATCCGGCACAGGAGGAGTTTGTGATCAACAACAAATACCTTATGAAAAAGATAATGTACACGGAGCTAGGGATATTTCTATTTGAGAAGACCAATAATACGCCTATCGTTAAGCTATACCTAAAAGAAGATATGGAAGATAGCAAAGGCTGCGAGCAGCGTAGCCTGAACGAAATTGTGCGCGATACCTACGGCTTTGTGCAGAAAATAGACCGGCATCACGCGATACCATTGGACATGATCAAGGCCTGCTATCAAATGAAGGGCGGGCGGCTTCGGATCATTTTGCACGTACCGTTTGGAGATATCGACAGTTTTGTGATTTCGTCGACCATTTCCCGTAGGATAAAAGACTGGGTCATGCTCCAGGTACCTATTGAAAAAGAGAATACAATAAATAATAACCTTTAATAAATGGATTATGGAAAGCATGAAAAGCAACACTTGGAAATGCCGGGCTACAGGAAAGGGGGCATTTCCATCCCGGTTCGACGCCCAATATGCGATGTTTCGGTTCAAATTACGTTCGCGTGTCAAAAATGTCACCAATGGTAAACGCATCAAACACCGCATGGGTAAAGCGGCTTGCCGAAGAGCCTACTATTGCAGGCTCTGTAAAGGATATCATATCACCAAATGGAAAAAGGATGATTTTGAGCGTTATAAAAAAACGGTCTTGACCTGGGATGTTTCGTCCAGCATAAGCGATTGGAACTATTTATTGGAGTAGTGTAAAAGTTTTTCGCTTGTGTCACTAAGAAATCGAAAAATGAAATGATTGCTGGCCAGCAAAGGTAATATTCTTTGAATTTTAATAAATTAATTGGATGAGATATTTAATAGTCCTATTGTTAAGCTGTTTCTGTGGCTACCCTGTCCTTGGCCAAAACCAAGCGAAGGGAAATAGTGCCGATAAAGATGAAAAGACCTATATATTGGTCGCCAATTAGATCAATACCGATTTTAATTATAAATTGTTGGATGATTTTGAGCAGTCTTTTTCAGCCTTGATCAAGGAAAATAACAGTCGGGAACTCCTATTCAATCCAATAAATGGCAAATACCACTATTATAAATTTGTTGCCACCTATAAAGCAAGGGGTATCTCACCAGATAACAATTCTGCAAAGCCAGAGCAAACCTTTCATAATATCTTAATCATCAAAACAGATGACCAGCAAAAAATCGTTGATGGCTATCATTTTGTGCTCGAATGGAGCGAAAAGCCATTATCCTACCCTCTATTTAAGATGAAAGCTACAGGTCTGACCTTGCAGGAAGGCTTATCATTAAAGCAGCTGAATCTAAAAAGAGTGATGGATAATACGGATTTTGATGGCGATGGAAAGATCAAATTATCCAGCCGGTAGATCTTTTTATCGAAGTATTAGTGTGCTGCTTATTGGCTTTCCTTTAGGATGCGATCTTTGGGGCCATATGCTCATTAATGCTTCGTCTTTTCCTTTCATATAATTCTCGATCGTATACTTAATATTGATATCAGGTTTTAGCGGTCCTTTCTTCCCTTTCCATACTTCCCAGTATTTCGTCGAGTAGGCAATCACGATGTCTGATTTTGGTAAATTGAATCCTCTCACTTCTCCGTAATGATTGATTGAACCACTGGTTTCTTCACCAATAAAGGTTGCACTAGAATTTTTCTTCAGTTCAACGGCGTTCATCACAGCCGAGGAGAAGGTATTCTTGCCTATCAATACAAAAAAACTGTCTTTTTTATTCAGGTAGCTGTTTTTGATTTGGTCAATAAATGGTGTTAAAATACCGGAATTCCCGCCGTTGTTATACCTTAGATCCAGCACAATTTTATTGGGATGTTCGGCATTGATCAACGTGAACAACTCCTGATTGAATTGATCGAAAGGGTGGGCCGGATCTTCCCGGCATGTCGTATAATTAAAATAAAGGATTTTATGAGCAGCGTCATAATCGTACCAATAGTTTCCTTTTTTCTTTTTTGAAAGTAGATTGACTGCACCTGCTGTTAGGTTTAATTTTTTTAGGTCATTGCCTTCCGATGACGTCAATTTTATCTTACTGATTTTATTGTTCCGGTCAACAAATGTGAATGCTGCTTCTTTGTCCGAATCGATGATGCCAAGGCCTTTTAAAAAAGCCGGATTGTTGATGAAACGGAGCAGGTGATCATTGAAATACGAGCGGTTTTCACTTAGGATAGCCTCCTTAAACAAAGCATTAATCTGTTTGAAGCTGTGGTTATTGATTGCGACTAATTTGGTTCCCAATAACGATGCAAAAGCTGGATCTATAGCTGTTATGTAGACTTCATCATTAAACATATCCAGCTGAATGGGAAGTATCCGATTGAATTTTGCTTCAACAAATGTATGCTCATCTTTTATACTTACCATAAGTTTGAAGAGCGCTACGGTGAAGGTCTCATAATTCAACGAATCCGCTTTGCTGGCAATGTCATCGACGAGCTTCTCAAAGCTAGCTTTTGTGGTTTTAGCAAATAGGTTGGTATGTTTGGCGGGCAATGTTCTTTTTAAAAAATCGAGGTCTTCAAGAAAGTCTGCTTTAGTCAAGGTCTGTGAAAAGCCGAGAGTAGAAACCAAAACAAATAGGATAGTAAATAGTAGTTTATTCATGATCATTTAAATGCAACCTGCGGTAAATAATAGTATAATTCTAGGTTTTTCTGTTTATAAAGATATAAATTTTCTTCAGTAGAGAAAATGGAAAAGAGGCTGTTTGAACTGTGATTGATATTAATTCTTGGCAAACCTATAATTTAATCCAACCGCAATTCCCAAAACCTGCACGCGATCATAATTTCTCCCGGATTGGAAAGGAATGAGCGAGTACATCTTATAGTGTGGGGACAGCGTAACAGCAAACTGTTGGGATAATGGAATTTTTGCCCCCAGTCCGATATGGAAACCTATACCATTCTGCTTGTCTACATGACTATTTGAGTTTTGCTGGATATGTAACATAGGTCCCGCATTTGCATAAAGGTATTTTAAAAATTTTATTCTGGCGTCTAAAGGAAGCTCCCAAATAGAAAGCGCCGAGGAGTATTGCATCCGCTCCACCGATGGATCGACTATTCCTGATGTTGTCGTGATATTCTGGTGGGAATAGCCCAAGCCTGCACCAAAAGACCATGTTTCATTATAGCGGTAACCTACACGGAGCAATCCAGCCATATAATTCTTACTGTCGTCGCTACCGGCTCCAAAAGCGTTCTTTCGTGGTCCAATAGTACGCTCAGCAAGTGGAGTAATAGATAGTTCGATGTCATAACCGCCGCCATTGTTTTGCTGAGCATAGAGGGAGGTTGCTGATAAAGTTAATAGGGAAAGGGATATCCCGGAAAGTAATTTTTTGAGCATATGAATGTATGGTTATAGATTTTATAATTGTTTTCTCTTGTAATTGGCACTAGTTCCCACTAGAAATCTAACTGATAGCGTGTAAAGCTTCCTTTTTCTGAATTAACAGTGGCGGCCTTGTCGAATTGTAAGGGGTTCGGTCCATTATAGCCTTGCCATTTTAATACAGATTCCATATCGGCAGGAATGGTTACCCTAACGATGGTATCCAAATCACGAGGAACAGGAGCAATAGAAAAACCCGTATTGGATTTCTCTGGACCATAGCTAACCGAAAGCATCTTCAAATCGAGTTTTTTGACATTTTTTACATGCAACTCCATTTCGCCCCTTTTAAACAGCATTATTCGTTCATCAGTTGGCATGTCATACTTGAGCTCGTCCAAGTCATAGGAAGCTACGCTTTGATACGAATCTGGATGATATGCATTAAGATAATAACCATTCTTTTTGACGCTAACTATAAAAAAGCCATGTTCGGATAGGTATTTGCTGGCATCAAATCGAAAACTATATTTCCCTTTACCATCTGTCTTTGTTTTCCCCAAACTTATAGATGGTTTAAGGAACAAACTGTAATATTGGAAAGAAATCCCAATTTCTGCATCAGATAATAATTTGTTCGCAGGAGTATCCACTACAACGCCCGATAGTACAATACAATTCTGCGCACAGGTTGTGCCATCGCGCTCATCTTTTTCGCACCCAAATAGAAACAATGGTAGGATAAAGAAAAACCATTGCCCTTTATTTACTTTTTCAAATATGTTCAGCATAATAATATAGAATAGGTCAGTAAGAAGTATTAAAGGAAAATCAATAAAACTGCGCATTTCGTTAAAATAGGTCTTTTCATAATTTATTTTGATACTATACTATTGCAAACGGAAATAATATGCGTTATGCTACAAACTTAATAAATATAAGTTAATAGTTCGCCAGACGTTAAAAGCTTCAATTTGATCACAAATGATCGGGCATTTGCGCGGATAATGTCTCCCAATTGACCAATACATGATAAGCTATTGGAAAATTTATTGGTGTAGTGTAAAAGTTTTGTGCCTGTGTCAGCTAGAAATCGAAAAATGAAATGATTGCTGGCCAGCTAAGGTAATATTCTTTGAATTTTAATAAATTAGTAGGATGAGATATATAATAGTCCTATTGTTAAGCTGGTTTACTTGCTATTCGGTCGCTGCACAAAACCAAACGAAGGGAAATAGTGCCGGCAAAGATGAAAAGACCTATATATTGGTCGCCAATAAGATCAATACCGATTTTAATTACAAGATGCTGGATGATTTTGAGCAGTCTTTTTCGGCATTGATCAAGGAAAACAACAGCCGTGAATTGGTATTCAATCCCATAAATGGCAAATACCATTATTATAAATTTGTCGCCACCTATAAAGCAAGGGGTATTTGGCCCGATAGTGATCCTGCAAAGCCGGAGCAAACCTTTCACAATATCTTGATCATCAAGACGGATGACCAGCAAAAGATTGTAGATGGTTATCATTTTGTGCTCGAATGGGGCGAAAAGCCATTATCTTATCCCTTATTTAGGATAAAGTCTACAGGGGTGCCTCTGCAGGAAGGCTTGTCATTAAAGCAGCTGAACCTCAAAAGAGTGACCGATAATACGGATTTTGATAGCGATGGTAAGATCAAACTGTCGAGCTGGTAACGTTTAAAAAAGTTAAGAATATCTTAGAACAATTGTATGGAATTGGATAGCCTTTATATTAGTATTCGAATAGAAAAATCGAGATTGAACGAGTTTTTTTCTTTTAAACCGATTTCCCCGAACAAAGACGATAATTGGTCGCAGTGGTGGGAGAGCCGGCAGATGTACAGCAAAACAACGTTGGAAATTATTCCAAGTTATTCACAGGCGCGCATTCGTGAAGTCTTCGATAATCTGCTTAAGGATAGATTTTACGGTGCGAAGGAGTATTATGATGAGGAAAAGCAACACTGGACATTTGCCGTATTGAACTTCAGTGAAAACTATCTTGAAATATTGCCGATGCTGGCTCTCTTAAAACAACTGGAGGGCTATGTTTTGGAGGGTTATGCTCTGATTTTTGACTGGATGTGGGGTGGTGATACGGTGATGGCGTATGTTGACTTTACGGCGGGAAGTGCCTTGCTCGAAACGGTTACTGAATCTTATGCGGTCGAACTCAAACGGTTTGAAAAAGCTAATCAAGGCTTACAATCGCTGGCTGAAGAGCTGGGGGCCGGCTAACAGCTAGAAGTGGCTTCCTTAAGATCAGTTTTTTTAGATAGTTCTCGTCATAACTAAATGAATAACCATGATCAGTCTCAAGGAGATATCCAGCTAAATCATCGTGAAAATATATTTTTGCTTCGCGTGCCATCACTCTCTAATTTGATCAATTACACCAACTTCTTTGCCAAATAACGCCAATATGTCGTTTACTTTGTCTAAACGTAATGTTTTTTTTCCTTGCTCGAGATCGCGTACAAACCGTAAGCCGACTCCAGCATTAGCAGCTAAGTCTTCCTGTGTTAGCTTTAATTCTTTCCGTTTCTGTTTTACAAACATTCGTAGTGAATCCATAATTATACCCTTTCTGATATAAATAGAGCAAATAT
>JALAGS010000031.1 GCA_022712315.1 Sphingobacterium sp. | reverse complement strand
ATAAGCAGATATATTGAAAGTCGTACCCAATACAGTAACAGAATGTGTCGGAGTCTTAACAATAAATGGCAAGCTAACGGTTTTTCCCCCTATACTGTAATTATGATGTGAAACTTCAAAGTAGGCTTCACCTTCCAGTTCGACTTCGCGCATTTTATTCCGTGAACTAAAGTGCGTTTTTAATCTCGAATCTGCATTTAACCAAACTTTTGTACCGTCAGATAAAACAACAGCATAAGTACCCTTTTTAGGAACTGTGAAAATGATATCCTGGAATTCACCTTTTTTATCATTTACTACAGGAACTTTTGTTCCATCAGAATAGATTAGGTCTTTGCCCAGAATTATTTTAGACTGTTGCTCACTAAGATTTATTTTTTGCCCATCTGCCAATTGCAGCGTCGCTCTATTTCCTCCAGCTTCTACATCCGTCAGAGCCAAATGCTGGTCACGGTTATTCAATAATGGATATAGTGAAATTCCAATTATCGCAAGCAATATAGCAGCAGCAACGAAACGTTGCCAAAAATTTATTACTTTCAGTGATTTTCTAGACGGTGCCGTTAAACTTTTCAAAACATTTGTCTCCAAATCATCCAGCCAAGAAAGTTCCATATCTTGGTCATTGTCATTGTTTTTGAACTGTTCCTGAATAAGAAATCTTAGTTTTTCACTACCGTCATCCATTGTAAGCAAATGCTGCAGTTCCAGCGCCTCGTCTTTAGTGAGCCTGTTGCTTAGATATTTTTCAAATAGAATAGTAATTCGGGATTCTTTCATCAGTTCTCTTTATGTCTATATACGAACGAAATGAAAAAACCAATGAAGCTTTTGTTAAAAAAAAATCAAAAAGATGTTAAACCCGAGAATAGAAGTGATACAATAACAATTGTTGCAAGGTCTGTTCTTTGTGCAAAATAAGCTTTTAATGAGTTATTAGCATTTACGATATGTGAGTTAATGGTTGCTGTAGAAATTGACATTAGCTGGCTGACTTCCTCATAGCTTCTTCCTTCAATTTTACAAAGTATAAAAACACGTCTGCGTTGTTCGGGCAGATGAGAAAGGGCCTGATTTAATATAGCTTTGGTTTCTTTATCAAAAATGTTCTCCTCAATATGTGAATAAGCCTCTATGATATGACAAAAATAATTAGCAACAAAATTCTTATCGCGCGCCGATTGGCGTAATTTATCCAAAACGAGATTTTCAGCTATTTTGTGAATGTAAGCCTTGTAGGAACGATTGGGGTCAATATTTTCTCTGTTATTCCAAACCCTTAAAAATAAGTCCTGTAAGAGTTCCTCAACATCTTCCCTCGATTTCAACATACGAAGCATTGCATTCGCCAATGGCCTTTTATATAAAAAAATAAAATCCTGCAATGATGATTCATCTCCATGTTTCAAACGTGAAAGGATTAAGAGTTCTTTTTGATTTTTTATATTGTTCAACCTAGGGTAAATGTTTGAATTATTGGTTTTAAAGTTAAACATATAGTGATGAATATCCAAAACAAGATGTGAACTAACCTTATTGGTGCCAATTCCCCAAAATAATATCAACGGTCCAAAACCGATCTACATGCGAATTACCGTAGATGGTATATCCGTCTGGAAACTTGATTTTCCGCAGGTTGAATACCAGGTCGTTGACGATGCCTGTTGCGATAGAATCGTCTTCGCTTTTTTTGTGAAATAAGACAGATTAATTTGCATTAATGATCATGAATATTTCTCCCAATTCATGTTAAACGGTTATACTATCCACTTTGTCTGTTTTTGCTTTAAAAGGTAGATTTTTATTCAATACCTTGGTCTGAATGGAATAAGTAGCCTCTTTACCTAGGGTATCACTGAAAACCTATCCTATAACTTTTCTGTTAAATAAATCAATAATCACCGTTAGGTAACTCCAGCCTTGCTTAGTTTAAACATAGGTGATGTCGCTTTCCCAACTAATGACTAGCATGGGATTTAAACTGTCAGTTAAACGACTTCCTAAACTCTAAAGGTGATTGATTGGTTTTGCTTTTGAAAAGTCTGCTAAAAGACTGAGTATATTCAAACCCCATTTTGTATGCTATTTCACTAACGGATAAATCCGAAGTAGATAAAAGTTCTTTTGCCCTTTCGATGAGTTTATCGTGTATAAGCTGTTGTGGATTTCTGCTTGTTAGGGTACGAAGCATATCGCTGAGATATCTTGGTGTGAGATTGACATGATCTGCCAGGGATTGCACCGTGGGAATTCCATTGTTAAATGAATTTTTATTGTTTAAATAGTCATCCAGATACGTTTCCAGTGTTTGTAAAATGCTACTGTTTACAGATTTTCGTGTAGTAAACTGTCGTTTGTAGTAACGATTACAGTAGTTTAACAACAGTTCTATTTGATTAACCACAATATCCTGACTGAAATCATCAATAGGTAATAGTAGTTCTTCCTCAATCATTTTGAAGACGGAAATAACAGACGTTTTTTCTCTTTCGGATAGGTGCAGTGCTTCATTGACATCATATGAGAAAAAACCGTATTGTTGGATTTTAGTTGCAAATGAGGTGCCTAACAAAAAATCGGGATGAAAAAAAAGGGTATAGCCCGAATGATCGGTAGTAGAATCATCTGTTTTAATCAACTGATTCGGGCTTATGAAAATCATACCTCCTTCCTCAAAATCATAATAACGTTGTCCGTATTTCAATTGTCCGGTTATATTTTTTAGATAGGAAATTTTATAAAAGCTCTTAATATGGGGATTGGGCATTAGACTTAAGTCAATCATCCTTTCCATGCTGTTAGAAACCATAATCAACGGATGCAGGGGCTTTGGTAAGCCAAGTACCCGTCTTAGCTCAGAAATTGACTCGATTCGATAAGGTTTGTTTTCTTTTTTGCTCATAGTTTAGTGTATTTACCACGGACATTCTATTCCCTCAGGATAAAATTCTTCGCTAAAAAACTTTCCTGACGGACCGTCATTGTCGATCAAGGCATATTTCACTATTCGTGATGCCGCCACTTCCACGGTTCCGATGCCACGGTTGTTGTTGAATTCCGTTTTCGTAAAGCCAGGATCAACCATATTTACTTTAACCGCTGTATTTCTCAATTCATAAGCCAAGATAACAGAATACATATTAAGTGCAACTTTGGAAGATTGATAAACAGCACCTTTGAAATTAAAATAAGGGTTTGAGGTATCATTTGCCAAAGTTAGCGATCCCTGGCTAGAACTCACATTTACAATACGCGGCTCTGATGATTTTAGGATCAGATCAATAAATGCCTGCGTTACCCTTGCCACACCGATAACGTTGGTATCAAAAGCTTTTTTAAATTGTTCAGGAGTCGCCACCAAGGCCTGTTGAGGCTGTCCTCCGCTAATACCAGCGTTGTTAATGAGTACATCAAGCACATCCGTTTTTTTACCTATTTCTAAACGAGCCGTTTTTACGGATTCATCGTTTGTTACATCTATTTCTATAGCCTCTACATTATTAAAACCCTGATCTTTTAGTTGTTTTGCCGCTTCTATGCCATTTTCTAAATTCCGGCTGCCTAAGTATACATAATAGCCCTTTTCCAATAATTGTTTTGTTTCTTCAAAACCAATGCTCTTGTTTGCTCCTGTGATTAATGCATTTTTCATTGTATTTGTTTTAAATTTCTAATACAAAGGTCTATCTTTTAGGTATACTATTTGTAACCAAAATGAGTTTTAATATAACAAAAACGGAGAAAAACAAGTGTTGAGCCATGACCGTACGCTCACTATTCGTATCCGTCCTATAAACGGTGTTCAAATGGTAAAATCCATGAATTCTGAAATTATATTGCAGCGATGCTCCCATGTCTACTTTTGTTCCTCTTATATATCCTGTGTTATAACTGGTATAATGTCCACATATCCGTAATGCAATATCCTGTCTTTGAGAGAAAACAATCCTTTACAATAGATCTATTTCATCATTTGATAGTGGAGTGGAAAATTAGATATATTTTGTACCGCTATCTGCCGGCAGAGCCCGTAAATCAGTCTCTTCAAAACCAGTCGGAATACGATAATGTCTGGATCCTCTGTTTATATTTGTATGCTCATCATAAAAGGCTTGGCAATTAAATATAGCAAAAGTTTGAATTGTTTAAGTGATTATTGATCTTTATATAGATGAATCTTTGATAAGCCAAGAGAACTATGCGAAACATGAAAAGAAGACTTCGCTCTGCGGAAATCAAGCTGATTTCTCATTTGGTGCGGGATACACCGGAGGGAGCTTGTATCATAGCTTCATTGGAAGACCTATTTGTTGAAGAAATGGACGATGGTGGAATGGGTAGCCTCCATGTAATTATAGAAGGAGAGGATCATAGGCGTTCTGGCGGTGTGCTGGCCGATATGGATTCTCACGATGTCGACGGAATGTATCTGCTTATCTCTGTTATCGTGGATACTGACGATAATTTTTATGAATTAGATATTTTCAAAGGTGATTTTTCTCCTTTGATACAGATTCCAGATGTGTCAATAAATTTATGATGCGGTATTTAAACAAAGATGAAATTCAATCCAGATTGAGACTAGGAAAGTCTGTGGAGCAATGGTTGGGTGTTATTCAGAAAGATGATTATACCATACTCAAATGGTTAAGCATTGATAAGGAAAGCGACGAAAGCTTTTCTGTGGCCTATTTTGAATCCTTTGACGAAGGAAATGAAGACTTCTTGGATATCTATGCATTTTCATTGGTTGATCCTGATGAGCCATTTGGCGTTATAGATACTTTCTCTTCAATTGCTGATACGTTAGAATTTGCAGAAGTCACTTACAAAGCGTCTCCTAATAAATACACTGCTGCAGGAATTATTCAGGAAGAGTACAAGTCCAAAAATTAAATACCAGGTAAATGGCTAGCGAAAGAACAAAGAGAAAGATTAGCTTACCACAATCTGAGTTATTTAAAGATATTGTAGCTATAGATCTGGATGGTATTTATCTTGATCTGCATAATGACTATGACTGCATTAGATTGGCATACAAGGCAGCCTATAACGAATTTCGTCTTACGTTTAAACGAATCAATCTAGCAACTGACGCTAACTATGGTCTAGTTGATCTCGTATTTATTGATGCTGTCATGGAGACATGCTTATTTGTTTTTGACAAGGATGTTTCCAATGAATTTAAGACTATTGACCTATTGTATCGAGGTCGGTTTGAAAATGAAACTGCGCTAGCTGAGTTTGATGGCTCTGGGCGATCGTTGTACCATATAGGTTTTTATAGCGGGATTGAATTAAAGGTATTTGCAACCTCTTTAATCGTTGAGTTGTAGAATGATCATTGTAAATCGTTGCTATCAGTTCTATTTTAAATTTGGCTTGAATTGATAATGTATTGAAATTAGACAAACAATAATCCTCATTTTTGATAGCTATATTGACTATGAACATTATGCGAGAAATGTAGTTTAAATTTTTTTTTACTCACCGAGTAGCGGATATTTTTAATGACAATATCGATATTCATATTATCCTGAGTAATGACGATGTATATGTTGCTACTTTGTTTACGTTAAAAAACATTGACATGTTGATGCGGCGTGATGCGGCATTCTATTTCTGGGCCTCCGATATGATTATCGTACCGGATTTATCCCATTTGACTATCCGTAAAGCTATTCAAAACGCATTGGATGACGGGTATTTTGAAAAAACCTGCTCAAAAATAGGCGCAGTTAAAACAGTGTTTGATTATGAAGGATGGCAATCCTATTCCGAGGTTGATAAAATTTCTATTTACGAATGATCTTAGCTAATTGTGTTGCTGGGATTTGCTAATCGTTCATTGGTCGAGCCAATGAACGATATTAAGCAGAAACTGTGCATTTTGGAAAGCAGAAGGATGATTCATTCCTCTTTTTTCACTTTTAATGCCATGCAGTTGGGCAGAAAAAGGAGCGCCATCTCCGAATATCACAATTCTTCCCTTCCCAAATCGAAGGTATGCACCATTTGCAAATCCTTTGCCCGGCAATCGGGGAATATCATCCGGTATAGGCCTTTTTATCAGATTAGCATCAGTAGGTAAATAAATTTCATATTCATCGTCCAACAAAGAAATAATCTGTGCGGTTGCTGGGACTTTAAATCCGATGCCGCCCCAGCACATGATACTGTCTATTTCTGTACTTGATCCAGCTGTGATTTCATTGCGCAAAAGCGTTTTTCTATCTCTTGAAAAAATTTCGGGCCGCCCATCTTTGCGTAGTGCAAAACCATTCATCACATGAATGCCGAATACCGCGGCAAGTGCCTGTACCGATCCGCCACAGGGCATGTGATCGGTGACCAAAAATAAGTTCCCGCCGTCATTTACCCATTGACGGAGAATTTCTATTTCCTTATCAGTAAAAGCCGAACGGGCAGGCAAACTCCAGTTTTCTGGATCATATAACGCATTTACACTGATAAATATTTTTGCTTCTTTTAATCTATCCAAATTAATTTTTTCTTTGGCACTGCGAAGCCTATATCCGTCCGCTTGCAGAAGAGTTGAAAATGCGGCATAAGTTCCTCTCAAAGTAACTGGATTGTTGTGTGCCTCGTCAAATAGGAGCAGTGGTCCATCACCGATCCGATGGCGCGGATCGGCAATGGGGTAATAAAACTGTTCGTCAGCTACCTGCTGCGCCTTTAGTTGCACTATACTCAGCAGAATAAAGTATAAGCAGACAATCATTCTTTTCATACTATTTTTTTACTAGGATTATTAATCAGCCTTCAACCAAAGATCCTTTTCAAAACAGGTCATCTGCTCCACTTTTCCATTGGCAACAGAAAATGTCAAAGGAAAGGTACCATCTTCGTTGAGGAAGAAAAGTTCAGAGCGTGGGGTGAAAGAAATCGTTTTGTTATCCCACAATTGTTTAAGGATCAGGCCCTGTGCTGAAGGTTCTATGGCAATTTTAAGATTGTTGTCGTTGGCCATTAGATAAGTTCCGGCAAGCTGTTTCAGTTGAGATGCGGTTAGACTTGCAATTTTATTGGGGTCAAAAGGTACACGCTCACATACAATTCTGCCCAGGATCTTGGCTTGGTTAAAATCTCCAGCGCTATTTTTTAAGAACTCTATCGCATAGCCTTCGTTTTTGGATTCAAAATGCGTATCATCTTTACGGACGAGCTGATAACTTTTTTTCTGATCCCATAGCTGTGTTGCATGCAGCGTATTATCTTGCTCGTCGAAAGCAATGAAAGCTACTTTGTTAGGGAGTTGGTAGTAGCCCTGAAATGATTTCAGCGGAGTCCGATTTTGCTGGAGGGAGGCACTTGGGGAGGTGGTCTGCGCAAGTGTATCATACGAGGTTAAAAGGCAACATGCTCCCACTAGTAGACCGAAGGTTGTTCTAGAAATTTGGCTTATCGCTTTCGAGCGAATACTTGGTTTAATTTGTTGTATCATAATTTTTTGTGTTGATATGATACAAGAATAGGTCTTTTTGGTAGGTTAACCGTCCGAATGGATGCAATCGAACAAACTTCACTTTCCTCCTTAAGTTGATTGTTTACCATAGACTTTCATATATTCTGTCGGCGTAATACCAGTTGCTTTTTTGAAACTGCTGTAAAAAGTTGTTCTTGAATTGAAACCTGCACTTATCGCTACCCCAAACATATCAAGTCGCTTGGCCTCTTCGGATAATAATAGTCTTTTCGCTTCCTCCGTGCGTAATTCGTTGATAAACTGGTAAAAATTTTTCTCCAAGCCATTGTTTATGATATAGGAAAGATCATGCGGATTGATGCCGATATGGTCTGCGAGGGATGAGAGGGTTAGGCCGGGATCCAGATATAACTTCTCAGCTGTTGTTTTCTGTACGATTTTTTCTTTTAATGTGTCTACCTGTTGTTCTGTCAACCGCTCGTCGGTTTTAATTTTCTTTGGTTGATCACTTTCATCAATCAGATTATCGGTAGATTCAACAGCATATATTGACCGCTGTGTTAAAGTTGCGTACCCAAGTGCCAATGAGCCCATAAAATATAGGATTGGTGCAAAGGAGTTAAATATAAAATGAACCAACGCCAGCAAACGGACAAGGATCATAAATAATAGTGCGATCAATAGATATTTCAACCAGATCATGTTGATCTTTTCCATATAGGAAGACAGCTGGCGAATGTTTTTTTGATGTATTTTGAAGAGTCTGTAACAGGCAATCCAATAAAAGATACATTGTGCAAAGAATAAATATTTAACGGCAAATATGATCCACTGCGGTAATTTAGGCGGATGGATATAACTATTAAAAAGTCCCGGTATCAGGTAAATAGCAGAAAAAAGCAGAAAAGCCAGGAAAGGCACAAAATGTAATCCCCAATACCGAATAGGCGTCGTTGGTTTGACCATGTGATGAACAGCAAGATAAAAGCAGGGGAGGGTGGCCCAGCGGGGTAGTTCAAGAACATGGATCAAAGCTCCGTTGTCGATATGAAAACCTTCGAGAAAGAGTTGGGTAAATAAGCATGCCAATAGACAATAGTATGCACCCAGCCAGCGGTCTGCCTGAAGACCCGTTCTGTTGACACCCATAAAGATTAATGTCCCGAGCAACCAAAGTGCACCAGCTGAAAAAGCGTGAAAAGTATAGAGTATGTTGACCATGGTTTATATTAACCTATCTTTGTACGGTGAATTTAAACATAATTGGCCAAATGAGTTACATCATCCAGATCGGCACACCGATCCAGCCATTTATAGACAGCAGCGCAACCAAGTAGCATAAAAAGAAATTACAGCATGCTAAGAGCAGACGCAACCATCTCGGGGTTAATTGAAACCAACGCTTATAGAGGAGCAAACTACTGACGAGAACAAATATTGCAAATAAGAGCATGCCCAGAAAAATAAAAAAACTTGTTGCATTACAAGACGTAAACAATTCCTTGTGACTGGCGTCTGTCAATCCCATGAGCCGATAGGCTGTAATAAAACAACAGGTTCCTACTGTTGGCAATAAAGGAATTCCGAGGTCCATCAGCTTCATTTTTCCAAAGAGTGTAAGCACTATTCCCACCAGACTAAAAATCATATAAATCGAAATGGCACTAATTCCTAGATAGATGGGGGTTTTCTGTATGAGTATGGAAGCCCGAGGAACTTTTCGATAGAAACTATTGCCATAACCCTGAAAGAAAGGTTGGCCCATGGAATCTTTGGCTATTACAAAGGAAGGAATAATATCCTCTTTTGCGCGGAATAAGCCATTGCCGATGTGGATCAGTGAATCCACCTGTCCGTTTTCTTTTTTGACGAGAAGCCGATCCCTGCTGATCCCTCTTAATTCAATACCGCCAAAGATCCGCCTATAGAATTCCCAACGGTCATTTTTGGGGTTCATAAATTGGTAGTAGCCTAATAGCGGTCTTATTTTTTGTTCATCTATCGGTAAGCTGGTCAATTTCGGCGGGGATATATTTTTAGTTAGAAAGTCTTCGATTGCTTGCGAGATCGGCCACATATTGACTACACTGTTCGCTGCTATGGCATAAGCTATACCAGCTTCGCGATTAAAAAATAGCCAGGATACAAAACCTTCCCCTTTGCCGTTATGGCCTCGCAGGCTAACCTTTTTATTATTCGGAAATAGATCATTTCCCAGTGCATAGCCAGTCTGTAATCCCGCCTGGCTGGCAAGGGTACTGTGAATAGTCTCCATTTCCTTTAAATAGGTATTATTTGGTAGTGTGCTGTTGGTACTGCCATTGAGCAGATAAAGCATAAATTTGGCCATATCATGGGCATTTGATACCAATGCGCTGCTAGCTCCGTTGCTGCCTGGCTGATAGAACGGCATAGGCCTGAATTCACCATCTTGAAAATCATAACCTGTGGCGAAGTTAGGCCTACGCATTCCATTGCGGTCAAATAAGCTATTACTCATATTTAGTGGTAAAAAAATATGCTGTTCTAAATATTTATCCCAAGGCATGTCCGTCACTTTTTCGATGATATAACCGAGTATATTATAACCGGGGTTGGAGTAGGACATCATCGTCCCTGGCTTCCAGCGGACGGTCAGCGAATTGCTTACGGCCTTGATCGCTTCGATACCAAGTAGAGGCTTTTCACCGCTATTTACCATACTGTTGAGCTGTACATCATCAAATCCAGCGGTGTGTTCCAAAAGGTGAACCAGCCTCACCGGATTTGTATCTTCCCAACGATTGTTAAAAGGAATTTCAGGTGCTATATCGCGAATCCGGTCGCTGAGTTTAAGCCTTCCTTTGGCGACTAGCTGCTGAATCCCCATCGCTACGAAAAATTTTGTAACGGACGCGAAGTGAAATTGGGTGATATGATCTACAGGACGACGTTTCTGAAGGTCAGCATAGCCCAGTCCACCGGCGTATAAAATGCTATCGTTTTTGACGATCGAGACCATCAGACCCGGGATATTTTCCTTTCGTATAATAGTGTCGAGCTGTTTATGCAGCTTGGCTATGATGTTGGATTTTGTATTGAAAGAGGTCTGTCCTGCTGAGGCAAAATAGCTTGCTGCAACGAGTGCTATGATAAAAAATGTTTTTAAATTGAACATAAGCTTTTTTTTTTGCAAATTAGCAATGATCTTTGCTGAATTAGTCCGCCTGCATCCAGACGCAAACAGTAAAGTAGCGCAACTAATCACAAAAGATGTAAAAAGCCGTATTTCTTAACAAATGGTAATGGTAGCTTGCTTAGATCATCCGAACTTTATAAATAAAAGGAAATGAAAAATCAGCAAGTATTACTGACCGGAGTTACCGGTTT
>JALAGS010000030.1 GCA_022712315.1 Sphingobacterium sp. | reverse complement strand
CTTTTTACATGGCGTTGTCTTTACCTCTAATTCTTTTTAACTTTGATATTATAGTAGCACAGGGAGAAAAATCAGTTAAAAAAGCTAATTATGATCAATCAAATAAAAGAATTTAAGGAAAATGCGATTGCCCTGGAATTATTGGATAATTTTACCGAGACTGATGCTTTATTCATTGAACAGCTTTTCCAAAAAAAGCTCAATCAAGGTTATAAGCATGTCAACATACTCATCAAGGTAAAGGATCTGTCCGTAATGAAGCATATGGAATTAAAAGGATTCTTTGAGGGCGAGTTATGGGGCTTCAAACATTTTGGGAAAATAGGACGCTGTGCCGTTGTATCTCACTCCAAGTTTATGAAATCAATCGTCAATGTAGAAAATAATATCCTCCGTTTGTTCAATTCTGCTTTGGAAGAGAAATATTTTGATGAGACTGAATTAGACGACGCATTAAAGTTTATAACACCTCAAACCGGAGGCTGATACATCAATACACAAAGGGAATTAGCAAGTTTATAAGTCAGCGGCTTATTTGAAATTCTGTTTGGGTCGATTTTTCTCCTGTTGATCCAACCTAACTGTTTTTGATGGATCAACAGGAGAAAAAAACATAAACTTTACCTCAGAGGAAATCATAAGGATCGAAATGGAGTAGATTTGTGGCGGTGAAGATGAGCTAAAAATATGATCATAGCTAGCAATTATTCCTGGCGTCCACTATCTTTGGGTGCTTCCGACAATTGAGCGTTACCGTGTCCGTCAATCTTTTGTGCCGAGGCCATGGAAACAACCAGATCATTCAGCATGGAGCTTGCGGCCGTTGGCGAGTTGGGAAGTAAAACCAAATTGCTTCTACTATTGGCTCCAATAGCATTCAACGTGTCATAATGCTGAGTCACAACAATTAAAGCGGATGCTTCCTGGGCGTTGATATCGGCGGCATTTAGCATTTTTACAGATTCTTCCAGTCCTTTTGCAATCTCCCTTCTTTGGTCCGCTATACCCTGTCCCTGAAGCTTTTTAGATTCTGCTTCAGCTTTTGCAACGGCAACAATTCGTATTCTTTGGGCTTCAGATTCATATTCTGCAGCGGTTTTTTCACGTTCTGCAGCGTTGATTCTGTTCATAGCGTGTTTTACCTGTTCATCAGGATCAATATCTGTCACTAATGCTTTGATGATATCATACCCGTAGCTCTGCATCGCATCCTGCAATTCACTTTTTACGGCGATGGCGATATCATCCTTCCTGACAAAGACATCATCTAGTTTTGTTTTTGGAACTTCCGCACGCACAACATCAAAAACATAAGATGTAATCTGATTTTCGGGATTTTCCAAACGATAATAAGCGTCTTTTACATTGTCTCTGATAACCTGATACTGAACAGAAACTTTCATCTTAATGAAAACATTATCCAACGTTTTGGTATCAATTATGACATCCAATTGCTTGATACGAAGATTCAGGCGTTTAGCGATCTGATCCAAAAAAGGAATTTTTAAATGCAAACCAGCGTGACTTACTTTTAAAAATTTACCTAACCTTTCGATCACAGCCGCAGATTCCTGTTTTACTGTATAAAATGAAGCAAACAATGTAATGAGTCCGAAAAAAACTAGAATTCCTAAATATATCATAACCTTAGATTTAATATTGGTGATACACAAACTTACGTCTTTCCACTGTTATTCTACTACCAATTTTATTATTTTCTGGGAAGGATTGCTATTTCTGATGTCGGACCAGAAACTTGATAGTAGAGCAAAATCGTAATTAATATAGTCAAATCACAACTATACTATTTATTCTGGTTGGATGATGACATAGTGAATGAATTTAAATTCATTTTTAATACTTCTACGGATCCGGGAAATGGCCATTGTGATATCCTCCGTATCGAGGTCATCCTTAAAATCAATGATGAGCATCAGTATAACGTCCTCTGGAGACTGATAAGTAGATAAAATATTTTTTGTTTTTAAAACACAAATATCCTGTTCTACAAGTGCGGCAATTTTATTTCTTGTTTCGGAAGCTATCCCCTCGCCCATCAGTAAACTTCTACTTTCTCTAGCCAAAATAAAGGAAACGAAAACCAGCAATAATCCAACAATTATAGAAGCCAATCCATCTAATTCAGGGATCTTAAGTGAGTGGCTCAGTGCCATCAGGATCATGACGATAATAAGTCCCGCCACCGCTGCTCCATCTTCAAAAACGACAAGAAAACTGGATGGGTCTTTGCTTTTAATAATTGTGTCCCACCAGCCCAGCCCATTACGGGTTTTGTTAAATGCTTTTAAAGCGATTATAAAAGAAGTGCCTTCGAAAATAAGTGAAAGGATCAGAACAATATAATTCCAGAAAGGATCACCCATTAATTCTGGTTGCCGCATATGCGCAATTCCTTGATAAATTGACAATGCGCCACCAAGACCAAAAATGAGGATAGAAACTACAAAAGACCAAAAGTATAGTTCCTTCCCGTAGCCAAATGGATGCGATTTGTCCGGCGCCTTTTTACTTCGCCTCAATCCATATAATATTAACAACTGGTTAGCTGTATCCACAGTTGAGTGGATACCTTCGGAAATCATAGAGGAACTATTGGTAAATGATCCAGCGATAAATTTGGTCAGTGCAATCAATAGATTGGCGGCAAGAGCACTATAAATCGATTTTTTGTTATTATTCATTAATTAATAATCTTTAAAAAAACAATTTTGTTTATCATTAACACTTTCGAATAATTAATTACCAATCGCGCCCCTTTTTTGTTATCTGCATCATATGAAG
>JALAGS010000004.1 GCA_022712315.1 Sphingobacterium sp. | reverse complement strand
TTGTAAGGGTAATCTTCAATTGGGATGTCTTACTAATAAAGCAGATTATTTAAACAATAAGGCAGATTTGATCAATGTCGGAAAATAAAGAAAAGAAATTTGAGCAGCTTTTTCGAGCGCATTACAAGGAGTTGCATCGTTATGCTTACCGGTATTTGGGCGATAGCGATGTGGCAGAAGAGGTTGTACAGCAGGTGTTTTTACGGCTCTGGGAACGTGATTGGGAGGAGCAGATACATACTTCATTAAAAGCTTATCTCTATCGGGCTATTTATAATGAGAGTATGAATGTGATAAAAAAAGAGCAACGGAAGCTACAATATCAAGTTCAGGAACAGCATCGACAGGATTTTGTGCCTGCGGTTGATGAAAGTACGCGGGATTTGAACGAAAAGCTACAGGTTGCGTTGGCGGAATTACCCGAAAAAAGTCGTACGGTCTTTGAATTAAGCCGTTTTCAGGAAATGAAGTATAAAGATATCGCAATAACCTTGGATCTGTCGATCAAAACTGTTGAGGGGCATATGAGTAGGGTACTGAAGCATTTGCGAATCGAACTTATGGATTATTTAACATTGATTATTTGCTTTCTTATCTATACGCTATGAATAAGGAACTGTTAGAAAAATATATCGTTGGTGAGACCAATGAATTAGAGACAGCCATGATACAAAATTGGTTGGAGGAAGATGCTAAGAATAAGGAGGAATACATAAAAATGAAAAACATGTGGGATAGTTTGCCAAAACCCCTGGTTGTCCCTGATGTGGACGTGGATAAGG
Organism: Sphingobacterium sp.; assembly: GCA_022712315.1. Lineage (GTDB taxonomy): Bacteria > Bacteroidota > Bacteroidia > Sphingobacteriales > Sphingobacteriaceae > Sphingobacterium. The sequence continues at coordinate 18,037 of JALAGS010000004.1, read as the reverse complement.
CTTGGGCTGACTTCAAAGCTGTACGCGACAGCAGGGCGTCAGATACGGTTGTAATCTCCAAAAAGACAGCATCTGTGATAAAATGGAGCTGGTGGCTAGCGGCAAGTGTCTTGATTCTGTGTGCAGTAGGATTCTATGTATTTGATCAGTCGCACCGTGAAGAAATGTATCTTTCGAGTACGGGGCAAGTGCGTCAGGATTCTTTACCGGATGGGTCCGTTGTTACACTAAATAAAAATACAGAGCTGGCTTATTCAAGCCGTTGGACCAATAAAAATAGAAATGTCTCATTGAAAAAAGGCGAAGTATTTTTTCAGGTACACAAAGACAAAAAACATCCCTTCGTTATTGAAACTGGAAAAACTAAAATCACTGTTCTGGGCACAAGTTTTAATGTGCGGCGGATTTCGGATGCAACAGAAGTCATCGTTTCGACGGGTTTGGTCAAGGTAGGTTATGCGAATAAAGAAGTCTTTTTACGACCACAACAGATGATTACGATTCGCGACAATGATACGCTTAAAGTGGAAAAGGAACCTGTTAAGGATCAGTTTTATAAATATTATGTGGATCGGGTGTTTGATTTTGAGAATACCCCCTTACAACGTGTTGTCGAGTTGCTTAACCGAGCTTATGACTATAAAATTATTATAGATCATTCTTCCGATCAGAAATTACTGCTGACAGCGAAATTCGAACAAAATAGTTTAACTGAAATTTTGAAAGTCATTTCGAGCACATTCGGATTAAAAGTCAATGTGAAAGACCGGGAAATTCATCTGACGAGATGAATCATCAAATAAATATATTTTCGGAACAAATTGTATAGAAAGCAACATGATACTATTTTTTATAAAGAGAGCAGAACTTTACCTTTTCATTTTCATGCTGTGTTCGTTCCAGTGGGGACGGGCACAGCAAAAGCTTGCAATGGAGCTCCGGATGCCAGCTTTTGCAGCGACTACCGTCGGTGATGTTTTCCAGGTATTAAAAGAGAAACAGGATGTATTATTTTCCTTTAATGGAAATATCTTACAGACCGACAGTGTTATTCATACCCAAGCTTATCAAGGAAATTTATATGACTATCTGGATCGAATTTTGGGGAAAGAATATAGTTTCAAAGAACTCGGAAGACATATTATTATTCAATACACACCGCAGCGGATGTCGGTAGATTTTGAGGTAAAGACACCGAATAAAAATAAGGTAGTTATATCCGGATATATCAAAAATATCCGAACCAATAATCCGATTTCGAATGCCAGTATCTTTGATCGAAGTGCTCTATTGTCCACACTGACAGATCAAAATGGCTACTTTGAACTGGACGTCAAGAAAAAAAGTAATCTTATCGCCGTGAATGTTAGTAAAGAGACTTTTCGGGATACCAGTGTGATGGTGATTTTTCCGATAGAAGCGCGAATTGGGGATAAGAAGACGCGTGAATACGGCTATTTTGAGGGATATGAGGAAGATCATGGTCTTTATCGGTCTTTTTGGGGACGCGTATTTTTGTCACCTGCGCAACGGATACAAAGCATGAATTTGGGCGGTATGTTTTTATATAGCCCCTACCAAATTTCGATGACCCCGGGATTAAGTACACATGGCTTTATACGATCGCAAATTGTGAATAAATTTTCCATAAATATCATTGGTGGAGCGACTGCAGGTGTTAAAGGCGTTGAACTTGGTGGCGTATTTAATATGAACCAATATAATATGCAGGGGATGCAGATGGCGGGGGTATTCAATGCGGTTGGAGGGAATGTGCGTGGGGTACAGCTTGCGGGTGTAGGAAACCGTGTTTTCGAAGGAATAAAAGGCTTGCAAATGGCTGGTGTTTTCAATGGCGCTAGAGGAAATGTGAGTGGGATACAGATCGCTGGTGTAGGAAACCATGTTGCCGGAGGAGTGAAAGGTCTGCAATTAGCAGGGGTTTTCGATAAAGCCGATACGGTAAGGGGAGTCCAGATTGCCGGAGTTGTCAATATGGCGAATGAAGCGTCTGGAACAACACAAATTGCTGGGATATTGAATGCTAGCCAATCGACTGTAGGAAGTCAAATCGCTGGAATTGCGAATAAAGCGAAAAAGGTAAAAGGGCTGCAGTTAGCAGGAATAATCAATATTGCTGATAGTAGTGATTACCCGATTGGTTTGCTGAATTTAATTAAAAACGGTGAAAAGAGTCTTGCATTGGCCATTAATGAGGAGAGCTATCTTGGCCTACAATTTCGTTCTGGCGGACGTATACTTTATAGCATATTATCGATCAATGTGGCACTTGAAGGTAATAGACCCGATAGATATGCCTTTGAAGTGGGGTTAGGGGCTGTATTGCTCAATAGGTCCAAATTCAGTCTCCGTACCGAAATAGCGACACGTAACCTTTTGACCGAGAAATTTAAAATGCTGGATAACCACCAATCTTCGTTACGAGTGATTCCGGGCTTTAAATTAAGTGACCGTATATCCATATTTGCTGCTCCCAGTCTGAACTATGCGGAGAGAGATGAAAATACAATTTCTGGTGGTAGCACGGTATGGAAAGTTTGGCGAAGAGACCGTACACGAAATACGTTTTATGGTGGTGGAATGGCAGGGCTTTTGTTAAAATTATAAAACTAAAAACTATTTGATGACAGCGTTGTTCTATTGATAGCTTTTAAACATTTAACATTTTATGTAAACGCCCTATATCAATCTGATAAAGGGCGTTTATTTTTTTATAGCTGCTGAAAGCACAGTCCTTATACGACTGTTGCAGTCTTTAATACATTACGGTATGGGTAAGAATGGAAGATATGTCTGCGGGCAAATCGGCCTAAAGAATCTGCGTTGACAAATTTAATATAGTCATTCCGCTGAACACCAAAATATTCGTATTGACTGCCATCGTGAAAAGTGACTGTCAATATTTGTCCTTTCCAATCAACATCCTGAATACCAGAATTGGTAATTGTCTCGGTGTAGATAGGTAATTGTTGTTCTAATGTCTCCGGACAAATGCTTACCAAGAAATGGTAGGCTTCAATCATTTCCACACTTTTTTCCTCTGCAGCCAAACGACCTTCTTCATCATTGACAAATTTATCTGGATGACATTCTTTCATGATTGTTCGGTAGGTAGATTTCAGGGTTTTAAGATCCACAGATTTATCTACGTTAAGTAACTTCCGGTAGTCGGCAATTTTTTTCATGGCGGCAAAGATATGCTTAATAATCAGATTATTCGCTATGGAATAGGAAAAAAACTTATTTCTTCAACAAGGTTTTTACATAGAGCTGCTCAACCTTCTCTCTAGCCCAAGGTGTTTTCCTTAAGAAAGTTAGAGAAGATTTTACGCTTGGATTCTCATTGAAGCATCGGATGGCTATGCGTTGGCCCAACTCTTCCCAACCATAGTATTCCACCAAATACTCAATGATGGTATCAAGCCGCTTTCCGTGTAATGGATTATTAGTTTGTTCTTGCATGTTGTAAAGATAATAATCTTCGAATTATTGATTAAGCTAATTTTTTGACATGGTTAAAATAGGATACTGCTAAAGCACTGGTTCAATGTTCGTATTCGTCCAGTTGTCCCGCTAGTTTTTTTAGATCTAGATTGAGCTGCTCATCCCAAATTTCTCCCGCAGCATCTAACTTGCCTTTGACTCCTTGAATAAGTAGGTTTCTTTTTTCGTCAATTTGAGCTCCCAACCCCTGCATAATGCGTTGTAACTCGACGTGAGCTGTTTCACCTTGGGCCGCAGCGGTAATAATACTGACGGGCTTATCTGTGAATATCGTCGTCGCTGCGCACCATTCAAGTAGATTTTTTAATCCACTCGGTACACTAAAAATGTATTCTGGGCTGCTGATCAATACGATGTCAGCATCGTTAATTACCTGGCGGAGCGCAACAATTTCTATAGGAGGATGAGATTGGCTCTCTTCTGGATCAAAATGTGGCAGTTCCTTTAGGCGGTCAAATAGCGTGAAATGGATATCGGTATTAACCTCTTGTTTGAGGTGATTGACAATATGGTGATTGGATGAATGTGTACTGGCACTACCTACAATAGCAAAAATAGTTTTCATGAGTGTTTAATTATTCGCAGAGCACGACTAGGCTCTTTGCATTTTTACTTCTTATCTTGATTCCGACGGCACTAAATTACAATATTCAATTCAAACGATTTTCTTTGTTCTTCGCTTGAATGTAATTTTTCCTTTCTTTCTCCTTTTACCGATTAAGTTTATACTTTTGGAATAGGGGACTTATATTAGCCTTGTTCGAATTATATGCTTTGTTATGAGAAATAAAATAGGGTACCGCTTATTGTGGGAACGTATTCGTACTGGAGACGAGACGGCTTTCTTTGATCTATATGCGGCGCTCTATCAGGAGCTTGTTAATTTTGGAATACGTACTTGTGGTGACAGTGACTTGTCAAGTGAAGCGACCGATCAGGTTTTTGTTAAGATTTGGGAGAAAAGAGAACAGCTAGATCGGGTAGAAAATGTACAGTCCTATCTCATTACTTTTTTAAAGAGACGTATTCTGCGTTTACTGGAGAAACAGCATAAAATAAATACTGCGCTCCAAAATGTAAAAGCAGAGGACGACTGGGTTGAAATGCCCTATGAAGAATTTGTTATTAAGGTACAGACCAATGAGATTATACAGATCCGTCTGAAGGATGCACTGGAGAAGTTGTCTTTTCGTCAGAAGCAGCTGGTTAATCTGAAGTTCTTTGAAGGCTATTCCTATGAAAAAATAGCTGAAACGACGCAGATGTCTGTGAAAACTGCCTACAATACGCTTTATGATGCGTTGAAAATTCTGAGGGAAGAATTGAAAGATATCTAAGTTGTGCGTGTGGCTTTTTATTTTTAGGCTTCAAGAATAGCGCGCTTGTAAGATGTCTACAAAATTACAAATATGTTGATGTTTTTGTTTAAAATAATATACTGATTTTCAGTTGTTTGAAAAATAATTTAAATTTTCATTAGGAAAAATCTAGGCTTTAGGGCACTATAGAGTAAATACCCAAAAGAATGAGCCAAAAAGATTATAAACAGTTAGAGGATTTTTTGATTGACGATACTTTTCAAAAGTATTGTTCAGGGGAAGATAAAAACTGTATTCTATACTGGCAACAATACAGCCTAAACCATCCCGAACAAGCAGAGACTATTCTAAAAGCGAAGCGCCTATACCAACTGTTGGTCGGTAACCGTAGACCTGTGAATGAACAATTGGAAAAATTGAAAAGTGATCTTCAAAATTCTTCTGTAGAACATTTCGCGTCAAATCGATTTAATTGGGCCAAATGGGGCGCTGTTGCAGCAATACTCGTTGCTTTGGTTTCTGGCGGACTCTGGTATTATTCGCAGTCAGGCAAAGTGGATACCGTATTGCCTATCACGTCAATTGGGCAGGTTTACCAAACGAAGAATGGTGAAAAAAAGACCTTTGAATTGGGCGATGGGAGCACTGTTACCTTAAATTCAGGAAGTAGGCTTGAGCTTGCTGCTGATTTCAATCAGGAATTACGGATTGTAAGGCTTGCCGGGGAAGGCTATTTTCAGGTGGCGAAAAATAAAGAAAAACCTTTTGTAGTACAAGCTTCTGATTTTGACATCAAGGTACTGGGAACCACTTTTAATGTGAAGAGTTATTCAGATGAGCCCACAGCAGAAGCATTGCTTGTTGAAGGTTCGATTGAAATGAAGAGCAAAGGACAACGGGAAAATTCTGTGATCATCAAGCCAAATCAAAAAATCACGATTTACAAAAACCACGGCGAAATTGCAGTACAGCATAAAACCAATAAACCAATCTCGAGCAAATTACCGATTAAGGAAATTGCTATAGAGAACATCCCTACAGTAGAATCGAACATCGCTGAAATACCAGATATTGCATGGCGTGAAAACAGATTAGAAATCGTGGACCAAGATTTTGAATCTCTGCGCCGGACATTGGAGCGTTGGTATGATGTGGATATACACATTCAAAACGACCAATTAAAACAATACCGGTTTACGGCAACCTTCAGCAAAGAAAATATCACTCAGGTACTGAGTGCTTTACAGAGCGTTGAACCTTTTAAATTTAATGTATATGGGAGAAAAATAACTATATCAGAAAAGTAAAAAGGATGGTGGACCAACACCATCCTTCATTGAAAAAATGATTAACCAAAAGCAGCAACATTGGGGCGTGCTGCTTAATATTAATTTTAACCAACACTAAAATATGATTAAAAATTGCTTATTGCAAATGCGCAATGGATATATTGTGCATTTTAGATTCATTATCCGGATGAAACTAGCCTTAATTATGACTACGTGTGCTGTTATGAATGTTTCGGCAAATGTATTTTCCCAACAAAAAGTCTCCTTGGATGTCCAAAAAACAAAACTAAGCAAGGTACTTAAAATGATCGAAGAGCAAAGTGATTATTACTTTGTCTATAATTCGACGAATGAAAATTTAAATAAAGAGGTGTCTGTCAACGTGAATAATACGAAGGTATTGGACGTATTGACAAAGCTTTTCAATAAAAGTGGATTGGTTTATTCTGTTTCCAAAGAAGGTCTCGTGGTCGTGAGCCAACAGCAGCAAGTCGCCGTTGCAGGAGTTGTCACTGACGATAAAGGTAATCCTTTGGCTGGTGCTACGATACGTGTTAAGGGAACCGCAGTAGGAAGGGCAACGGATATCAATGGACGTTTTACGATCGATGCGGCAACCGGAAACACCTTGATTATTTCTTTTGCAGGTTACACTTCGCAAGAAGTAGCCGTAACCAAAGAGGGGGATCTGAAAATTGTTTTATTGGAAGATAACCGGATGCTCAATGAGGTCGTTGTGACGGCACTGGGTATGAAGAAAGAGAAGCGCTCGTTGGGGTATTCTGTTACGCAGGTTGCTGGTGAATCCCTAACCACAGCCCGTGAAAATAATGTGATGAATTCACTTGCCGGTAAAGTAGCAGGCTTGGATATTAGCTCCACTTCTGGAGGAGCAGGAGCGGCTTCCAATGTAACAATCCGGGGGGTGTCGAGTTTGAACCAAACCAATCAACCTTTATATGTAATCAATGGTATCCCCATGGAAAGTAAACCAGTAGGTATCGGAAATGCGAATTCTAAAGGGAACTCCGGAAGTCAATGGGATAATGCACCTGATCTAGGTGATGCCATCAGTAATATAAATCCCGATGATATCGAAAGCATTTCTGTTCTAAAAGGTGCTGCAGCATCAGCGTTATATGGCTCAAGAGCAAAAGCTGGCGTCATCCTGATTACGACAAAATCAGGTAAAGGTAATTCGATCGATTTCAATAGTAACCTTGTTGCCGAACAGATCATCGACAATACAAATTGGCAAACAGTCTATGGTCAGGGGGCGAACGGTGAAAAACCAACTACGCAAGCAGGAGCGGCGCAAGTGGGCGGATCGAGTTGGGGAGCCAAATTGGACGGTTCTCCGGTCGTTCAATTTGACGGTGTATCAAGACCATATTCATTGCAAAAAGGGAATTTAGATCGGTTTTATCGTACTGGTTCAACATGGACAAATACGCTGGCATTAAATAAATCATTTGATGGTGGATCTATCCGTCTGTCAGGAACAGATGTCAATAATCGATCTGTTGTTCCGAATTCAGGATTGAAAAGACAGTCTTTTAATTTGGTCGGACTATTTGAACCACTCAAAGGTTTGACAATTGATGCGCGCTATAATATGATTTTGGAGCAAGTCAAAAATCGCCCCATGGTTTCGGATGGTGCGGGAAATGCCAACTATAATGTCATGTTTTTACCGACGAGCATCAATGTCAATGATTTGAAGCCATGGAAAGATAGCAATGGAAAGGAGATACTTTATAACTCTGGTAATGTGTATGCAACGAATCCTTGGTTTGCGGCAAATGAATTTATCAATAATACCAATCGCGACCGCTCCATAGCATCTGTTACGGCTAAATATACTTTGGGCAACGGTTTGTTTGTTCAGGGAAGAGCCGGCCGGGATGCTTATACAGATCATTATAAGAATGTGTTGCCTTCTGGTACGGGGTATTATGAAAATGGTAAAATCGCCGAACAAGAGACGAAGTTCGCGGATATCAATGCAGATGTTTTGGTCGGAAAGTCATTCACTTTTGGTGAATATACGTTGACACCTAACCTAGGTGCAAGTTATAGAAATACCAAAATTAGACAGACAACTAATTTAGGTACCGACTTTGCAATATTCGGTGTCTACAATATTCTGAATGCGAAGAATAAATCTGTCGGCTATCTTGAAAGTGAATCGGAGACACAGTCTACTTATGGTACCTTAGAATTTGCTTATAAAGATGTCGCCTATTTAACTGGAAGCTTACGTTCAGATTGGTTTTCTACCTTGGCTACACCTGGGTTTGATAATAAATTAAATTCGGTTTATCCGGCCGTTTCGGGATCATTTATCTTTTCAGAGTATCTAAAACCATCGTGGTTAAGTTATGGAAAGCTGAGAGCGGGTTTCGCACAAGTAGGTCAAGCAACTGACCCGTACCAGACTTTATTGACCTATAATTTTAGAAGTGAAGTGCTCAACGGTCAACCTTTGGGGGTAATTTCTAATGGGAATATTCCAAACTCCTCCTTAAAAGCTTCTACAGCTACAGAATTGGAAATTGGAACAGAGTTACGTCTTTTTAATGACCGCTTGAACTTAGATTTAACTTGGTATAATAAGAAATCAAAAGATGAGATTTCTTATATCACTACACCATCTGCGAGCGGTTATGCCGGAGCCGTACTCAATGCAGGCAAAATGCAAAACAAGGGATTTGAAGCATTGATTTCGGCTACTGTTGTTAAAACGGAAGATTTTAAATGGGTGTCCTCATTAAATGGTTCTTATAATGATAATAAGGTGATTTCATTGGCGGAAGGGATGGATGAGCAGACCGTGGCCACATCACGTTCAGGGGTAGGTTATTTGATGAATAAAGTGGGTATGCCTGCCTTTCAGATTATGGCTTTTGATTATAAGTACGATAGCAATGGTGAGATCGTGAAATTGGCGGATGGTTCTCCGGACCGAGGGGAATTAACTTCTTATGGTTCGGCCATGAACAAATGGTTCGCAGGCTGGAATAATGAGTTTAGCTATAAAAGGTTGACTTTCTCTTTCTTGGTTGATGGAAAATGGGGTGGGAAACTTTTCTCAGGAACGGATTACTACGGTTATATTTTTGGATTACATCAGGAAACTGTGGCTGATCGCGAGAGTTTAGGGAGAACAGCATCGACTTATTATACAAATACAGCCAATAATGTCTCGAAGATATTTGTCAATAGTGCTGATTTTATCAAGCTGAGACAGGTTGTTTTGGGTTATACTTTCCCGTCAAACTTGTTCAATAACAAAATTAAGTCGATTACGGTAAGTGCTGTGGCCCGTAACCTCTGGACCATTATGAAGAAAACCAATAATATTGATCCAGAATCGAGCTACAATGCAACCTTTCCAGGGTTAGAACTTGGTGGAGTGCCAGCGGTGCGTACTTACGGTGTTAATTTAAGTGTTAAATTCTAATTGCAAACAATCATGAAAAGATATATTAAACCGGTATTTGTTAGTTTAATAGCAGCGACTTTGTTTCTGGAAAGTAGTTGTACGAAAGACTTTGAAAAGATAAATACAGACCCCATTGCCTACGGTAAAGATAACTGGGATCCAAATTATACGTTGAGCTCGGCCCAATTGTTTTACACGGGAAGTTTTGATTTTGCATACGACACCTGGCGTGGAAATCTAATTTATTCGTCGACAATGATGCAGGGGCTATCGACCGTAGTGAGTTATTGGGCTGGGGATAAATATATGCTGAACGAAAGTTACACTGCAGCATATTGGGGGACGGGCACTGTTGGCGCATATATTGAACAGGTGCGTAATATTGCTGATGTCGTTGAATTTACGCGGGATAAACCGAAATATGGTAATCTGCACAGTGTTGCCCGTATTTGGAAAGCACTCATATTTGCCCGATTGACAGATTTGTATGGGGATGTTCCTTATTCAGAGGCAGGATTAGGTTTTTATAATAAAATATATAAACCCAAATACGACAAACAGCAGGATATCTACAGCGACCTATTAAAAGAGCTGGAGCAAGCTACTGCTGCTTTAAAAGATGATGGCGATAAAGTAACTGGCGATGTTATTTATAAAGGGGATATTGCCAAGTGGCGGAAATTCGGTAATTCTTTATTGCTTCGTACAGCGATGCGTCTAGTGAAAGTTGATGAAGCAAAAGCGAAGGAATATGTGCAAAAAGTTGTTGGTAAAACAATGGATAATAATGCAGACAATGCATTTATTCTTCATGACGAGTCTGGGTCAAGGGTCACTCAAAATAGAAATAGCCAAGTGCTATTGGGAGATGGCGGCCAAGAAAATTATTATGTAAAATGGTCTAAAACATTTATAGATTATTTAAAAAACAATAATGATCCGAGATTGCAAAAAGTTGCGGTCACCAAACTCTATTTATCTGAAAAGGACAAAGTGCAAAACGGAAGCTTTGTCACCGACCCAGCGAAACAAAAGGGTATGCCTAACGGCAAGGATTTAGGCTCTAATGCGCAATATAATATCAGCAGTGATCCGAGCTATACGACCTTTTCGGATTATTCCTCGCCAAATCCTAATATGATTAAGCGAACCGGTGCGACATTTATTCTGACCTATGGAGAGTCCGAATTGCTTTTGGCAGAGGCTGCTCAACGTTGGGGTATCGGTGGTAGTGCGAGCGATCATTATAAAAAAGGTGTGAAGGCAAGTATTACTTATCTAAATCAATATGATGGCTCTCTAGCGATTAGTGATGCGGACGCAGAAACGTATCTAGCAGCGCATCCATTTGATGCGGCAGATGCCTTAAAGCAGATAAATACCCAATATTGGGCACATACGATAACCATGCTTGATTTTTATGAAACTTGGAGCAACTGGCGCAGAAGCGGATATCCGGTGTTGACTCCGGTGAACTATCCTGGAAATGCGACTTCGGGGACTATCCCAAGAAGATTCCCTTACCCTTCAACGGAAGCCGCTATCAATGGCGAAAATTACAGAGCAGCGTCTGCCGCCGTACCAGGTGGTGATAAGTTGTCTGGCCGCGTGTGGTGGGATAAATAATTACAATGGTTTGTTTTTGATTGAGGCTGAACTTTCGTAGTTTGGCCTCTTTAAACCTTTTATAAAATATGATATACCTAAAAAATCAACTGCTATTTGCGATCGCGGCCTCCTGTCTTGTCTTTTCATGTAAAAATAATACTGAAAATAAGGGTGCTGATGCGGTAAAATCAAAATCTTTGACTGGTACCTATAAGCTTATTGAAAGCAAAACAATCAAAGGAAAGGATACCGTAACTGCTTTTACGGATACCAGCAAAACAGAAATGTTTAAAATGTTCAATGACGACCATTTTTCTTTTTTTAATCACGATAAGGAAAAAGGCAAAGGTAAAGAGCCGCTATTTGTTGCTGGTGGAGGGACCTATTCTTTTGATGGTGTCAAGTATCAAGAGAGATTACAATACTGTTCAATGCGTGATTGGGAAAGCAACAAGTTTGATTTTGAACTCACTTTAAAAGGAGATACTTTGATTCAAACCGGTGAGGAGAACTTACCTGAATTAGGTGTCAAGCATACGATTGTAGAAACCTATTTAAAAGTCAAATAGCGATATTCGAATACCTAAAATTTTAGAATCCCTATTAAGTTTATTTTATTAATGCAGGCATTCAAGATCATTCTTGAGTGCTTTTTTGTTGATAGGATGGGATTTTAACGGCTTTTGTGTTTTTTTTGGATTATTTTAGAAAAAAAATAAAATTATAGTGCAACATTTTCAGCAGGCTCCCGACTACATAGTAGAAACATAAGAATTAACAGTATTAATTTTAGAACGTGCAAAATCAGCTTAGCGATAAAGATTTATTAGCGATGTGCCAATCTGGTAACGAGTCTGGATTTGCGCAGCTCTATCATCGGTATGCAAAAAAGATTTTTAATTCTATTTATCGGGTTTTGTCCAATCAGGAAGAAAGTGAAGATATTTTGCAGGAAACCTTTGTTGATTTTTTTTCAAGATCGGATAAATGGCACTTAGTTCTCAGTGTAGAAGCTTGGTTGAGAAGAATGGGCGTGAATAAGGCAATCTCACTATTACGGAAGAATAAGCAATATTTTACGCCGGTGGACGATTTGGAAATTCAGGATGATGGCGAAGATGAATTATTGGAAAAAGAATGGCGCGAATGTCGTTTAACAGATTTGGAAGCTGTAATCGATCAGCTGACCGGTGTACCTAAGATGGTGGTTAATCTTTATCTGTTTGAAAATATGAGTCATGATGAAGTTGCCGAAACCTTGGGAATGACGGCGGTGGCCGTGCGCAGTCAGTATCATCGTGCTAAAAAGAAAATTTACGAACAATTGAAGGAAAGGTATAATTATGCGGGATAATTTAAAAGATTTTGTAAACGCCAACCGAGAGGCATTTGATCAGAGAGAACCGTCGGCGGACCTATGGAATAAAATCAGACCGCAAGTAGTTCCCCCTGTTCAGGAAAGAAAGATTAAGCCTTTATGGAAATGGGCTAGTATTGCGGCAGCAGCATTATTGGTTGGAACAGCGACTTTCATTGCTTTTGATCAGCATACTGGAACAGAAATCGAAAAACGAATGACTGAGGTTCATCCGGTTGCTGTTGGGAAGAAAGATGGCGAGGCAAAAGCTATTGATGTAGAGATGCCGGGTGCTGCTACCGAGACTAAGGAGACCTTAGCTCCCGTTAGAGTCCTAGCAGGCATAAAAAGTAAAGGAAAACAATCTTTCCGGGAGAGCGTATTGGAAACTGATCATCATGAAATGGGAGGAGGGGTAGATTATGTGCAGATGCTTCAGGATTCGAGTTCGGCAAGTACACGCTTGAGTGCTGTTTTAGCTTTGAAAGACGGTGGCAAGCTAGATCGAAGTAGCATGGGGGCTTTAGAAAAGACAGCGGTTTCAGATCAGAACAGTAATGTACGTATGGCCGCAATTGAAACCATATTAAATGGACTAAGTCCAGAAGCACGTCAGCAGAAGGTTCAGGATTTCTTTGTGGAGCAAAATGATCCTACTTTACAAATGGAACTGATGCAAATAATGGCCCAACAGGATGATCCGACGATGAAAGCGACAACAAAAGATAAGCTAAATGAAATTGTGGAAGATCCATTTACGCTGAAATTTGTGAAGGAACAGGCATACGCGGTATTGTTGAATCAATAATTGAATAGTTAAAGAGAAGTCAGACTGTGTGCGTTAATTTATGATAAAGCATCAAACGCATTATTTGGCTAATAAATAATGAAGACAAACTAAAACGAGATGAAAAAGATAAGGATAATGATGATTGGAGTGGCACTGATTTTTGCAAGTGCATTGCAGGCCCAGGTAAATGAAACTGTCGAAGGAGTGGCTGCACCAAAACCGCCTAGCCCGCCTAAAAAGGCCAGAGCGACTTCAGGCGTTATTGTAAGTAATAGTAATAATTTCACATTCAATTCAGCCGGATTTGGTCGCAGTAGCGGGCCGAAAAGCTGGAAGGAAATTAAAGTAGCCAACTTAGGAAACAAGCTGCTGTTAAAATTGGATAATGTTTATATCGAAGGATATCGGGGGAAAGACGTACTGATTACTGCCAAGGTGGAGGAGACTGAAGAAAATGACCGTGCAAAAGGTCTACGTGTGATTAATGGCTCCGGATTATCGGATAATTCAGGGCTTGGTATGAATATCAAGACAGAAGGCGGGGTGACTGAAGTAAGTATGGTCGGAATGCCTTTAGAGGATTCTATTCGTATCAAGATACCGATGGATCTACCTGTTACGATCAAAGGCGGGCGTGGGGCTATGTTTAATGCAGGGGTGATTGAATTGAAAGATATCCGGGCTGAGGTTGAAGTTGCCAGTACGATGGGGAACGTGAATTTATCGAATGTAACAGGACCTATCAATGTAAAGGTTTCACAGGGAGATGTTACGGCTAAATTTGTTCAACCTGTCAAAGGGCCGATTTCTTTGGTGGCGGCCATGGGGGCTGTAGATGTTGCTTTTCCAAAGAATTTTGGAGCCAACGTGGACGTGAAATCTTCTATGGGGAATATTTATGCCGCAGATGAATTCCAATTTGAAAAAACCGATGAGGAGCCGAAGTCAAACCCTATGGGTAATGCAGTGAAAGGTAAAATGAATGGCGGTGGACAGGACGTGATTTTAAAAACATCGATGGGCGATATTTATATAAGAACGCAGAAATAATTAAAAAAATAGCCTGTTTTTAAAACAGGCTATTTTTTTAATTCCATGCGAACAAGATATTGATCATTTTCGTCCTCATACAATATTTGGACAACCCAGCCTAGTTCGTGAGAAATTTTAATCAATAGATCCTGATCCAAATAAAGCCATTTGAAAAGATTTCCCCGCGTTCCTTTGTACTCATATTGATATTGAATTTCCCCAAAGTAATGTTCCGGCTTTTTAATATTATAATCTTTATAAAGATAACTGATGTCTGAAGAATCAAATATGAGCTGTCCATTCGCTGTCAATAATTCTTTACTATGCTCCAGTAATTTTCTAAAACCGTCTACATCTCCAGCAAGGCCTATTCCGTTCATCAAAAGCAAGAGAGTATCGTATTTTTGACCGTTGAATTTATAAAAATCTTCGCAGATAATATGTTGTACACCGCGCTGTTGCATAATATGGCAAGCAGTTTGGGACAGTTCCAATGCATCGACTTCAAATCCTTTTTCCTGTAAATAAAGGCTGTGGCTACCAACCCCTGCACCTACATCCAATACACGTCCGTCACATAGGGAAAGACCAATAAATTCCAGTTCGGGGAAATCTTCGGGTTCCCGAAAGAAAATCTCGACGGGCATTTCGTCCTGATCGCCATAACTCGTGTGGAGTATCAAAGGGAACTTTTCTTCTTGATGTACAAAGTAATCATCTAAGGCTTCACCGTATACGTCTCTATGCATTGTCATCATCAATCATTAATACTTTTTTAGCAATATATATGGAGTCTTCATCTCCGGTATGTTTCATTGGTTCGTCAGATAGTTTGATGACGGGGGTCCATTGATCATCTTCTGGTAAAGCGTCGGTCATTTTAATGACGATATTCATGGGTTTAAGGCCTACATCATTGGTGAAATTGGTTCCAACGCCGAAGGAATGCAAGATTTTGCCCTCGCAGTAGCTGGCAATTCTTTCGACTTTCTCATAGTCCAGTCCATCCGAGAATATGATTGTTTTGGAGAGTGGATCAATTCCATTTTTCTTATAGTGTGCAATGACCTTGTCCGTAAATTCAAGTGGGTCTCCACTATCATGGCGGACCCCATCAAATAATTTGGTTAATTTTTTGTCAAATTGCTGAAAAAAGACCTCTGTCGTATAGGTATCCGACAGCGCTATTCCGAGGTCTCCCCGGTAGACATCAGACCAATGTTCAAGACCAAGGAGATTGGCCATTTTATAACCGTATTTTGCAGCATGAAACATAAACCATTCATGCGCATGGGTACCAATTGGTTTAGTTTCATATTTCATGGCTAAATGCACATTGCTGGTGCCAATAAATGTTTTTTCGCCATATTGTTTCAGTGTGCGAACAACCAAATCATGAACTTCATAAGAATGGCGCCTGCGGGTACCAAAATCAGCAATGGTGATATTGAGTTTTTTGTATTTTTCGATTTTGTCTTTGGCTGTGGCGATCACGTCTGCATCTGAGGCACGCTGTAAACCTTGAGACTCGTAAAAAAGCTCACAGATAAGAGACATCAGTGGCACTTCCCAGAGAATAGTTCGGTACCAGTAGCCTTCGATAATAACTTCAAGGTCAGGGCCGTCCTGAAATATCTTGATCTCATCGGGATCGTAGCGATAACCTTGAAGAAAATCAAAATAAGTGGGGTCTATATAAGGACAGGTCCGGGCAAAAAATACTTTTTCTGCTTTTGTTAATTTCAAATTAGCCATTTCATTGACTGCTTCCTTCAGGAGGGCGTCAAAACCATCGGGAAATTTATGATGCCCCCGATTAATAAAATGATAGCGAGCTTTGGCCTTTGGAAATAACTTGACCACAGCATGCTGCATGGTGAATTTGTAAAAGTCATTATCTAATATAGAGGTAAATGAAGCCATCTTTATCGATCTGTTTTTTTGTTTGAAGCCGTAAATTTACTAATTAACGTCAAAATGTATGGATTGTTCATGATAAATATAAAAAGGTATAAGCATAAAAAAGCGGGTAAAGTTTGTCATTCTACCCGCTTTTTTATGCTTATTGTTTTATTTTGTTACCTTATCTTGTTCTAGAAGATCTTTCTGATCCTTGTGAAGAACGTCCAGAGCTGCGTTCGGCACTACCTTCTGATGACCTTGATCGTGATACTGATGATGAATTATCGGTAGTCGATCTACTTCTTGTATTTTCATAGCTCCGATTTTGAGATGGTTGAGATACAGGCTGTGACACCGGTTGGCTCGAACGTGTCCTATTGCTACCACCATCATAGTTTCCATTTTGTTGTGGTGCTGTTGTCGGTGGAACTACACGTTGAGGCACAGACTGGTCGGAACTGTTTGCGTTTGACCGCGAACGTGAATTATAGTCGGTGTTTCTGTTGTAGTCTGTACTTCGGCCGTTGGCTACACCATTGTTGTCGACGGATCCGTTTTGTCTGCTCCTACTGACAGGTGTACTGTTATTTGAGCCATCAGCTTGTCTACCTGATCGAGTTCTAAAATCATAGTTATTTGTATTGGGTTGTGTCCCGCTGTTATTTCTATTGACCGTACCATTGTCTCCGGCTCTCGTGTTATTATTAGAGCTTCGGCTTGAACCACCATTATTAGCGTCGTTACGAGATCTTACAGAAGCATTACCACTGTTGTCAATATATAATTCACGACTTCCTGATCTTGAATCGATATTGTCTCTGTTGGTGATGACACGATTGGTCCGATCTGAAATCTCGCTATTGTTATTTCGTGTCCGGGTAGCGGCATCAACGACATTTGTCGGACGAGCTGAAGATCGGGTATTGCGGTCTACTGTTGGACGGTACATACTGATTTCATTGCTGCGATTGCTGCTGCTACGGGCAGATCCAGGTCTATCTGCATTTGCAATTCTATTGACAGTTACACTTCTTCCTGTCGAACGCTCAATATCGGATCTTCGAGGGCCACCGACATAATAATTGTTGTTAATTATTGTCGTATTATTGATAATCGTGGTTCTGTTATAGATATTATTGTAATTTCTTCGATTAACGTAATATCTATCCATATCCCGATTCATAAAATGATTGACCCCCACAAATGTCCAGAAGTTCATCGGAATATTAACTGAAACATTGATATTCATGCCGGGACCCAGCGGTGCCCAACCATAATAGTCGTTACTTTGACGCCAATTTACCCATGCTGGTCCCCATTCGTAGTCAGGTACCCATCCCCATCCATAACGATCATTGTAATTCCAGCGCCCATAGTGGAAAGGAGCCCATCCCCAATCATAGTTAGATACCCAGGTATTACCATAGTCGGTCATTGTCCAATAACCATTGGTTGCATAAGGCTGGAAGTTCGGGCCAACGTCCGGAATCCAAACGTAACCATAATTGGGGTCATTAACCCATTCTCCATAAGGAGAGAGCTGATCATAGAACATCTGGAATGAAACTCCAGCGTTGTTATAGTTGTTATAGCCAGTATAACCTCCCCGTTGTGCCATTGAAGTAGCGCAACTTGAAAAAGAGGCGATACCGATAAAACCAAGCACCCAATATTTTATGTTACCTAAATTTTTCATTGCAGTAATATTTAAAAGTATGACAAAACTCTATGCTATTGTCTTTGTTATTATGACAGCATAACGTATAAAAT
>JALAGS010000029.1 GCA_022712315.1 Sphingobacterium sp. | reverse complement strand
CTAAATTATTTGGACGTTTAAAATATATTTACTAATTTTATTGGCACAATATTACTAATAAAATTAGTTTTTGCAAAATATTTTTTTGAAAAAATAATATGTCAAATATATCATCCAATCTGAAATTCCTTCGAAAAGGAAAAAAAATTACACAGCAACAATTTGCTGATATTATGGAAATTAAGCGTGCGTCTGTCGGTGCATACGAGGAAGATAGGGCTGAACCTAAATATGAGTTGTTAAAGAAGATTGCCGAATTCTATGGTTTGACTATGGATGAGTTGGCCAATGATGTTATTGATGATAAATGGAAGCCTGTTCCAAAAAGCAATGCGTCTAATTTAAGAGTTCTTAGTGTGACAGTGAGTGATGATAATCGCGAAAATATTGAACTTGTTCCTGTTAAGGCGAGTGCGGGATATCTGAATGGTTATGGTGATCCGGAATATGTGGCTGAGTTACCTAAATTTTCGCTTCCGATGTTTGGTCAGGGGACATTTCGCGCTTTTGAGATAAAGGGAGATTCTATGTTACCTTTGCCATCAGGGTCAATTATCGTGGCCGAGTATGTAGAAAATTGGCATGATATCAAACCGGGAAATACCTATATAGTGGTGTCTAAGGAAGATGGTGTGGTATATAAACGCATCGCTTTTAAATTTAAAGAAGATAAAGGTTTGAAGCTTGTTTCTGATAATAAGACTTATGAGCCTTATTGGGTGGAAACCGCAGATATTCTAGAAGTGTGGAAGGCTAAAGCTTTTATAAGTACACAGCTGCCTGAGCCTACTCCAGAACCAACCATGGAAACCCTAACAAGTATGATGGCGCAGATGCAGAAAACAATTAATGCAGTGGTAGACAGTTCAAAATAATTGAAAAATAGCGAAGCATTTTATCTTTCCTACTCCCAGTGAAAAGATTTTAGTTTTCGTTTGGGGGAAGGTGGGTTGTTCTTATAAAGAATGTAGGTGTATTGAATATAAAAAACATCTACCTAAGTTTGTTTTTTATATTATAATATGCTATATTTGCATATCTGAAAGGAAGGGGGCTCGTATTGCCCCCTTTTTTTAATTCAATTAATTTAGCATTTCTAGAAACAGAACAATGCAGAATGTAGAAAAGAGAGTTATTGAACTCATAGAGGAAAAAATAGCAGATCGCGAGGATTTGTTTATCGTCAGTGTGAAGATGCGTCCGAATAAAATTCTTGAGATTCTTTTGGACGGAGATAATGGTGTTAACATTGATGATTGTGCGCAGGTGAGTCGTCACGTTGGTTTCCATCTGGAAGAGGAAAATGTCATTGATAATGCGTATCGTTTGGAGGTTTCATCACCTGGAATCGATGCTAATTTCGTCAATATCCGACAGTACCAAAAGAATATAGGTCGTACAGTTCAGGTAAAGTTGAACGATAATGCAAAAGTTGAAGGTACATTATTAGCAGCAGACGATGCGAAGATCAGTATTCTTCAGAAGATAAAAGAAAAAGGTAAAAAAGCACAAGAGGTAGAAAAAGAACTTCCTTTTGATCAAATAAAAGCAACAAAAGTGGTAATTTCATTTTAATAATAATGAGTAACAGCAACATCAATCTGATAGACTCTTTCCAAGAGTTTAAAGAGTTTAAGAATATCGATAGACCTACTGTTATTACAGTATTGGAAGAGGTTTTTCGTAGTATGATCCGTCGTCGTTTTGGTACGGATGAAAACGTGGATGTTATCGTGAATCCAGATAACGGAGATTTGGAGATTTGGAGAACGCGTGTCGTTGTTGAGGATGAGTTTTCAGAGGACGATGATCTTGAGATCGAGTTGGCGGAAGCTAGAAAACATGATGAGGATTTGGAAGTGGGAGATGATTTTATCGAACAGATCACATTGGAGAGCTTTGGCCGCCGTGCAATTTTAGCTGCTCGCCAGACGCTTGTTTCTAAGGTTTTGGAATTGGAAAAAGACGAGGTCTTTAAAAAATATAAAGATAGAGAAGGGGAGCTGGTTATTGGTGAGGTTTACCAGATTTGGAAAAAGGAGATTTTGGTATTGGATGAGGATGGGAATGAATTAATCCTTCCTAAATCAGAACAGATTCCTGCGGACTACTTTAAAAAGGGAGACGGTATTCGTGCAGTCGTACATAAAGTGGATATGATGAATAATAATCCAAAGATTATCATTTCACGTACAGCACCTGCATTTTTACAACGTTTATTTGAACTTGAGGTTCCTGAAATTTTTGATGGTTTGATTACGATTAAGAAAATCGTTCGTGAACCTGGAGAAAGAGCAAAGGTTGCTGTTGAGTCTTATGACGACCGGATTGATCCAGTAGGAGCTTGTGTGGGTATGAAAGGATCCCGTATTCATGGTATCGTTCGGGAACTGCGTAACGAGAATATTGACGTTATTAACTTTACAACGAATCATTCCTTGTATATTGCTCGTGCTTTGAGCCCTGCAAGGATTAGCTCAATCAAAATCGACGAAGAAAATAAGACTGCGGCTGTATACTTAAAATCAGATCAAGTTTCTTTGGCAATTGGACGTGGTGGGCACAATATCAAATTAGCGGGTAAATTGACTGGTTATGAGATTGATGTTTATCGCGAAAATGATGAGTTTGATGAGGATGTTGATATTGAAGAATTCAGCGATGAAATTGAAAGCTGGGTTATCGATGAATTGAAACGCGTAGGGTTGGATTCAGCGAAATCTGTATTGTCTCTTACTGAAGAAGAGTTGGTGAGACGTACCGATTTGGAAGAAGATACTATTCGGGAGATTGTCCGTATTTTACAAGCTGAATTTGAATAAAATTCAGCTCGTTAATTTTTTTCTATCTAACATTCGGAATAAATTGTTTATGGATGGAAAAAAACATATTTTTGTAATTATATTAAAATAGTTTATATTATAGATGACTGAAGGAAAAGGAACAAACTTGCTTAAAGCAGCAAAGGAACTCAACATCGGGATACATACCGCCGTGGAATGTTTAGTGAAAAAAGGATATGATGTAGAAGCAAAGCCTAACACTAAATTGAGCGGAGAGATGTATGGTGTGCTGTTAAAAGAGTTTCAGGGAGACAAATCACTGAAAGATGAAGCTAAACAAATTGTTATTGGCAAAATTCGTCGTGAGGAGTCGCCGTCCACTTCTCCTAAGGAATCATCTAAGAATGAGGATTTTGACGATCATGATGAGTCCAAGGAAATCTTGGTGAAGAATACTGTAGAGATCCCTTCTGTTAAAGAAACTGCTCCTGCAAAAACAGAGGAGCCCGTTCATCAAGGCGGAATGAAGGTCGTTGGTAAGATTGATCTAGACGCGTTGAACAGAGGCGGAAATAAGATCAAGAAGGAAGAGCCCGTCAAGGAAGAACCTAAAACTGTTAAAGAGACGCCTGTAGAGGTTAAAGCTGAAATTAAGGTGGAAGAGAAGAAGGAAGCCGAAGTCAAAGCACCTATCGTTGAAGCGAAAAAAGAAGAACCAAAGGCTATTGAGAAGAAACCCGAAGCTATAGCGCCAAAGGCTGAGATCCAAAAACCCGAAGTAGATAAAACTGAAGTAAAAGCAACTCCGGTTGTAGAGACAAAAACTGAACCTGTGAAGGTAGAAGACAAGAAAAAAGAAGAAACAGCGCCAAAAGCTGTACCAGTAACTCCAACAGTGGAGCCTGTGAAAAAACAAGGAGATGAGATTATTTCTGCACGGGCAGAAAGATTGACAGGTCCTAAAGTAATTGGTAAGATTGAATTGCCATCTGCTAGACCTTCCCACAAACCTGTGGCTTCATCTTCAAATGCTGGAAACAATAATGAGAAACGTAAGCGTAAGCGTACGAATCCAAATGGTCCAGTGAATCCAAATGCGGGTCAAGGCCACGGTAATCACAATCAGAACCGAGGTCCGCGTGATGGTAATAATCCCAACAACCGAGACCAACAAGGTAATCGTCCTGGGAATCATGGTAATAACAACAATCCGAACAATCGTCAAGGCCAAGGTGGTAACAACCAACATCCTGGTAGACCAGGACAAGGCGGCAACAACCAACACCAAGGTCGACCGGGACAAGGTACAAGACCGCAACACGGTAATCGTTTTGACAATAGAGGGAAAGGAAGACCTGTTGAGAATAAGGAAGAGCCTACTGAAAAAGAAATCCAAGACCAAATCAAAGCAACACTTGCTCGTTTGAGTGGTGCAGGTAAGTCTGGTAAATTTGCACAACGTGCTAAATTAAGACGTCAAAAACGTGATGATGTTGCTCAACATGCAGAAGAAGCTGCAATGGAGCAAGAAATGATGGCGAAAGTATTGCGTGTTACAGAATTCGTAACGGCAAACGAATTGGCCAATTTGATGGATGTTCAGGTAACCCAAATTATCGCAACTTGTATGAGTTTGGGTATGTTCGTGTCAATTAATCAACGTTTAGATGCTGAAACTCTAACAATTGTAGCGGATGAATTTGGTTACCAGGTAGAGTTTATCAAACCAGAGGATGAGGAGACTGCCGAACTCGAGGAACCGGATACTGAAGAAAATTTGATACCAAGAGCGCCTATCGTAACGGTGATGGGACACGTCGATCATGGTAAGACGTCTTTATTGGATTATATCCGTAAGGCGAACGTTACTTCTGGCGAAGCTGGTGGTATTACTCAGCATATCGGTGCTTACGCGGTGAAATTGGATGATGACCGGAAGATTACATTTCTGGATACACCTGGTCACGAAGCGTTTACTGCTATGCGTGCCCGTGGTGCAAAAGTAACAGATATTGTTATTATCGTTATTGCAGCGGATGATGCTGTGATGCCTCAAACAAAAGAAGCTATCAACCACGCACAAGCGGCGGGAGTTCCTATTGTATTTGCATTTACTAAAGTAGATAAACCTGGAGCAAACCCTGATAGAATCCGTGAGCAGCTTTCTGCGATGAATATCTTAGTTGAAGATTGGGGTGGTAAGTTCCAAGCACAAGAGATTTCGGCTAAAACAGGAGAGAATGTAGATCTATTATTAGAGAAAGTTCTACTGGAGGCTGAGATGTTGGATCTAAAAGCTGATCCGAAGAAACGTGCTGTTGGTTCAGTGATTGAAGCAGCTTTAGATAAAGGTCGTGGTATAGTAACGACAGTATTGATTCAAGGTGGTACTTTACGTGTTGGAGATCCTATTTTAGCTGGATCACATTCTGGTAAAGTGAAAGCTTTGACGAATGAAAGAGGTGAACGTGTTAAAGAGGCGGGACCGTCTGTTCCAGTCCAGATCTTGGGTATGGCAGGTGCGCCAACTGCAGGTGATAAACTTTATGTTCTTGAAAGTGAATCTGAAGCGAGAACTGTAGCAAACAAACGTCTTCAGTTACAACGTGAGCAAGGTATGCGTGCGACTAAGCACATCACCTTGGATGAAATTGGTCGTCGTTTGGCAATCGGTAACTTTAAAGAGCTTAATATTATCGTTAAAGGTGATGTGGATGGTTCTATCGAAGCGTTATCAGATTCATTGTTGAAATTGTCTACTGATGAGATCCAAGTTAATATTATTCACAAATCAGTTGGTGCAATTTCTGAATCAGATGTATTATTAGCATCTGCTTCTGATGCGATCATCATCGGTTTCCAAGTACGTCCAACACAAAATGCGCGTAAATTGGCGGAGAATGAACAAATTGATGTGCGTTTATACTCTATCATCTATGATGCGATCGAAGAAATTAAGTCTGCGATGGAGGGTATGTTAGCTCCGAAATTTGAAGAGAAAATTGTTGCGGAGGTTGAAATCAGAGAGACATTTAAGATTTCTAAAGTCGGTACCATTGCCGGATGTATGGTTCGCGAAGGTAAAATCAATAGAAATAATGATATCCGCGTAATTAGAGATGGTGTTGTTATTCATACTGGTAAACTAGCATCATTGAAACGTTTCAAAGACGATGTGAAAGAAGTTGCACAAGGGTACGAATGTGGTTTAAATATTGACCGTTTTAATGATATCCAAGTTGGAGACATTGTTGAAGCTTACGAACAAGTAGAGGTAAAACGTAAATTGTAATTACTTGAGTAATACTCATAAAAACAAAAAGCGGCTTTGATTTTCATCAAAGCCGCTTTTTGTTTTAACGCTCATATAGTTCTATCGGAATTTGGTCAGGATCGAAAAAGAACGTAAAGCGTTTATTTGTTAATTCGTCGATTCTGATGCCTTCATGTGATATGCCTGCTTTCTCTAATTTATCCAACTCCAGATCGAGATTATCGATCTCGAATGCCAAATGTCTTAAGCCGGCAGCTTCAGGGAAACTAAGTCGTTTTGGAGGTGAGGGAAAAGAGAAAAGCTCGATTATATAATGGTCGTTGAGTTTGAGATCCAGTTTGTATGAATCACGCTCCACGCGATGGCATTCTTGTACAATCTCTAAGCCTAGGATTTCCGTGTAGAATTTTTTGGAACGCTCATAATTGCTGCAGATAATAGCGATATGGTGTATTTTGTTTAGGCTTAATTTCATATAAAAATGTTTTTCTCCTTGAAATTCGTTATAGGTCTCTCTCCTTTAAAAATATAGACGATACGCTGATTATTTTCAACATATTTCATATTATTTTGCTCTTTCATATTGTTTGGGCCATTGAATGTCGGCGGATAGTTCTTTGGCAAAATGTAATGGAAGATGGGGGTCATCAAGAAATCCGCGCGCAATTAGAATCAAGTCAGCCTGTTTTTGAGTAATAATGTCCGATGCCTGATCGGCGTTTTTAATTAAACCCACGGTGGCGACCTTATTCTTCGTATTCTCTTTGATAGCCGTTGCAAAAGGAAGTTGATAGGCTGGCCCAACGGTGATTTTTTGATGAGAGACCAGTCCTCCGCTTGATACATCAATTAGATCGACCCCCAATTTATGCAACATTTCTGATAAAGAGATGGATTGCTGTAGATCCCAGCCATTATCAGCCCAGTCTGTTGCTGAAATACGCACCCACAAACTTTGACTTGTTATTTCTTGTTGTACTCTTTTTACAATTTCAATAAGAAAACGTATTCTATTGTCAAAGGTCCCGCCAAATGAATCTGTCCGTATGTTACTTAACGGTGAAAGAAATTGATGAATTAAATAGCCATGTGCAGCATGGAGTTCAATAATTTCATAGCCTGCCTCTATTGCTCTTTTGGTTGCTACTCCAAATTGTTCAATAAGTTTTTCTATAGCGGAAATAGTAAGCTCTTGTGGTTCATAATCTCCTGTATGGAATGGGATTGGAGATGGAGCGACTGTTTGCCATCCTTGAGGATCCGTTGGTGAAAATTGATTTCTGCCAAGCCAAGGTTTATTGCTGCTTGCTTTGCGACCTGCGTGGGCGAGCTGGATGCCCGGTATGGAGTTGTTTTCTTTAATGAATTCGGTTATTTCCTTTAATTTTTCGATATGACGATCGTCCCATAAACCAAGGTCTCCATCGCTGATTCGACCTTCTGGACTAATTGCTGTCGCTTCTTGTATTACGGCTGCAGCTCCACCGATTGCAAATTGGCCCAAATGAACCAGGTGCCAGTTGTTCGCAAATCCATCTATTGCGGAGTATTGGCACATAGGGGATACCACCAAACGATTTTTCAAGTTTAGATTCCCGATATTTATTGTTGAAAATAATGGATTCATAATTGCTCTTTATATAAGACAGGAGCAAGGAATGCTCCCGTCTTGATCTATTTCTACGTGTTTTAAAAGAAAGTCTTTAAAAGGCCTCTTATTAAGCCTGACGAATTGCTATTCGATTATTAAGGATTTGTAGACCATAAGGATGCCGATTTCAGCATCGCTCTCCTAGGTAGTTTTAAATTGGCGATGACCAGTTCAGCAAAATCTTCGGGCTGGAGAACTTTTTCTGGATCGCCATCGGTCAGTCCAAGGTCTTTGGACATATCTGAAGCAATGGTACTTGGCATTAGCGTGCAAACACGAATATTGTTTTTACGTACTTCCCGCATTAAAGAGTCGGCAAAACCGATGACGCCAAACTTTGAAGCACTATAGGCAGATGTGGTTGCGGCGCCGTTTAATCCTGCGGTAGAAGAGACCATAACAATATCACCTTGGTTTTTCTCAATTAATTGTGGAAGAACTGCTTTTGTAACAAAATACGTTCCCAAAAGATTGATATTAATGATGGATGTCCAATCGGTAACATCCATATCGAGCACAGAGGAAAAGGACGATACCCCTGCGTTATTAATTAGAATGTCAAAACCTCCGAAATTTTCCGTAAGCCGTTCGACTTCCTGTTGTACGGCCGAGTAATCAGATACATCGAACACGGCATAAGTCACTTCAATACCTAATTGGGCAAGTTCGGCGGCGGTATCCTTTAAACTAGATTCATTTCTTCCTGTGATGGCGATATGTACACCTTCTTTGGCTAGTGCGAAGGCGATAGCTTTCCCCAGACCCCTCGCACCACCAGTAATTAAGGCTCTTTTTCCTGTTATATTTTCCATATCATAAAAATAGCTATGTTCTTTTTTATTCGTGTCAGATGAACCTCAAAAGACAATTTATTTTGCCTTTTTGATGATATTTTCTATAATAGGGTAGGTGTTGGCCCGTATTTCTTCAAATTGATCTACATGACGCCATTCTGCTTTTGTAATATCTTCTGCCGTTTGCGGGATTAATTTAGGGACTTTGTTAACTCCCATTTCATACCAGTTTGTTGCTTTTAGGACAAATTCTCCATTCCGTAAAAAATAGGTATGGTACGATGTGGTGATTTTTTTTCCTAAATAATTGATCTTGATACCACATTCCTCTTCAACTTCGCGTACTGCCGCTTCTCGCATCTTCTCATTGTCCTCTACTTTGCCTTTAGGGAGATCCCATTTTCCCAACCGATAAATAAAAAGATAATCGCCAGCACCGTTTTTAACTAATCCGCCAGCTGCTTTGATAATCTTTATTTTGTTTTTTAAGTTCTGAAATACGTTTTCAAAATCCTTGTTGATGTAAAGATATGTTTTTGGAACTTTATCAATTTCAGATTGTTTGAAAAGTTTTTGGAGGTCAATCTCTTGAAAACTAATTGTTTGTGGGTTTTTGATTTTCGAAGGAACAAAATCTGCTAAAATTAGCACGGTTTCGTTCATATAAATTTTATAAATTTGCGCCATGAATAATTTAAATGAGGTTGAACAAAAAGTTGCTGAATCCTTATTGCAAATTAAAGCAATAAAATTGCAACCTAAAAGTCCTTTTACGTGGGCGTCGGGTTGGAAGTCTCCAATTTACTGTGATAACCGTATCACTTTATCTCATCCAGCGATTCGCACATACATTCGTCAGAAGCTTTCTAAGCTTATTCAAGATGAGTTTGGATCAGTGGATATGATTTCTGGAGTTGCTACGGCAGGTATTCCACAAGGCGTTTTGGTGGCACAGGATTTGGGACTGCCATTTTCGTATGTTAGAAGCTCAGCTAAAGACCACGGTCGTCAAAATTTGATTGAAGGTGAAGTGGTTAGCGGCCAACGTGTCGTGGTAATTGAAGATTTGATTTCAACAGGTAAGAGTAGCTTGGTCGCTGTAAAGGCATTGCGTGAGGCTGGCTGTAATGTTGTTGGATTGGTATCTATTTTTACCTATGGATTGCAACAGGCTACTGATAATTTTGCTGATGCAAAATGTCCTTATTTCAGTTTATGTAATTATGATGCATTGATTCAGGTTGCTGCTGAAAACAGTTATGTATTGGAAGAGGATATTGAGATCTTAAAAAAATGGCGTTTAAACCCTGCCACTTGGGGAGAAAATTTTCAATAAAGAGGATTATTTATTGTTATGACTACTATTCAAAACACTGCAGAAATCAACAAAAATGCAAACGAGGTATATGCATTTTTGGCTGATCTCAATAATCATGAACAGTTGATGCCAGAGAATATTTACAATTGGTCTTCGACAAAGGACGAGGCTCGATTTACAATTCAGAACATGGCAAAACTGGCACTTAAGGTGGAAGAGCGCGTCGAAAATCAAGTCATTAAGTTGATTCCTTCTGAAAAGGCTCCTTTTGAGGTAAGATTGCGTTGGGAGTTGCAAGTAGTTACTGATACGATAACGACAGCAACGTTTATTATCGAAGCGGATCTAAACATGATGATGAAAATGATCGCCTCGGGGCCACTCCAAAAATTAGTTGATTTTCAGGTCAACAAATTAAAAGAAGTACTAGGATAGGTTGGTTCTTAACAGATATAAAAAAAGCTCGATTAATAATAACCGAGCTTTTTTTTATGCTAATCTTTCATTGACCTTTTTCCAGTTTACAACATTCCACCAATTCTTAATATAATCAGCTCTCTTGTTTTGATAGTGTAGGTAATAAGCATGTTCCCATACATCAAGACCTAAAATAGGGATACCTTTTACCTCTGCAACGTCCATTAGAGGATTGTCTTGGTTTGGAGTAGAGGTAATTTTCAAGTTGCCTGAGTCATCCAAAATCAGCCATGCCCATCCCGAACCGAACCGTGAGGTCGCTGCTGCGGCAAACTGTTCTTTAAATTTGTCCAATGAACCGAATGTCTTAGTGATCATCTTCAACAGTTTTTCGGAAGGTTGGCTCGGTTTATCGGATAGGCTTTCCCAAAAGAAGTTATGATTCCAAGCCCCGCCAGCATTATTCCGCGCTTTTGGGGAATACTTAGATATGTTCGCTAAAAGTTGCTCTTCCGAAGTTTCCTTGATATTTTCAGCACCGATTGCTTCATTAATAGCATTGATATAAGCCATATGATGCTTTGTATAATGGATTTCCATCGTCAACGCATCAATATTAGGCTCCAAAGCGGAATAACTGAAAGGTAATTTTACTTGGGAAAACTTTAACGTAGCGGCATTTAATTCAGTTGCTTTAGCGGAAGCGATATCTTGTAATATTGATCCAGATACAGCGATGCCCAAAGTGGCTTTTGCTGCATTTTGAAGGAAGTTTCTGCGTGTTTGCATATAATCTTATTATGATTAGTTTTGATATAAATATAACGTGAAATTTTGCAATTATTGTGCAAGAATTGTCTGTTAATTGTAATACAACAAAATTGTTATCGATTTTCTAACTCTAAATGGTACGAGCTTGATCAGTTTTGAAGTTGATATAGATATATTATGGTTCACTGTAGCTTTAGAGTAGATTGGATTAACAAAGGAAGCGCATCCGTGGTGCCTAGAAAGTCACACCAGCTTTTGAGCGTGATATACTTGCTCTCAACACGGAGTGGACACGGACTCATGTCGGATTGAGGGGGTTGGCAGTCTAATATATTGTGTTCTTTTGCTTGAATGATTGTGGGATAATTTCAGTCGATTTTTAAGTGTAAAGATTGCTTCCATTTTTATTGAATACGATTTTAATTTCTGATTTTTATGTAAGTTTGAGCTATGTATACATTAAGGATCTCAAAAATTATCCCTCAACCCAATAACAACATTACTTTTCAGCTTGAATCTGTAGCAGGCGACTATCCTACTTATAAAGCTGGGCAGTTTATTACACTTTCATTTGTTTTTGGTGACCGTGAGGTACGTCGTTCCTATTCTTTTAATAGCTCACCTGATAATAGTGAACCCTTAAGTATCACAGTTAAGCGTGTCGAAAATGGCGAAATATCCAGACTCCTACACCACACTATTGTCGAAGGGGATATCGTCAATGCAATGGAACCTCAGGGCTTATTCGTGTATGATCCTGAACCGGAAAAGATTCGGACTGTATTTCTGTTTGCTGCGGGAATCGGAATCACTCCGTTATATGCTATTTTAAAAACAGCGCTCCTGGCCGAGAAGAAATCCAAAATAGTATTGGTTTACAGTAATAGTGCATTGGAATTGACGCCATTTCGATCGGAATTGGAACATTGGGCGGAGCAATTTCCGGATCGTCTAACAATTATATGGATCTACTCCAATAGTAAATATTTGATGAAAGCCCGGTTGAATAGAGATTATATTCATGCTATTGTTAGCGACCATCTGTTTGGAAGTAGAGATGAGGCTTTGTTCTACTCTTGTGGCCCAGTGATTTATATGGATCTGTGCCGTTTCACACTTTTGGGGATGGGGTTTGATTCTAATCAGATAAAGCGTGAGACATTTCTGTTACCCGAGAATGAAGAGGATGACGACGACGAGACTGAAAAGGAAGTCGATACAACAACTTATGCTGTCAAATTATATTTTCAGGGTAAAACTTATAATCTTGAAGTTCCCTATAATAAATCTATTTTAGATATAGGACTAGAGCATAAAATCAAGTTGCCATATTCCTGTAAATCTGGGATGTGCAGTACTTGTATTTCGCAGTGTACAAGAGGAAAGGTAAGGATGGATTATAATGAAGTGCTAACAGATCGCGAAGTTGAGCAGGGAAAAATACTTTTGTGTACGGGGCATCCAATGGAGATGAATACGGAGATTGAAGTGCTCTAGTGAAGCATGCATATTGAAACAACAAACTCACGTGTAGATTTGAAGCATTGTTAGCAATAATTAAAATTGCATATACAAGTAAATTTATCTAAGTTTGGATATAACCGTTTTATAGCTAACTATTATGGGGAAATTACTCTGGAGCCCAACAGAAGAGCAACAATCTCAATCTGAGATCAATCAATATAAACAATATGTTGAGAAGGAATACAACTTATCCTTTGATTCTTATCATGAACTTTGGGCGTGGTCAACAACAGAACTGACTAATTTTTGGAAGAGTATAGCCGCCTATTTTAATTTAGAGTTTCATTCAGATTTTACAAACATTTTTGAGCCTTCAGCAGATTCCACGAGCTTTATTGGAACAAAATGGTTTGATGGGGCTACGTTGAATTATGCTGAACATGTATTTCGAAAAGCGACGGACAAGCGTCCTGCATTAATCTTTCAATCGGAGCAGCAAACTATACGGGAAGTTTCCTGGGCTGAGTTGGAATCCATGGTTCTTAAGCTTCAGGTCTACCTGAATGAAATAGGTGTGCAAAGCGGCGATCGGGTGGCGGGTGTTTTGATTAATAGTATTGAATCTGTCGCCTTATTTTTGGCAGTAAATTCGATTGGAGCTGTTTGGTCCTGTTGTTCCCCCGACTTTGGGGAGGCAAGTATTCAGGATCGTTTTGAGCAAATTGAACCCAAAGTCCTTTTCGCTAATGCTAGTTACTACTATAATGGACGACTTTTTGAGAAGGCGGAGAGTATCCGGCAACTTTCAGGACAGTTACCTTCTTTGTTGGCCTGTATTTTTATCGAAGACCATGTTTGGGAAGGGATTATGGCAAAAGATATCGCCCAGGTTACGCTTCAATTTACAGCAATGTCCTTTGATGCACCAATATGGATTTTGTATTCTTCAGGAACTACAGGAAAACCCAAAGCCATTACACATGGGGTTGGAGGCATGCTACTGGAACATATGAAAGCTCTTGGATTGCATCAAAATGTGCAAGAGGGGGATCGATTTATGTGGTATTCTACCACAGGATGGATGATGTGGAATTATGCAGTTTCGGCACTTCTAATGGGGAATACATTGTGTATATATGACGGAGCTACAAATTATCCCGATAAATTGAGTTTGTGGAAGTTCGCAAATGAAAGCAGGGTAGATCATTTTGGTGTTGGTGCAGCTTATCTTATATCTTGCCAGGATCAAGACCTGAAGTCTCTAGCGTATAAGCCTAAAACGATCGGATCGACAGGTTCACCACTTCCACCAGATGTCTTTGAATGGCTAAATGTACAGTTTCCAAGGAGTCAAATTATTTCATTAAGCGGAGGTACGGATGTTTGTAGCGCATTTCTTTCGGGCTGTACATTGCTTGATGTTTATGCAGGGGAGATTCAATGCCGCACCCTAGGTGCTAAGATAGAAGCATTTGATGTCAATGGCCATCCTCTTTACGATGAGGTGGGAGAACTCGTTATATTAGCTCCAATGCCCTGTATGCCCATCTATTTTTGGCATGATGGAGCAAATAAAAAATATCACGACAGTTACTTTGAAAAATATCCAGGGATTTGGAATCATGGAGATTGGATTAAGCTTACGAAGCATGACGGCATAATTATGTATGGGCGATCAGATGCGACGTTGAACCGTGGGGGTGTACGTATTGGTACCGCGGAGATCTATAATGTTTTAAATAAAACTGAAGGCGTCCTGGATAGTTTGGTTATTTGTGTAGATCACGAGAATGGTTTATCTGATATGTTACTTTTTGTTCAATTGGACGATGTTTTATTGAACGATGAATTAAAGGGAGAAATTAAGCGGGCACTTCGGCAGCAATATAGTCCTCGGCATGTGCCTGACGATATTTTCCAGGTAGCGGCTATTCCCTATACTCTAAGTGGGAAAAAGCTGGAGTTGCCCATCAAAAAGATTTTTTCGGGGGTTCCTATAGAGAAAGCAGTATCGATAGACGTTATGAGAAATCCGGAGTCGCTGGAAGATTTTGAGAGAATTAGAAAATCGTGGATTAAATCTTAAGTACAGCGGGTAGTTATCAGTTTTCCCCTCATACTTTAGGCTGTTCTTTCATATGAGGGGAATTTTTTGTGTCATACTTGAATAACGCCCACATTGTAGCGTTCAACGATAGGCTTTTCGTTGGCTGCTTCTATTCCCATACTAATGACTTTTCGTGTTTCCTCGGGGCTGATAATTCCATCGACCCACAGTCTCGCTGCAGCATAATACGGACTTAGCTGTTCATTATATCGATCCTCAATTGATTTTAGGAGAGTGTTCTTTTCTTCTTCACTGATTTCCTGGCCTTTGGCTTTTAAGGTTGATTCCTGGATTTGAAATAATGTCTTACCTGCGGCTGCGCCACTCATAACAGCCATCTGGGCGGTAGGCCAGGCATAAATTAACCGCGGGTCGTATGCCTTTCCACACATGGCGTAGTTTCCGGCACCATAACTGTTCCCGACGATAAATGTAAATTTGGGAACGACTGAATTGGCCATGGCGTTAACCATTTTAGCTCCATCTTTAATAATTCCCCCCTGCTCTGAACGGCTACCTACCATAAAGCCTGTAACGTCTTGAAAAAATACGAGTGGAATGTTCTGCTGGTTGCAATTCATGATGAAGCGAGCCGCTTTATCTGCGGAATCACTATAGATAACTCCACCCATCTGCATTTCCATGGCGTTTCCCGGTTTCTTGGCTTTGATGATTTCACGTTGATTGGCGACGATTCCCACAGCCCATCCGTCTATGCGTGCAAGGGCACATACAATAGTTTTTCCATAATCCGGTTTGTATTCATCCAAAGTATCTGCATCGACAATTGCATTCAAGATGTTCTGCATGCGATAAGGTTTTGTCCTGTCTTCGGGAAGAATCTCTGCTATTTTGCTAGGATCTATTTTTGGAAGCTGGCTTTCCTTTCTGTTGAAATTCGCTTTAGCATGTCCACCGATTTTATCAATAACGTTTTTTATAGCATCTAAACAACTTTGGTCGTTAGGGAATTTATTATCCGTTACTCCAGAGATCTCCGAATGGGTGGAGGCTCCTCCTAGTGTTTCTGCATCGACAGTTTCACCTATTGCGGATTTGACTAAATATGGGCCTGCTAAAAATACAGAGCCAGTTCCTTCAACAATAAAGGCATAGTCGGACATAATCGGTAAGTAAGCTCCGCCAGCCACACAACTTCCCATAATTGCTGCAATTTGGGGGATGCCCATAGATGACATCCGGGCATTGTTACGGAATATGCGTCCAAAATGATCTTTGTCAGGAAAGATCTCATCTTGCAATGGTAAAAATACACCTGCAGAATCTACCAAATAGATAATTGGTAGGTTGTTTTCCATAGCAATTTCTTGTGCCCGTAGATTTTTCTTGGCTGAAATAGGGAACCAGGCTCCGGCTTTCACAGTGGCGTCGTTGGAGACAATAACACAGAGTTTGGATTTTACGTAGCCTAGTACCGCAGCACAGCCTGCATTTGTACATCCACCATGCTCTTTGTACATTCCTTCGCCAGCAAACATTCCTATTTCAAGATATTCTTGGTCCGGATCCAGTAAATATGCTATCCTTTCCCAGGCTGACATTTTGCCTTTTTCTTTCAGTTTTTTTATTTTATCGATGCCGCCACCGAATTTTAAATTTTCTCTTTTTTGGCGAAGTAATGCGATTAGCTCCTTCATAATTTACAATCTTGGTTTAAAAAGCTAT
>JALAGS010000028.1 GCA_022712315.1 Sphingobacterium sp. | reverse complement strand
TTCTATATATCTTCAATATAACCAAGCGAGATAAGTGCTGACCAATTAAGCAATCCAATTCGTTTTGACATTTCATGATGTTGTGTTATGCTAAAACGTTTTTATTTTTTAAACTTAAAACCTTAGATTATGATGTTAGTCCTGTTTGATACTGCATAATATCAATTTTGGATGGGAATTGACCAATTTTCCTATCTCGAAAAATCAATAAATTTTCACCTATTTTTTTTGGTGATTTTAACAAGTTATAGTAGAAAAGTAAAAATAACCTAATTATATATCATCCATATGTACATGATTAAAAAAAGGTATTTGGATAGGCTTGTTCTGTTAGGGTGCTCCTGTGCTTGTTATTCTTTTGCTTTTGGCCAAGACAAGGTGTTGTCACCTTCCGATAGTCTTAAGCTTCAGATTGGAACTGCGAAATTAGATTCTATATTTCAGATTAAAACAAGCCAGGTAAATCCTGTCGAAATCAAAAAACAAGCCCTTTTACCTTATTCTTCCTTGGCACAGTATCTGAAAGGGAACAATACAGGGCTTTATGTAACTGAGCCTTCTGGAGAGCCAGGATCTAAACAACCGATGTATTTTCGAGGAATTTCCAGGCCATTGCTTTCTGATATTGATGTGTTCCAGAATCAGCCATTGGTTGTCTTGGATGGCATTCCACTGGTTGGGGAGCATCCATTTGCCTATGCCGTTCAGACCTATAATCTGGAACGAATAGGTCCGGCCACTAACTTATTGGCGAATATCAATATTGATATGGTGAAGTCGATAGAAGTATTAAAAGATGTTGCCGCAGTGGCTATGTACGGTCCTAATGCGGCAAATGGAGCTATTGTTGTTCGCACAAAAGAATATAAAGTGGATAAAAGTAATCGGATAGCAGTCAATATGTATACCGGCTTAGCAGAGCGTCCACATGTCACAACAATTAATGGTGATTTCGAAAATAAATTCAGAAAACAGTTTTATGATCTGTATACCTCCAATGGCAAATATGATGACGGAGATTCATATCCAGTGTATTTAAGCGACTCGCTTAATATGAATTATTTTGGGAAATCTGATTGGACGGACTCTTATTACAATAATGGTTTAGTTTATAATCTGAATGCCAATCTTTCCGGAGGTGGTCCTCGGGCAAATTTTCAATTTGCCGCAGGATCGACCCAAGATAAAGGTATAGCAGATCAGGTGAAATTAAATAAGTATTATGCGCTGTTTGGTTTGAATATGCGCCCAATGACCTGGCTTACATTCTCCATGCAGGTGAATATCGCGAGGCTCGATCGCAATCGCAATCTAAATCTCCGCGATCGATTTGCCCAGCTTGCTTATTTCCCTGATTTGTCAGCTCCCTTATCACCAAATAAAGAAGTTTACAATGAGTACCTGAGTTATTATAAAAAAGGTTTTGATAACAACAAGTCCAATGTTGTGCAGGGATATGGAAAGCTACAGTTTGATTTTGGCAATTTTCATTTTCTTTCGACAGGAATGCTGGATTATAATGAAGGCTATAGAGATCAATTCTATCACAGTAAGCTAATGGAGTCCAATAATTTTGCTTCAAATTACTATGGCTATAATCAGCGGGCTGTATTTGACAATAAAGCTTTTTATGACTGGAATATCAATGCGGAGAGCAAATTGAACCTGTTGGTCGGCAACAGTTTGCAATGGGATACCTATCGTTACAATTATGCCTACGCTTACAAGGGAGTAAATGATTTTATTAAGGTGAATCTTTTGGAAGATGATGCTACAAAATCAAACTATTTGGAGGCTACTGCATACCCAAAGGCGCTTATATTTAAATATTTAGACCGTATTCGCCACAATTTAGTTTCATTTTATGGAAAAGCAACCTATAGTTATGATAATAAGGTCGAAACCTCCTTGGTATTGCGCACTGACGGCTCTTCCAATGCACAACCGGATGCGCGATGGATTTTTACGCCTTCGTTGTCGATAAATTGGAATATTAAAAACAGCTATTTCAATACAAACACGAGTTTGAAAGAGCTGACTGCTCGTTTAAGTGCTGGTCGTGTTGGATTAAGCAATGTGTTTGACGATTTTGCACAGGGACCTAATTATGTCGCGCAAATGGGTTTTACGGGTAACCAGCTTATTGCAGGTTATAACGCTATTGCTGGGCTGGTAAGGCCTTATGAGTCGGGGTGGGTCGGATACAATATTCCTTGGGCTTATACAGATCAAGGTAATTTGGGGCTGGACTATGCGATTCAAAAGAAAAATTTCCATGTTTCTCTTGATGTCTATGTAAAACAAACAAAAAACCAGCTGATCAATATTCCATCCTATAGCGAATATGGCTATAAATCCAGTTATGCGGCCGGAATGAATGTACAGAATGTGGGGGCCGAATTAACCATTGGTCTTGATCCCGTTCAATCGGAGAATTTTAAGTGGTCTACCACACTGAATGTATCACATAATCAGAATAAATTGAAGGCATTACCCAATGGCCTAGATAGGCTCATAATTGGTAATAATCTTTTGGAGGTCGGGAAGCCCTTGGATCAGTACTGGTTACTTGTTAATAAAGGAATTTACAGGACGGATGCAGAGGTCCCTCAGGGAATGACCTATAATGCGATACAATTGCGTGCGGGAGATCCTATTTGGGAGGATCGAAATGGCGACAATATGATTAACGATGAAGATCGGAGATTGCAGGGCCATCGTTTGCCTGCTGTTTTTGGAAATTGGTATAACAATTTCGTGTTTGGAAAATGGGACCTGGGGATTAATATGTATTATAATATTGGTCGGGAGCTCATCAATCAAGAAATGGCTAATCGTTTTGATTTTATCAACAATGAAGGCGCTAAAAACCTGGATGCGATCAAAGAGATTACATATTGGGAAAAACGAGGTGACTATAGTAAATATCCATTGTATAACCCTTGGAGTACTGTTATCGCTTATCAGGCCGACCAAGATCTTTTCTTAGAAAATGCATCATTTCTTAAAATAAGAGCGATCACGTTGGGCTATAACTTAACTTCTCTTTTCGCAGGCCGAACTCAGGCCATTAAAAATGCGTATGCCTACGTGTCTGCTAATAATGTTGCCACGATTACATCTTACAGTGGTGTGGATCCTGAAATCGTGGACTATACAGGCTATGATATTGGGTCAAAAATTCGGATACCGCGAATTTATACGCTAGGAATAAAAGTTGACTTTTAAACGCAGAAGAAATGAAAAAATATCATCTCATATTTAGTGTTTTGTTACTTTTCTTATTGCCTCTAGGGGGCTGTAAGAAAATGCTGGATATAGACTCTTCCCGTACGGTCAAGGAAGAGAATATGTGGAATGCTTTGGAGGACACCCGTGCAGGTCTGATGGGAATTTACGGTTTAACCAAAGCGGCTTTGGACGATAATAATGCCTATTGGTTGTATGGGGAAGTTCGGTCAGGGGACTTCGAGAGCCCTAATCGACAAGATTTAAAAGCAATTATTAAGAACGACCTCAAAGCGAATTATGAATCGTTGAATGCACTTTCGAATTGGAGACGGTGGTTTGCCGTAGTGAATGCAGCCAACATTTTTATGGAGCGCGCACCGCAAGTGCGGGAGAAGGACATGCGCTATACGGAAAATAATTTGGTTGTTGATGTGGCACAAGCTCGATTTTTACGTGCGTATGCCTATTTCAATATGGTTCGTATCTGGGGAGATGTACCCTTGATCTTAAATTCCCATGATGGAAATTTTGAGAATAAAGCGAAAGAGGACCGTTTGAAGATCTATGCTTGGATTGAAAAGGAAATGTATGATGCTGCACAACTGTTGCCGTATTCTTACAGTACAGGTGATGAACAACAGATCGGTAATTATTACAATGAAACATCAGGCAGATGGAATGGTGCCTTGGTAAGAAAGCTTTCCGCTTATGCTATTCTTGCACATTTAGCGGCTTGGCAGGCTAATTACGCCGATGCGGCTTCCTATTCACAGTTTGTTATGGATAACTATAACAAAGCGGGAGCCTATTATTTATCCACATCTTTTTTAACAGATGGTAATGGATTCTTCTTTGAGAAAAGATCCGAACAGATGTTCTCATTCCCTTATATATGGGCACATGTGGAGGCATCCTTTACGGGACATATTGAAGAACTTACACTTGCGTCTCCTGTTGTTAATAAGTCGGTTCCGGATATTTATATGCCGAAAGAAACGATTTTAAAAACATTCAACGAGAAGAAGGACCAGCGGTTTAGCATCGATACACTTGGAGCGCCTACCACAGAAGTGTATTTCCGGAATTTCAATGGGAAATACCCAATTTTCAGCAAAATCAAATGTATTATGGGCGGTTCTTCGGACCCCACTTTTCGCATTTTCACCAGTGCCACCGTTTTGACACGTTTAGAAGATATAGCGCTTTTACGTGCAGAATCTTTAGCCGTGTTGGGTGAAAAGTCCACTGCCATTGAACTGTTAAATGAGATTCGGGAGCGGAGAGGACTTAAAGTCTACAGTGAAAATACAAATGGAGATTTGGTGGATGCTATTTTTTTAGAACGAAAGCGGGAATTGATGGGGGAAGGACATCGCTGGTACGATATGATTCGTCGGGAAAAGATAAAACATGACAATCCTCAATTGGCACAGTTAATTGCTAATGACGGGATCTATTGGCCAATTGCTCGAGAGATTCTCGCACAAAATAAGTTGATCGAACAAAATGCTTATTGGAAGTAAAGGAGTTAATTATGAGAAATAACCTATTTGTACGTGGTGTATATGCACTCTTAATGACAGCCCTGCTGTACGCTTGTGCCAAGGATAAAGGCTATTATTCGCCCACATCCCAGCAGCCAGTCTTTAAAGGTAATTTATATAGCTATCTTAAAAGTAAACCTGGTGTATATGACTCTTTAGTTAAAGTCATTGATAGAATTGGTCTACAAAAGAAACTTGAAGATAGTACAGTGACACTTTTTGCACTAACCAATGCCAATTTTCAATTGGCTATCCAAAATCTCAATAATACATTGAGTGTTTCTGACAAGCCAGCACAATACCTGAATTCGGTTAAATATGAAATATTGGATTCGTTGCTGTGCCAGTATATTATTCAAGGGCGGATTGGCAGCGACTCTCTAAGTAGCCAGGATGGCAAGGATGTATTGGGAATTCGCTATGGCTACCCAATGCATATTGGATTAAATAAACAGGCCTCATCGGGCTACCTAAATGGAGGTCCTACAATTGTTGATCTATCAGATACAAGAAGGTCCGTTTTCAATCGTAATTGGGTAACGACGGAAACAAGCTCCTTAAATATCCAGACTGATAATGCTATAGTTCATGTGTTGAATCCGGATCATGTTTTTGGTTTTAACAAATTTGTCAGTCAAGTTATTTATATACCGCCGCCAGAAAACTTGTTCAAGACCATTGGTGGACAGTGGTCCGCTTCAAAAGAGACGTCTGGCGGCCCAGATGCTGTTGAAGCATCAAAATATGTATTTGACGGCAACCCAGAAACCAAATTCTTTTTGTCGAGCCCTGGCTTATTCTATTTGCAGTGGGACTTTCCTGCTGCGGTGGTTGCAAATAGTTATACCCTTAGATCGGCAAATGATATTCAAGGTCGCGATCCCGCAGACTGGAATCTGCAAGGACTGGATGAACAAGGAAATTGGATTACGTTGGATATTAGACAGGCTGAAGAATTTGACGAAAGGTTTCAGTTGCGTGTATTCTATTTTACGAATACAAAAGCTTATAAAGCTTATCGTTTGAACATTATACGGATGTATGATGGTAACGATTTCCAATTGGCTGACTGGACAATGAACCATAATCAATAACCAATTTAAGAATGTATGGACATGAAAATTGCTAAAAAATTTACTACAATAAATAAGATATGCAACTTGGGCCTGCTCACCTTAATGTGCATCGGCTTTAATGGATGCAAAAAGCTTTACAATTTACCTGACGAGAAGGAGTTTTTAAGCGTCAATTTGACTTATGATGGGAAGTCTTTTTACCCCATCTTGGGCAGAACGACGCTTATGGGGACTATTAATACAGATCATTCAACCACACCACTGCGTTTTGAAATTGTTAATCCTCGGTATGGAGATGGACGTCCTTATACGGACCTTTTTGAAGTGAAACCTGTCTACCGATGGATATACCGTTACGATGGTACCGAAAAAAGCTTGGAAGAAATAGATGCAAAACGTCAATTGGTGTATCGGCCTCTTTTTGAAGTTGACTCTAACGGCAGTTTTATTTTATGGAATTCCTCTACAAATGAGCTGATAGAACCTCGTTCAAAAGACAGCATCGATCTGGTGCAGAACATACGTTATTTTGACCTTAAGGTCTCTAATTCGGGAGGATCAACAGTTATTAAAGATTTTATGATCCTCCCTTGGCGTGTTCAGGATTATGAACCTTATTCGGATAAAAACCCCTATAATGGTGAAACTGCCCCAGATCCGAATGATCCTAAGAACCCCAACAAGAGAAGTTACATTTGGCCTTCTTATATGAATGAGGTTTATGGAGAATCTTCCAATCAGCTATTGCGGACGAATGAGGAATTTAAAGATCTCGTTGTCTATATACGGAGATTTACCGGTGGCAATGGACATAATCTACGTTTTGTCTTTTTGAATAAGAATGGGGAGGTGATAAATCCGGATAATTTTAATGAAACAAAGTGGAATGAACTGGTACATGGCTTTAATATGAAAAAGACACCCGATTATGTACAATATGATGTAGCTTATCCAATTCCCCTAACAAGTTATCCAACAAAGTATACAAATGGAAATAGCGCAAAGGTAGATTTTTCCTACTCCAGAAAGGGATTTGGAGGCGGTTTGATTACAGCCAATTTTGGTTTGAATTTTAAAATTTTTACCAAAGGGGATTGGGAGATTGTTTTCCATTTTCAAAGGGAAAATCCACGATTTGATAACGAATAATTGAAATGGTTATGCAATTTAAGATATTTTATAATAGCTGTATACTGCTGGTATTGTGTATGTTTCTTTCTACGGCAGTTTTTGCGCAGACCGTCATCATGTCGGGGAAAGTAACAGACAACAAGGGAAAGCCACTGGCTGGTGTTACCGTACGTTTTGGCAAATCTGGAAAAGAAGCGACTTCGACAAACTCATCGGGAGCTTTTAGCATAACAACGATGGTTGGGACTTCAGTTGCGTTTAGATTAATTGGTTATGATGGGACTTCAATGACGGTGAGGGC
Organism: Sphingobacterium sp.; assembly: GCA_022712315.1. GTDB lineage: Bacteria > Bacteroidota > Bacteroidia > Sphingobacteriales > Sphingobacteriaceae > Sphingobacterium. The sequence continues at coordinate 84,586 of JALAGS010000028.1, read as the reverse complement.
CGACCGGAATGTGGTCGTTCACTTGAAGGAAATAGATAATCAGATGGATGAAGTTGTTGTTAGAGGCTATGTAAAGCGTCCAAGGGAGACGACTACCGGATCTTCGACCAAGATCAGTGGAAAGGAAATTCAAGATATCCCGTCTGCAAATGTGGAGAATCTGCTTCAAGGAAAGGTGGCAGGTCTAAATATACAGGTAAATACTGGGGCTCCAGGCTTTCGGGGTTCGACCCAGATCCGTGGACTTTCGACAATTAGTGTGACGGGTAGCGGCGATCAATCTTTTCTTACACCGACGTCTCCTCTTTATGTGATCGATGGCGTCCCAATGGATGCAGATAGGGCAAATGAGCTTGGATTGAGCCAGCAGGGACCTGGAATCAGTCCATTGTCATTAATTCCGCCCGAAGATATCGAAAGTATAGAGGTGCTTAAAGATGCTCAAGCTACTTCTTTATATGGATCATTGGCGGCTTATGGGGTGATTATTATCAATACCAAGCGTGGTAACTCTGAGGTTCCGAGGGTGCGCTATACAGGAAACTTTTTTCTTAAAACCCCTCCCCAATTGCGACCAACGTTGGGTGGAAATCTAGAACGCCGTCTAAAACTATTACAGATCTATGGAAACGCTTTGTCACAGGAAGATTTGGATCGAATTTCACAGACGCCAATGTTATCGGATAGTTTGAATGCGTATTATAATAATTCAACCAATTGGCAGGACTTGTTTTACGCTACCACATACAATCAAACACATAACGTAGCTATTGATGGTGGAAATCAAAAGTTGAATTATAAAGCGAATCTGAATTATTATAATGAAAACGGGATCATCAAAAATACAGGTTTCGATCGTTATATGGCCAATATGCGATTTGAATATTACCCTAATGAAAAATTTAAGTTTACGGCACAGGTAAACGCTTCCCTTGGTTCAAAAAGTAAAGGTAATGGTTTAGGTATTTTACAGTCTGGTGTAGCAAAAAACGGGATGACTTCAACGCTATTACCCGGTCCGTCTTTTTATCTGGCATCGTCAGGATATAATTCAGCGTTAAAAACCCGCAATGATAACTCATCCAAATCGATCAAACCTTTTATTGAGGCATCCTATGAAATTATTCCGGGATTGCGGGCAACCACAACCATGAGTTACGAATCCACTTCTGATAACGAAAATACGTTTACACCGGCCGCAGCAAATGGCCAATTTGCACAGGTATATGCTTATTATGGTCGATATAACTCTTTATATAACCGAAATTCGATCAATTACAGCCATACTTTTAAAGAAAAACACACTGTATTTTTCAATCTATTCAATGAGATTCGAACCCTGGATAAACAGGCGAATGCGACTTTACAGGCCCGCACACCTAATGACCAATTTGAGGGTCCGCTCGGATTTGATGGTTATTTTTCTAAAGGTGGGGGATTATTACGTCGTGGATTCGGAAAGGAAAGAGGATTGTCTTTTGCTATTGCAGGTACGTATGATTATATGAAAAAATATGTGGTCGATCTTTCTTACAGAATGGACGGATCTTCGCAGAATGGATTTGGCAATCTTTATACTAAAAATCCTGCAGTTGGTTTTCGATGGAATGCTTATCATGAGAATTTTTTAAGAGATGTGGACTGGATTAATTTACTATCTATTCGAACAAGCTGGGGGGTGAATGTTATGCCTAATAGTACCTTGGAGCGTGTTTATGGCAAATATGACATTGCTGGAAGCTACAATGATAAAATAGGTATCGGTATCAACTATGAACAAATTCCTAATCCCGATTTAAAACCGACAACAACAAGTCAGGTCAACCTAGGTTTGGATCTTGCTTTTTTTCAAAATCGATTTGAATTGACTTATGATACTTACTATAAAAAAGTAAATAATATCCTATTTGAAGAGTTGCTTTCCTCTTCGCTTGGTTTTGAAAAAGTTAATAGTAATTCGGCGGCCATTGCGAATTATGGGCATGAGCTGTCTGTCATGTTAAGGCCATGGACTGAGGGTCGCTTTACGATGTCAATAGGAGCGAACGGGGCCTACAATCGAGACGTGTTGTTAAAACTGCCGGAGCATTATGGCGGTCAATTTGTTCGTTGGGAAAACATTGATAGATATAAACAACATGTGGTTTTTAGGGTAGGAACATCAACGATGTCCAATTATATGTTATTAAATCGAGGAGTTTACAGTACAGATGCTGATGTGCCGGTAGACCCAGCTACTGGGCGACGATATCGAATGGCTAATGGGACAGAATTTCAGGCCGGTGATCCCATATTTGCAGATCTGGATGGCAATTATATTCTCGATGAAAATGACTATGCGCGTACGGGAAATTCTCAGCCTTTGATTACCGGTGGTCTGCAGTTGAATTTTAATTACAATCATGAAACTCTTGGAACTTTTGGTTTGAATTTATACGCATCTTACACGGCAAAACGTACCATTTTGAATAACGCTTTAGCTGAACGGCTGCAGTTGATGAATGATCCTTATGGTGATAGGGCCGTGGTTCCACTGGATGATGTTAATATGTGGCTGAAGCCCGGTGATATTGCAAAATACCCTTATGCTTACGATTTCAAGAGGTACTCAAGCATTGATCCATTTCGGATGGACCAAGATTTATGGGCAGAAGATGGATCGTACTTTAAATTAAATAGTGTGACACTGTCTTATATGTTTACGAAAAATGCTATTCGGAGATATGGACTTGAGCGTCTACGGGTATATATTTCGGCTGATAATATAACTACATTATCAAAGTACAGCGGGCCTAATCCCGAAAATGTGAGTACGATGGGACGGGATGCTTCTGGCGGATATCCTGTGCCTAGGCAGTATAATGTTGGTGTTAATATTGATTTCTAATTGGGCTATATTATGAAAACAAAAAGAAATATAGGAAGAATAGCGTTTGTCATATGTCTATGTACAACCGTAATGATGGGCTGTAAGAAATTTTTGACGGTAGAGCCGATTGATCGGCTTACCGGGAACAATTTCTACCAGTCTAAAGAGGATGTAGAAGCAAATATAGCACGTATCTATAGTCAGTTTTTTGAAAAACTGAACGAGTCATGGGTAATGGGTGCCATTGGAGAGGCTAGATCAGGTGAAATTTTTCCCTCTCCTACATCCGGAACTGATCGTATGATTCTTCGCGATCTTGGGACAAATAGTATGAATGCTGTGTATAACAATACATTGGGTGGCGGTCGCTCACAGGGGTATGCCATGTATAAGGTTTCTATCTGGGATACTTATTATAAGGTCATTCAAAGCTGTAATATTTTGATTTCAAAATTGGAAGAGGGGATTCCAGGCTTATCTGCCGCAGATAAAGATCGCTATAAGGCCGAAGCTACATTTATGCGCTGTCTGAGTTACTTCTGGATGGTTCGTTTGTATGGTGATGTGGTGTATTATACCGATGCATACTTTGCTAAGCAGCTTCCACGTGAGGATATGGTTTCTGTAATCAGCAAATGTATTGCTGATTTAGAGCCTGTAAAAGATATTATGCCCTGGACTTTTGGCGATGCATCACAACGAGGTGCTCGCGCAAGTCGAGGAAGTATTATCGCGCTATTGATGCATATGAAGATGTGGAATGCAAATTTTGATTCGGGTAACTCAATGAAGTATTATGAAAGTGTTGCGAGCTTAGGTAAGGAGCTGCGTGCAAGCGGCGTACATCGTCTGTATAGACTAACACCTGAAGAATGGGCTAAAGTCTCTAAAGGACGCACTGAGGAATCTCTTTTTGAATTTTATAGGACGATCAATTATAATGATCTTAATAATGCCTATGCCCCATTGTGGGATCATTTTTTACGGTGGCCCTATAAATTTCCTCGTTACAACCAACAATTCAGCATCGCCTATTATTCCTCTATTTTCATGTATCGGATTTATCCGCTTAATGGTTCTGCAGATAAGCGAAAAGAGCTCTGGTATGAGGATATGTACGCAAATGACGGACTATTTGTCTTGAAGAAATTTGCAGCTAATGTTTTTGCATCGGGAAATGAAGATTCTAACCCAGATAATACATTTATGATATTTCGTTATGCAGATGCGCTGCTATTAGAGGCTGAGGCCTTAGCTAATTTAGGTGGTGCACGAGAGGCTGAAGCGGTCTCCGTGCTTAATATTGTCCGTGATCGTGCTGAGGCTCCACGCTATGCTGGCGGTGGTGCAGATCTTAAGAATTTCATTTTTGAAGAACGTTGTCGTGAATTGATTGGGGAAGGGGTAAGATACTTTGATCTGATCCGGACGCGAAGAATACTAAATCCGCAATGGACCATGAACCCTATGACGATCGATCAATATAACCGTCGTGCGTGGACTTGGCCTTTGGACGCTTCAGCCAAAAATTTTAACTCAAAAATCGTGTTGAACGATTATTGGACAGGTGGAAATTAAATCAGTTTAATTATGATACAAGCAAAGATTATAGGATATGCCTTCATAACGGTGATGTTAATGTTGGGTATGGGATCATGCAAAAAAGACGCGTATTATCAGGACGGCGGATTGGCACAGGCAAAATTTAATGGCTCGATTATGGATTATCTGGATTCGAAACCAAGAGAATTCGATTCAATTGCCCAAATTATCAGATTAGCAGGTTTGGAAGAAGATTTTAAGTCCAAAGAGTTTACTTTTTTTGCTCCTAGAGATGAGAATATAAAGAAGTTGATCGGTCTGGCAAAATCAAATACCGTTATCGATCAAAGCGTCAATTGGATGCTTTACAATTTAGGAAGAGATACCATCAAAACACTCGCGGACATTGATAGTGCGATCTGGCGCAAGTATTTACTACGTTACATGTTTAATGGGAAACGAAAATTAATGGATTATCCCCAGATTGATTTTGATCTCTTGAATGTCTATAAAGGACAAAATTATACCGCACTGGGGAATACCGTGTCCAATATTGGTGTAGTTTATAATGATGCAATTAATGATTCCGATAAAAATAACATAACCCGTCTAAAATATATGGGCTATAGGCAGCTCTATATCTCCTATATCCCGGATGTTAGTAGGCCAAATGACTGGCGATCCTGTCCAGTAGCATCATCGGATATTCAACCAGATAATGGTGTTGTTCATGTTATCGATTATACCAAAACTCAGTTTGGGTTTAATCCGGGTGACATTCAGTGGGATATATTGGAAAGTAAGCGTTAATAACCAATTGTAGATTAAATTATGAAAGTTATGTATAATACGACTTGGAAATATACAGCCCTTTTGTTCGTTATTTCTCTTCTATTAGGGTGCAATAAGGATAATAAAATGTTTTCAGCTCCCTATGAAGATGGATTGCCTCCGTTGGGCATCGAAATCAATCCAACGGATAAGATGCAGCCCGAATCTGGTAAAACTGGAGGTGAGACGATCATGCGGATTAAAGGCCTGGATAAATATAAAGACAAGGCTATCATTCGGTTTAACGGTGAGAAAGCGCAGATTGTTGAGTTAACGGCAGATCATGTGAAATTGAAGGTTCCGCCTTTCGCCAGCACTGGAGTGCTCTCTGTTACAATAGATGATATTGTTTTTTTCGGGCCACAATTTACAGTTTTAGGAAATGTGTCCCTTGACGCCACCTTTCAAGTGGGGGTGGGAACAAATGGTATGGTTTCCGATGTGCTCTTTTTGGAAGATGGCAAAATGATTTATACAGGTTCTTTCACAAATTATAATAATAAAGGGGCAATACGACCGATTAATCGTTTGGTGAGGACATTTGCGGATGGGACCTACGACGCGAGTTTCCGAATAGGTACAGGGGCCAATAACTCATTGAATAGCATTTTAAAATTGGGGAATTACTATTTTTTGGCAGGTTCTTTTTCCGGTTATGGGCAGCGAAATGCTGATATCAGCAATCTGACGCGAATTTATACAACCGGAGCCATCGATACCATGGGGATTAAACCATTCCGAAGACCAGGTCAAACGGATACGCTGAAATATTATCCGACATTTAATGGCGGATTTGATGGCAATATCGGTAATATTTATGAGTCCGACGGGAAAATCTTAGCGACAGGAAATTTTAGATATTACATTCATCGAATCTATGGAAAACCTAACAAACTGGAAACTCGAGATACCGTTATCTTGGACAGTACAGAAATAAGGCATGTTGCCCGGTTGAATCTGGATGGTTCGTTAGACAAATCTTTTAGGTTTGGGGCAGATGGTAAACCGTTGTCAGGTGGAAATGGATCGGTAGCAACAGTATATCACAACAGTGGGACTCTAAAGGGGAAAATCTTAGTTTATGGTTCTTTCAATAGGTTTGATGGGCAGTCTGTAGGATATATTACTCGATTGAATGCGGATGGAACATTGGACCCGACATTTAATTCGGGCGGTACCGGAGCAGACTACAATGTTTCGTCAGTTACTTACAATACATTAACCAATAAATACATGGTTGTTGGAGGGTTTAGTAAATATAATGGTGCTTCCGCGATTAAAGTGATGATGTTGAATGCAAATGGGACAGTGGATCCAACGTTTCAGACCAAAACATTTGACGGGGGTAATCCTTCTTATGCAATGCAATTAAATGATGGTTTAATTGTTGTCTCGGGTGATTTTGCGCGCTATAATAATATTGCGCGAAATGGCTTTATGATCCTAAATCCTAATGGGGAATTAAATAGTGACTATAACACTTCTGGTTATTTCTCCGGATTTATCAATAAAGCTGTGGAGACAAAAACAGAAGATGGAAAACGTGCATTGCTTTTAATGGGCTATTTTGGTCGATTTAATAATGAAGAGGTGCATAATCTGATTCGAATTAAATTGGAACAGTAATTTAAACTTTAAACTGATGAGATCTCAAGCTAATTTTCGAAATATAAGCCTTCGGCTAATGTCCTTAGTACTTTTATTGATGTTCATTTCCTGTAAAGATGAATTCGGTCGATTGATACCGAGTAATGAAGGCAAACAAGATACCGTGGACTTGGTATATGGCAAGCCTAAGGTGCTCCTGCTCATTGTGGACGGTGCTCGGGGAGAATCGGTCCGAACAGCTAATATTCCAACGATGAATGGTTTGCTTAACCATTCTATTTATTCATGGGTTTCGTTAAGCGAGGAACATGACATTACCAATACTACGGGAGCTGATTTGTCCAATATTATCACTGGAGTAAGCCAAAATAAGCATCTGGTCATTGGTGATAATTTTAAGAATAATAATTTTCAGACCTTTCCAACAGTCTATACGCGAGTGGCAGCGAATATGAAGACCCCAGAATTTAAAGTGTACAGTAGCTCCAAGATATTTGTTGATAACTTAGCCCCTACAACGGTAGCCAAACTAGAAAATTCGGATGAAGAAGTTGTAAAGGATGTCAAAGAGGGTTTAAAGCAACCTGAACTGACGATGTTGACTGCACATTTTACGGCGGTTGATAAAGCGGGAAAGAGCGGCGCTTATGACAATAGCAGTGCTGTCTATAAGGCTGCTATAGAAAACTTCGACAAACAGGTGGGGGAGGTCATACAGGCTTTGGAGCAAAGACCCGCATTTAAAAAGGAGAATTGGCTGGTGATCATCACGTCAAGTAAAGGTGGTCCTTTTGAGATTCCTCCAGCACAGAACGACAATACGATTTTTAGTAACCCAAATGTCAATACTTTCACAATTTTTTATTCACCTAAATACAAATCGAGATATATTAATAAACCCTATTTGGGAAGTCGTTTTTCTGGAGATTTTTTGCGGTTTAAGAGCGGAATCTACGCAGAGTTGACCGAAGGGGACAATCCTGTATTTGATCTAGGAGATAAAGAAGAATTTACAATTGAATTAAAGGTGAAAAAGAATAAAGGACCTAATAATACGTACAAATTTCCTAACTATCCATCTTTTATTGGCAAACGTGAAAAATGGGAGTCGGGTGCACCGACAAATGGGTGGATCTTGGCCTTTAAGGAAGACTATTGGATGTTTAATGGCCGTGGTCCTAACGGAAGTGGAGAAGTAAACGGACCTAAATTAAACAATGCGACCTGGAATAATGTAACTATTGTTGGATCGCTAACAAGTGAGGGTAAACGAATCGTGAAAACCTATACCAATGGCCTGCCTGGAAATGAGATGGACATTAGTTCATGGGGATCGATCAGTAGTCCGGCAAAATTTAGATTGGGCTTAATAAATGGGGGAAGCAACTGGAACGAAGGTGATTACTATCTGGCTGATATACGATTTTGGAAGGCCGCCCTGCCATTGGCAGTTATTTCGCAGTATAATTGTCAAGTGGGGATCAATGAGGAACATCCTTATTATGCAAATCTTGCGGCCAATTGGCCTGTCGTTGGAACGGTTACCAATGGTGTTCTCTACGACGAAGGACCTTATGGAAATACATTGAAGCTAGGAAATTCGAACTATGAAATCTCCAAGCTCAATGACTTTCTTTGTGCCCCATCTGTAGAAACGATTAATACATTAGTTCCCAAAAACACGGATGTAACAGCGCAGATATTCAGTTGGTTGCAGATCGCTAGACAGGAGAACTGGCAATTGGATGGACGTGTTTGGGTTGATAAATAATTCCAAACAGAATAGTTTAACATGGTAGGCTTCATTAATGATGAAGGTAAAAATTATTTACAGATGAAAAGATTTTTTTATTTTTTTACGATGATTTTGAGCTATTGCCAATTTATGGCCTGTTCAAAAGATAATCTTGAAGGCTTCGGTTTGTTGGAGAATAATCCTGTACAGGTTATTGCCGAAGGTGGAGGAAGGGATTTAGTAAAAACAAATGACTATGTCCAAGTGCCTATGAAGGTCAAGTTAAGTAGCCCCGCTTCGAAAACCTTTGATGTGGAGCTTCAATTGAATACAGACACCGTGACGAAGTTGATAGGATCGGGCGTGCTCAAGGATGTTGTCGCTTTACCAAATCAAGCTTTTTCTTTTCCAAATGTGGTGAAGTTTCAATACGGCGCAGACACAGCCTCCTTTTTATTGACAATTTCGAGGACGGAAATAGAAAGAGTGTATGGCAAAAAATTTGCCCTTTCCTATAAGTTGATCAATCCGGGAAAAGGAAATCAATTGGGGAATCCCAATAGCGTCATTGTTACATTAGATTCCAAAAGCCTTTTGACTGCTACAGATATTCATTATCTCTCTGTGACGAATACGCCCGGCGGGATCATCTTAGCGAGCAAACATAATAATTATGAAACCACACCTTCCGGAATTGAAATTCCTATTGGAGTTTCTTTAGCGTCTTTTCCTAGTAAATGGTTTTATGTTGAGGTAAGGGGGACCAGAGATTCAATTTCAAACTGGATTACCAAAAAAATATTACCTGCGAACACCATTGGATTGCAAGATAATGAATTTTCACTTTCATCCCGCATACAGGTGGCAGGTAATAAATCGTCCGCAAATTTTAATATCGCTGTTCCTTGGGACGTCATCGCTAAAAATAAAGATAAATTTCTGGCGGTGACAGTTTATTTAAAAGACCCCACTTTACATGTTATCAATCCACAGAAAAACTATACGACAATTTTAATTGATTGTGCCAATGTTGTGGAATTTGACGTGACAGGTGAAGGGACTTTAACGGTAAATCGGGATAATGATGGTGGTCCAAATGCAGGTGAAGGTAGCCTTAAATTGGTTGATAATCGCACGGATACTAAATTTTTACAAGGTGGGTTTACGGGAGATTTACAATGTACGTTGACATTTACTCGAACACTGAAGATTGGTGCATATACATTGACTTCAGGGAATGATGAAATTAGCCGGGATCCAAAAAGTTGGAACCTTGAGGGCTCTTTGGACGGTACTAACTGGGTAGTCATTGATGCAAGAACCAACGAAAGCTTTCCAAATAGACTTGAAACAAGACGATTTAATGTGCAAAAACCAGGAAGCTATAAATTCTATCGTTTGAATATTACAGAAAATGTAGGGAATCGTTTATTTCAATGTTCCGAATGGCGTATGATCGAATTCTTATAGGTATTGTGGCAACTATATGTATAACAACAATGAAATTTACAACAATGAAATTAGGGAAATATAGCTATTGTATACTTTTACTGTTTACCTTATTAGGCTGCAGTAAAGAAAAGGAAGTGGTTGTTGACAAACCCCAGCTTCCCAATCCGGTTTCTGCTTTTTCTATTAAGCAGGTTGCGAAGGATGACCCATTTACTTTTGAATTTACAAATCAGTCAAAAGACTATTCTGAAACACGGTGGAGCTTTGGGGATGATAGCACCTCGTCGAAAACTTCGCCGCAACATACTTTTTTAGGTACGGGGGATTTCACAGTAAGACTTAAAGTACTCAATGAAAATGGCGATTGGGCTCAACGGGAAGAGGTAATTAAAATTGATGCAGAGAAGCTAATTCGATTCGATGCGACAAAAAACGGAACCGGAAAGTTGATCTTGAGTTATGCGAGTGACATTGCCGTCAAAGGAGTCATTTGGTCAAAGATGACTGATAAAGATAAATATGAGCAAGTTTCTGATAAGGAGAAAGCAGATATATCGATTGAGGTAGGAAAATTCGAAACCTACCAGCTAAACGTAAAAACTCCCAAGGGATCTCAAATTGTCATTACCAAGATGCTTACAGATCTAGGCATTATAAAAGACTGGACAAATATTGATAATACATTCCTAATTTCTCAGGATAACTCCAGTGGCCCTGATGCAGGCGAAGGATCGAAGAAACTGATAGACGGTGATACCAAGACGAAATTATTTATTGGGGGATATCAGCCGGGGATGTATTGGCAATTTGTATTCTATCAACCACAAACTATCAATGGGTATACAATAACGACAGGAAATGATGCTGTTGAAAGAGATCCTAAAGACTGGGAAATACAGGCCTCTGAAAATGGGAATTCTTGGGTAACCTTGAGTTCGGTTACGGGGTATGGTTTTGGTAATACCCCTGCAGATAGAAATAAATCAGTCAATTTCACCTTTACGAATTCAAAACCTTACACTCATTATCGGTATGTTGTGAAATCGGTTTCTTCTGGATCAAATTTCCAGATGAGTGAATTTAGACTTTTGGAATTACCACAGTAGATCCAAAAGAACGAGATCATTAAGCTAGTTAGTGATAAGAGAGTGACTGGTTCAAAAAGTAGTCGTAAGGTATTCGCTTAAAAGAGGGATATTCTGCGGCTATTTTTTTGTAACCATCTTGTGAAAAATACCTTACCATATTCTATATTTAATTATCTTACTTATATTTACTAATACGTTTTAGCTTTTTTGCTTGTAGTATCAACCAAATACATAATTTATGTTTAATATTAAAAAACTAACGGGGAGTATTCTTTTTCTATTCGCGATTCATACGGGTATGGCACAGCAGGCTTCACCAGTTGATTTTGTTAATCCATTGATCGGTACGGAATCGAAGTATGAATTGTCCAATGGGAATACCTATCCTGCAATAGCACGTCCATGGGGTATGAATTTTTGGACGCCCCAAACAGGGAATATGGGCGATGGCTGGGTATATACTTATACGGCAGATAAAATTAAAGGATTTAAGCAAACGCATCAGCCAAGTCCCTGGAACAATGATTATGGTCAGTTTTCCATCATGCCAGTCACAGGCACACCGCAATTTGACCAAGAAAAGCGGGCGAGTTGGTTTTCACATAAAGCAGAAATTGCCAAACCTTATTATTATAGTGTTTATCTTGCTGATCACGATGTGACAACAGAATTGTCTCCATCACAACGTGCAGCAATCTTTCAATTCACATTTCCCAAAACCGATAGCGCTTATGTTATTATCGATGCATTTGATAAGGGCTCTTATATTAAGGTAATTCCTCAAGACAATAAGATTATAGGTTATTCAACAAAAAATAGTGGTGGTGTTCCAGAGAATTTTAAGAATTACTTCGTCATTACTTTCGATAGACCTTTCTCTTACAAAGCTAGCGTAAAAAGCGGCTCGATACATAAAAATGAATTGGAGGTTCAGGATAATCATGCCGGAGCAATTGTAGGTTTTCCATCATTGAAGAGAGGTGATCAAGTGATCGCCCGTATTGCTTCTTCCTTTATTAGTTTTGAGCAGGCAGAACTTAATCTAAAAGAAGTGAAGTCCAAAACATTTCAGCAAGTTGTTGATGAAGGTAAAGCGCAATGGAACGACGTCCTTGGCCGAGTCCAGGTTGAAGACCTAAATATCGATAGATTGCGTACATTTTATTCTTGTCTCTACCGCTCAACATTATTTCCTAGAGATTTTTCTGAAATTGACGGCACTGGCAAGCGTATTCATTATAGCCCATATAACGGCCAGATTCTACCTGGGGAAATGTTCACAGATACAGGTTTTTGGGATACATTCAGAAGTTTGTTTCCGCTGTTGAATTTATTATATCCATCCATGAACGATCGCATGCAGGAAGGATTGGTCAATGCTTACAAGGAGAGCGGTTTCCTTCCTGAGTGGGCTTCACCGGGACATCGTGCATCGATGATCGGAAACAATTCAGCATCTATTGTCGCAGATGCATTAATTACTGATCGGAAAGGGTATGATAAAGAGCTGTTATGGGAAGCATTGAAACATGGAGCCAACAGCGCATATCCTAAACACTCTTCGACAGGACGCTTTGGTTATGAATATTATAATAAACTGGGCTATATACCTGCCGATGTGAAAGTGGACCAGAATGTAGCACGTTCATTGGAATATGCTTACAATGATTGGTGTATCTATGAATTTGGCAAGGCACTGGGTAAACCGGACGCTGAAACTGCCATTTACGCAAAGCGAGCGATGAATTACAAAAACCTGTTTGACCCAAGTACAAAATTAATGCGGGGAAAAAAGACGGACGGTTCATTTGTCCCAGATTTTGATCCAAGTGCTTGGTCTCGCGAATATACAGAAGGCAACGCATGGCATTGGAGCTTTTGTGTATTTCATGATCCACAGGGGCTGATTAATTTAATGGGAGGTAATAAGTCTTTTGTATCCATGTTGGATACGGTGTTTGTTATCCCGAGTTATGAAGGAATGAAGAGCCGTAGTATGATCCATGAAATGCGTGAAATGCAGGTGATGAACATGGGACAATATGCCCATGGAAATCAGCCGATCCAACACATGCCTTATTTGTATAACTATGCAGCAGAACCTTGGAAGGCACAATATTGGGTGCGCAAGATTATGGATAAATTGTATTTACCTACACCTGATGGGTATTGTGGTGACGAAGATAACGGTCAGACTTCAGCCTGGTACGTCTTTTCTTCTTTAGGATTTTACCCTGTTTCGCCAGGATCGGGTGAATACGTTATTGGTTCACCTCAATTTGACAAAGTTACTTTGACGCTTGAGAACGGGAAGAAAGTACATATTCAGGCTAAACAGCAAGGATCGAAGCAGGTCTACGTGAATCAGCTGTCCTGGAATGGAAAACCTTATGGTCGAAATTACATCCGGTATAAGGATTTATTGCAGGGGGCAAATCTTGAATTTAAAATGAGCGATGTACCCAATAAGAGTAGAGGGATAAAAAAAGAGGATGCACCATATTCCTTTAGTAATGAAAAAATAAAGGGAAAATAAAGATTGAGTTCTGATAGACAATAAATGAATTTAATGATGATCCTTTAGTTGTAAGTAATTGTGTCGACTGTTTAATCGATCCTTTAAGGTTTATAACAGAAAACTTACTTCCCTTTTAAAAACCATGATAGCTAATTTTGGGGCTGTCATGGTTTTTTTACATGAATAAAATAATCTTGGTTATTTAAAGTCATACCTTTGTGATTCGAAATTTCGATATGTTAGACAAAATATTTCATTTTTTAACACTCTTTGCATACCTTAATCTGTTGACCTATGAGTCTTTCTCCTCGGCAACGGGACAGGTTTTGCATGCAGGTGAGACCATCGTGGAGTATTTTTTGGATGATGTATTGGATCTCGAGCCTATTCATTCTTCCCAAGAAGAAAAGGTACTATTGCAGGATGACTATCGCATATTTTCTCTCAATAGTCAGGTATTACCAATTTTTATTTTTGTTTTTGGGATCGTCTTTACAGCATTATGTTTTGCAAAGGACGATGAACACCCTTTTTATCGCTCTAAAACCTTGTGTTTGCCGGGGTACTACCGGTTCTTATCCCGTTTTCGGCCCTTCTAGTTACGCCTCCTAAATTTTCTAGCGGAAGCTACACCCAGTTTATTTTATCTTGATATTCATATTAAGTTATTGAAGCCCGGAGATCTTCTCTTTGCTATATAGACTTTGTCGCTTCCATCTCGCACATTCTCCTAAGTTTCGACTTTGAATTTCTTGAGGAGAATTTAACACGTTACATTTTTTATCGTTTATGAAATACCCAGGTCTAAGACTACCGAAATTGATGAAAATCAACGAGGTACTCTATAAGACCTTTAAAAAGAAGATTATTCCCATATGAACAAATTCCTTGTGCTGTGCCTTTTCGCAGGTATGGTGGGGATGCTGGCTTCATGCCGCTCCTCCAACGCTAAATCTGATCAAAAAGAAGAGATTAAGAATATTCCTATTACGCCACTAATGGTAATGGATACAACCGTTTATCAGGAATATATTGCTGATATCCAAGCCTTGAAAAATGTCGAGATCCGGTCGAAACTGAATGGTTTTTTAGATAAAATTTATGTGGATGAAGGGGCTTGGGTAAAGAAAGGACAGGTATTATTTAAATATAACAATGAAGAATATCGTTCGGAACTAGCAAAAGCCAAAGCACAGCATGACAATGCAATTGCTGAAGCGCAAAAGATCAAATTGGAAATGGAGCGGACACAAAAATTGGTTGACAAGAATATCGTGAGCTCTTCCGAGTATAATTTATTGAAAATACAGCTAAAGGCGGCCAATTCCAAAATCGAGGAGGCCCGTGCTCTGGTTAACCAAGCCCAAACAAGATTAGATTATACAGTCATTCAAGCTCCATTTGATGGACGTATAGACCGGATTTTATTAAAAGAAGGTTCGTTATTGACAGAAGGAAGCCTGATTACCACAATCTCTGACCTAAGTAAAGTGAACGTCTATTTTGATATTTCTGAAAGGGAATATCTGGCACTCATGCGCGACAAGCTGAATGGCAAGGAAACGCAAAAATCTGTCAAATTAATTCTGGCAAATGGGGAGCTATATCCACACCAGGGGATAGCTCATCTTGTGGAAAGTGAATTTGAAGCCAATACGGGGTCTATTGCCCTTCGTGTACAATTTCCTAATGCGGAGCATATTCTAAAGCATGGGGCAACGGGTAAAATTGCTGTTCCGATGGAAACCGGTGAGCATACTTTTGTACATCAAAAATCGGTATTTGAAATTCAGGATAAAACATATGTGTACACTATGCAGGCCGATAGTACGGTGAAGATGACTCCTTTTGTTGCCGGGCCACGTGTAGGACACTATTACATTGTCGAGGGCGGTCTCGATTCCAATGCCAAAGTGGTGTATGAGGGTGTACAAAGTTTACGTAGCGGAATGAAGATTAATCCAAAATTGAGAAAGCTGTAACGGAGGGATAGATTATGTTTGAAACATTTATAAAACGGCCTATATTGTCGTTGGTCATTTCGGTGTTTATTACGCTGTTGGGACTGCTGGCTTTATTTACGTTGCCTATTACACAATTTCCTGATATCGTACCGCCTTCGGTGGTTGTAAACGCTAATTATACAGGAGCAAATGCGGAAGTAAGTACAAATGCGGTAGCCATTCCTTTGGAAAAAGCAATCAATGGTGTTGCGGGAATGACCTATATGAATTCGGTGTCAACTAATAACGGAAGCACAGTTATTCAAATTTTCTTTGAAGTCGGTACGGATCCGGATATTGCTGCTGTAAACGTACAGAATAGGGTCACTACCGTATTGGACGAATTACCAGAAGAGGTTATCAAAGCGGGGGTAACTACAGAGAAAGAAGTCAACTCGATGTTGATGTACCTGAATGTTTTTACTGAAGATGAAACTGCTGACGAACGGTTTATTTACAACTTTGCCGATATCAATATTCTGAAAGAACTGAAACGTATCGAAGGAGTTGGTCTTGCTCAGATCATGGGAATGCGGGATTATGCGATGCGTGTTTGGGTCAAACCAGATCGTATGGCAGCGTATAATATTTCCGCAGAAGACGTCGTAGCTGCATTAAGAAAGCAGAATATTGAGGCTGCTCCCGGACAAACAGGTATCAGTTCAGATAAAATGCGCAATATGCAGCAATATGTACTGCGCTATCCGGGGAAATTCACTGAAATAGAAGAATACGCCAATATACCTATTCGGGCGAATGCGAGTGGATCCATTATCCGTATTAGGGATGTTGCTGATGTTGAATTTGGCTCATTGGATTATGAGATGGTATCCAAAACCGATGGACGTCCATCGGCTTCCATTATGCTGAAGCAATTACCGGGATCAAATGCGCAGGAGGTTATCCAGCGTGTGAAGGACCGAATGGCAGAATTAAAAGAAACTCAATTTCCGACAGGTATGACCTATACCATGGGTTATGATGTATCCCGCTTTCTGGATGCGTCAATTTCTTCTGTTATCAAAACCTTGTTAGAAGCTTTTCTTCTGGTTTTTATTGTTGTGTTTATCTTCTTGCAGGATTTTAGGGCGACGGTAATTCCTATTTTAGCAGTACCCGTGTGTTTGATCGGGGCACTGTTTTTTATGCAGATGCTTGGATTTTCGATCAACCTATTGACTTTATTTGCCTTGGTACTCGCTATTGGTATTGTCGTGGATAATGGAATTGTGGTTGTTGAGGCTGTATATGCCAAAATGGAGGAAGAGCATTTGCAACCTATGGAGGCCACATTGGAGGCTATGAAAGAGGTTGGAGGTGCCGTCGTGGCGATTACTTTAGTCATGTCTGCCGTTTTTGTTCCTGTAGCTTTTCTTTCCGGCCCTGTGGGGATATTTTATCGTCAGTTTTCATTGACACTCGCCGCGGCGATCGTTATCTCGGGTATCAATGCATTGACGCTGACGCCAGCTTTGTGTGCTTTGTTCCTAAAATCACCACATGACCGCAAGCCATCCAATAATTGGTTGGATCGCTTCTTTAAAAAATTCAACAGTATATATGATAAAACAGCCTTTGGTTATAAAGGGATTTTGGTGAAAACCAGTGCCCGCAGGGGATTGACCTTGCTTTTGCTGGGCATCTTTTTTGTTGCCACCTGGGGAAGTAGCGCGATATTGCCATCTGGATTTATTCCAACAGAAGATCAGGGCATGGTCTACGTTGCTGTGACAACACCTGCTGGGGCTACAGTAGACCGTACGGAGCGTGTACTGGACAAAATTGACTCTGTTTCTCGTCAGTTGGACGTTGTTGAAACAGTGTCTACATTGTCGGGGTATAGTATCATAACTGAAGTATCTGGAGCTTCCTATGGGATGGGGATGATCAATCTTAAGCCTTGGAAAGAGCGGGATCAAACGGTCGATGATGTCATTAAAGAATTACGCGATAAAACAAAAGATTTTGCTGATGGAGAGATTGAATTCTTTCCGCCGCCGACAGTTCCCGGTTTCGGTAACTCTTCGGGTTTTGAATTACGTTTATTGGACCGTAGCGGTAATGAGGATCTCAATAAGACGGCTGAGGTGTTACAGAGATTTATGGACGATATGGAAAAAAGTGATGTCCTTCAGGATATCAACTCCAGTTTTGATGTGAACTTTCCTCAGTATATGCTGAAGGTAGACTACGATATGGCCGCGAAGAAGGGGATATCGGTGGAGAATGCTATGAATACCTTGCAGACATTAATGGGAAGTCTTTATGCTACGAATTTTATCCGTTATGGACAAATGTATAAAGTGATGGTACAGGCAGGTCCTGAATATCGGCAGCGACCGGAAGACGTTCTACGCCTGTACGTAAAAAATGAAACTGGTGAAATGGTGCCTTACAATGCTTTTATTTCGATGGAAAGGATCTATGGGCCTGAACAAATCACGCGTTATAATATGTTTAGTTCAGCTATGATTACAGGGCAGTCCTCAGCAGGATTCAGTTCTGGACAGGCGATCGAAGAGGTGGAAAAAATAGCGTCGTCTCTTCCAAAGGGATATAGTATTGAGTGGTCCGGTATGACGCGGGAACAGAAGATTTCAGGTAACCAGGCTTTGTATATTTTTGCGCTCTGTCTGTTGTTTGTTTATTTACTGCTGTGTGCGCAGTACGAAAGCTTTTTGTTGCCATTACCAGTTTTACTCTGTCTTCCGGCGGGAATATTCGGCGCATTTATTTTTCTGAAAGTCTTTGGACTGGAAAACAATATTTATGCGCAGGTTGCATTGGTCATGCTCATTGGTTTGCTGGGCAAAAATGCGATCCTGATTGTGGAGTATGCCAATTTGAAATATAAACAAGGAATGGATATTGTTACCGCTTCGATCGAAGGAGCCGTAGCGCGTTTACGACCAATATTAATGACTTCCTTTGCATTTATTGCAGGGTTGATACCGCTGATGATGGCCAGTGGAGCAGGTGCTTTGGGGAATCGAAGTATTGGTACTGCTGCGGTAGGGGGAATGCTCATCGGGACGATCCTCGGGGTTATTGTTATTCCGGGACTGGTCGTCTTATTTTCAAAAAAGGATAATAAGAAACAGGTCGTAAAACAAGCTTCTTTAGTAATCGCTGCCCTGATCTTATTTGGAAGCTGTTCAGTTCCTAAAAAATCTCTTCAACCGCAGAAAGTAAATGTTCCAAGTTCATTTTCCAAGGATGTTTCACCAGATAGTTTAAATATCGGCGGGAGATCTTGGAAGGAAATTTTTAAAGATCCAAAGTTAGTTTCTCTGATTGATTCTGCTTTGCAGAACAATTTGGATATTCGTCAATCAATTTTACGGTTAGCATCTGCACAGGCTTATTTTAAACAGCGCAAGGCCGCATTAGGTCCAACTGTAGAGGCTGCAGTAGAAGGTGGAATACGGAAATATGGACATTATACGGAATCGGGAATTGGTAACTACGATTCAAATTTTTCGGAAAACTTAAAAAGTGATGAAAAATTACCCGAACCATTTATCCCGGACTATTTTATTGGACTGCGTTCTTCTTGGGAGATTGATCTTTGGGGCAAGCTAAGGAGCCAAAGACAAGCTGCTTATTTTAGCTTTTTAGCGGAGCAGGAGGGGAAGCGTCTATTAGAAACGGAATTGGTATCCAATATTGCCACGGCTTATTATGAATTAATTGCTTTGGATCAGAAGATAAAGGTCTATGATCGGAATATTGAGTTACACAAAAATGCGTTGGAAGTGGTTGAGGTAAAGAAGGATGCTGGTTATGCCACTGAACTTTCTGTACAGCAATTTAAAGCGCTATTGGCCAATTCCAAGGCAGCAAAGGAACAGTTGATTCAAGAGATCGCACTGTGGGAACATCATATCAATGGTTTATTGGGACGATTCTATCAGCCTATTGTAAGAAGTACATATACCGAAAATACAGATTTATATTATGCAATGAGCTTTGGTACTCCAGATGATTTGGTTAATCAACGCCCAGATATCAAGGCTGCTTATCTGAAAGTGATTGCATCGTCAAATCATCAGGAAGCGTCACGCTTAGCTTTTCTACCTTCTGTCGCTATAAGCCCTTTTATCGGATTGCAAAGCTTTAGTTTCAATAAGTTATTCAATCTCGATAAGTCTATTGCTTATAATTTATTTGGTGGTATCACACTACCGATCTTTAATCAAAGACAGTTGAAAACGCAGTATGAGATCGCAAAAGCAGATTATGGAATTGCTTTTGTAGATTATGAAAAAAGCGTTTTAAATGCCTACAACGAGGTTTCCAATGTGATCATGACGCAGGAGGCTATTGGTAAGCGGCGCAACTTTGTCGATGAACATGTTCAAGCATTGAACCTCTCCATAGAGGCTGCACAAGAACTGTTTATCGCAGGAAGGGTAACATCGCTAGATGTTGTAACAGCACAGAAGGAGTCGCTCGAAGCTCAAATAGGTAAAGTGGAATTAGAGAAAGAGAATACATTGAATCAGATTCTGCTCTACAAAGCATTGGGAGGAGGCTGGCAATAGATCTGGCAAATTAAAAACAGAAAACTATTTTTCATGCGATAAAGAATTAACATGTTAATTCTTAGATCCTTTTATAGGGTCAGGGAAAGAGGCCGTCGTGAGATGTCCTCTTTTTTTCTGAAAGTGTCTGATGTTATAGGCGAGAAAGAACATTCTTTCATTTTCATTGCCATTGGTTCCTGCGCAGTCATGAAGGTTTTGTTGTTATTTTTATGTAGTTTAGTCGATACTATTTTGAACCGAGTCGATTATGTTGCAGCGCATATTTCTTTTTATTCTTTTCTCTCATCTTAGTTTTAGTCTATTAGCCCAGGAACAGGCAGATAGTAGCAGAGTTTTACAACGCCTGGAATATCTGATGGAAAATCAGAAGATTTATGTCAAGAACCGAGAAGATAAGCTAGAAAAGTTAAAACAGGAGGCAAAGGCACTGGAAGCCAATTCCGCTCAGTTTTTGAAGAAGAATTACGAAATTTTTGAAAATTATAAGAAGTTTGATTCGGACGCAGCGCTTTCTTATATTTTACTATGCCAGAAGCTGGCTCCATTAAATAATGATTCATTGCAAACCGTGATCCATTTGGATTTAGCTTGGGTGTATTCTACTATCGGACGGTATATAGAGGCATCAGAGCTATTGGGGGAAATTGAACCATCTCTGCTCGGGAAAAACCTCTTAGCAAAGTATTATGATACTTATAGTTCGTTTTATAGCCATTATGGTCAGAGCAATAATCGCCCCGAATATTATCAGGCGAGTGAACGGTATCGTGATTCATTGCTAACAGTTCTACCTAAGTCTTCCTTAGCGTACCGTACTGCGATTGCGATAAAAACGTTGTTTAACGGTAATCGGGGGGATGCTAAAAAACAACTCTTGGTTCTTTGGAAAGAGAATAAAAAAGATATTGAGCAGAGAGCGCTGATCGCTTATTTTCTGGGGCTAATTTATAAATATGAAAAGGATACGAAAAGTCAAATTTATTATCTTTCCATATCGGCCAGTGCGGATATCGAAATGGCAAACCGCGACAACGCTTCCTTTCATGATCTGGCATTAACTTATTATGATCAGCAGGATTTCGATCGCGCATTTCAATTTATTGAAAAAGCGATCGACGACGCCATGCTGTGTAAAGTACGTTATCGTATTATCGAAGGGACTTCTTCTTATCCGATCATCAATGCGGCCTATCAGCAGAAAATCAGTAGCCAGAACAGGCAATTGGTTGCCTTAGTTGTTGTCGTTAGTATTTTATTAATTGGTGTTATTATTGGACTCGTCATTATTTATAGGCAAGTACAGCATTTGAGGCGAATACGATCGGAATTATCGGCCACCAATCAGCAGCTTCGCGCATTGAATAATGAGATCAATCAAACTAACTTTAAATTGTCGGAATCCAACCATATTAAAGAAGAATATATCGCCCAATTTTTTGATATGTGCTCGAGTTACATTGATAAAATGGAGGATATTAGAAAAGTATTATTAAAAAAGGCTACAAATCAACAATGGGATGCATTGAGGGAGCAGCTGAAGTCTACGCAAATGGAGGAAAGAGAGGTGCAGCAGCTTTATATTAACTTTGATCGAATCTTCTTAAACCTATATCCGACCTTTGTTGATGAATTCAATGCCCTGCTTCAGGATGATGAGAAGATTTATCCCAAAAAGACAGAACTTTTAAATACAGAACTTCGAATTTTTGCATTAATTCGATTGGGGATCGATGACTCTGTGAAGATTGCGAGCTTCCTTCGCTATTCGCTACGGACAGTTTATAATTACAGAACAAAGGTACGTAATAAAGCCGCAGGAAATCGCGATGCCTTTGAAGCTGCTGTATGTCAAATTGCAGTAATTGATCGACCATAAACGTTGGATTATACGTGTAAATTGACTTTATTAGCGACTATTATACACTCATTTAGGTACTTTTTAGAGGTTGTATTATTTTGTAATTCACTTATTGTAAGATTTTTATGTTTTTTGTCTGGTACTTTTTGAGTACTAGCCCTTTTTTCTCCGTCTTGGTGATCTTAGTTTTGTTTTGAGCAATGAAGGAGGGGAAACTCATTGCCATTTTGGAATAACCAAAAGATTAAACAATAACCAATTTTTTATTTCATATGATTTACTTTACTCGAAAAGTAGCCTTTTCAATGGGCTTGGCTTTCTTGTTTACCTTGATGAATTTTGTGTTTGCACAAGACAGAATTCAAATCAGTGGACGAGTGCTGGACGCCCAAGATCAGAAACCTCTTTCTGGGGTGACCATTACGCAGAAAGGAAGTAACAATGCTGTCTCCAGTAATGGGGAGGGGCGTTTTCAAATTTCGGCAAGCGTGGGCAGCATACTTCAATTTACATTTGTTGGTTACAACAACAAAGAATTACCTGCCAGCAGTAGCATGGTTGTGCAATTAAATTCTTCTACTAATGTGCTTGAAGATGTCATTGTCATAGGTTATGGCAGCGTAAAAAGAAAGGATGTCACGACGGCAATTTCTTCTGTCTCTACCAAGGATCTGGAAAAGAGACCTGTTACTAATTTTGGCCAAGCCATTCAGGGTAAGGCTGCTGGGGTAACTGTTATTCAGCCAAATGGCCAGCCAGGTGCTGCTCCGCAGATCCAAATCCGGGGAATAACATCTTTCAATAGCAATACAACTCCTTTGTATGTCGTTGATGGAGTTCCTGTAGAAGATATTAAATTCTTATCTCCTAATGATATTACGGATATCCAAATTTTAAAGGACGCATCATCTGCATCGATCTACGGTTCCCGTGGTTCGAACGGTGTAATCCTCGTGACGACAAAATCAGGTAAGGCCGGTGAAGCAAAAATTACACTTGGAACACAATGGACAGCCAATGTTGTCAATAACACTGTCAAAGTTTTAAATACTAGCCAATACAAAGATTTACAGGATGAGATAGGTCTTGTCAACCTTCCGGAAGGATTGATGGATCAGACAGACTGGTTTAAAGAGACCTACAAAACAGGTATTCAGCAAAATCATCAACTATCAGTTTCCGATGGTAATGAGAAACTTCGTTACTATTTGGGAGGCGGTTATTTGAATGAAAACGGGACATTACAAGGCTCCTTCTTTAGAAGATATAATTTCCGTGCTAATATTGATAACCAAGTTCGAAAATGGTTAAAGGTCAATGCGAATATCAATTATTCCGATAACAATGACAATGGAATTACCTCCGGGTTGGGGTCTAATCGTGGCGGGGTAGTGACCTCAGTAATTACAACACCTACCTATGCCCCAGTATGGGATCCAGCAAATCCAGACCGATTCTATAACAATTATTATGGTATCAACAACATTACCAGTCCTTTGGAAAACTTAGCTAGGACAAGAAATAATAATAACCGGGAAAATCGTCTCGTAGCTACAGGAAGTGCACTGGTTTCTTTTATGCCCAATTTAACTTGGAAAACTTCGTTTTCATTCGATAGAAGATCTGGTGTGATGACCACCTTCTTGGATCCTTGGACGACAGCATGGGGAAGAAATCAATTTGGGGAGGCCTCTGATCTTCGCAATACAAATACAGTATTGACCTGGGATAATATCTTAACGTATAGCAAAAGCTTTGGTAAACATAATCTAGAAGTAATGGGTGGTTCTTCCTGGACAGACTCTAAGTACTCTAGAAGCTATATCTACGGTTCAAACTATGCGAACGGAATCATTGAGACACTTAACGCGGCAAATAAGATCTCTTGGGATAGAACAGGATCCTCTGCATCCAATTGGGGAATTATGTCCTATTTCGCCCGTGCAATGTATAACTACGACGGTAAGTATTTGTTGACTGCGAATATGCGCGCCGATGGTTCTTCGAAGCTGAGTCCTGAGCGGCGTTGGGGATACTTTCCTTCTGTCTCGGCTGCCTGGAGAGTCTCTTCTGAAGATTTTATGAAAGACGTAGATTGGATAAACGACTTTAAAATCCGTGGGGGATGGGGACAGACAGGTAATCAATATGGATTAGGTGACTACGCTTATCTGCAATTGAGCGGTATTCAGCGTCAACAATGGTTTGTAGAGGGAAAGGACAATGCTGTGCCAAATATCAATAAACCAACAATCTTACGAGCTAAAGACTTGACTTGGGAAACCACAAGCACAACGAGTATCGGTTTTGATATCACCATGTTGAGCAACAGGTTAACAGTCAGTGCCGATTATTACAACAAGGATACCAGGGATCTTTTAATGAATGCAAGTTTGCCTGCGGGACAGCAAGCAACCACCATCCAAAGAAATGGTGGCCGGCTGAACAACCATGGTTTTGAATTTGCCGTAAATTCGAAAAATTTGACCGGCAATTTTACCTGGAATACAGATTTTAATATTTCTTTTAACAGAAATAAACTGAAACAGCTGGATTTGCAACAAGTGTACTACGATGTCAAGACCAACGATTACGTCAATGATTTTGTGGTGAAGAATGAACCGGGAAGATCGCTTGCAGGATTCTACGGTTATATATCAGATGGTGTAAACCCTGAAACCGGCGAGCTCATGTATCGTGATCTGAATGGCGATGGAAAGATCTCATCAAGTGACCGTACTTATATCGGCAATCCGCTACCAAAGTTTGTGTATGGTATGACAAATAGTTTCTCCTGGAAAAATTTCGATCTGAGCATATTCATTCAGGGAACTTATGGAAACGATATTTTCAATGCCAGCCGCATGGAAACAGAAGGTATGTATGATGGTCGAAATCAAACGACCGTTGTATTGGATCGCTGGAGAGTACCTGGACAGATTACCAACGTTCCTAAGGCTGGATTTGACATGAAAAATTCAACCTATTTTGTTGAGGATGGAAGTTATTTGCGTATGAAAAATGTTTCCTTGGGCTATTCCATTTCTCCGGAGAGACTGAAACGTATCGGTATCCATAAAATTCAGCCTTATCTATCTGTAAGTAATTTGTTTACGTTGACAAAATATTCAGGTATGGATCCGGAAGTAAACCAATTCTCTGGCGGATCTGAGTCTAGAATCCAAGGTATTGATTGGGGGACCTATCCGCAGAACCGTTCATTTGTTTTAGGTCTTAATATTGAGTTTTAATTGTCTGTATCATGAAAAAATATATAAGTAACACGCTTTTTCTGCTAACTGGTTCTTTGTTTTTACTTTCTTGCTCATTGAACCGCGATCCGCTTTCAGATTATTCGGATGTTAGTCAGGGGAAGACAGAAACAGGGACTCAGGTGGTTTTTAAGAATAAGTCTGAGGTTGAGACCTATTTGGCTGGAATTTACCAGCAGATGAAAGACAGGCAGGAGCATTGGTATCTTGATTTGTTATTAATTGGCGATTCACATGCCGATAACTCCTATGCAGGAACGACCGGAGCAGAAGTGGTACCCTTTGAGAATAATTCGATTGAGGGATCTAATTCTGTTGTTGACCGGGATTGGGGAAGGTATCTGGAAGATGTTGGACGGGCAAATCGATTGATCATTTATGTCGATAGTGTAGCCGATAAATCGGTTAGCGATACGGAAATTAGGACCTATAAAGCACAGGCTAAGCTTTTCCGCGCATTAGCGATGTTTGATATGGTCCGCATCTTTGGATCGGTCCCTGTCATTACCACAATTGCACCCGATATTACGGGTGATAATGTAGGAGAAGTTTATCCGCAGTATTTCCCTAAGCAGGCGACCGAAGAGGAGGCCTATAAGCAGATCGAAAAAGATCTGATGGATGGATTAGCTGATGCACCTGCTAACAATAACGGGAATAAAACCTTATTTACCAAATCGGTTGCACGGGCGATGTTAGCGAAGATCTATGCCGAAAAACCAATTCGGGATTATGCTAAAGTTATTCAGTATGTCGATGCATTGACAGCGGATGGTTTTGACTTAAATCCTAATTATTCGGATTTATATGCGATGAACGCAAGTAATACGGATCTTGCGCAACGTAATACAAAGGAATCTATTTTGGAAGCGCAGTTCACCTCAGGGGGCGGCAATTGGGCGACTTGGATGTTTGGAAGGGATTTGTCCAATTATGATAATAACTTTACATGGGCAAAATGGGTGACTCCTTCCCGGGATTTGATACAGGCTTATAGCAATGAAGGTGATCAAATCCGTTTGGGGCAATCGATCGTCTATTATTCGACAACCTGGAGCAATTATTATCCTTCAAATAATTACCCATTCATGTTTAAGCTACGGTCTGCATTTAATAGTATCGTTAAACTTCGTTATGCCGATCTATTGTTATTAAAAGCAGAAGCATTAATTCAGCAAGGATCAGATTTATCGGGGGCTGCCGATATCATAGATAAAATTCGCACTCGGGTTAAATTGCCGAAATTGGCAACTGCAGTTCGTTCAAATAAAGACGCTTTATTCGAAGCATATTTGAAAGAGCGCCGTTTGGAATTAGCGTTTGAAGGGCAGCGCTGGTTTGATTTGGTGCGGTTAGACAAAGTGGAGCCCGTTATGAATGCTGTTTATGCAAAAGACGCTGGGAGAAAAGCGCAGGTGTATCCCTTCACGAAAAACTCTTACCGGCTGCCGATTCCGCAGCCAAAAATTGATCAGAACCCTAATCTAGTTCAGAATCCTGGCTATTAATTGATTTAAAAATGGGAAGTTCCGTCCGATGGATGGGAAAAAATTATTAACAGATGAAATATAATAATACAACTATGATATATACATTCTTGTTGTCCTGTTTGGTAACGGCAACATCTTGTAACCGCGACAGCTATACACCTTCACAAGGTGAAGATATTAAAAAAAGTGGCGATGTAACTATCTACACAACAACCGGTAGCCGGTCTTTGGATTTTGGTAAACGCTTTGTTGATTTCAGCTCCAAATTCAATATGTCTCCGAATACGATTACGATAGATCCTACCCAAAAATTCCAGACGATGGATGGATTCGGTGCAGCAATTACAGGTTCTACCTGTTATAATCTAATGAAGATGAGTAAGGAAGATCGGACGAAATTCCTCACAGAGACATTTTCCGATAAGGATGGGATGGGCATGAATTATATCCGTATTGCCATTGGATGTTCTGATTTTTCGCTGAGTGAGTATACCTGTTGGGATAAGGAAGGAAAGGAGAATTTTGGACTACAGTCGGAAGAGACGCAATATGTCATTCCGGTGCTGAAAGAAATACTTGCGATCAACCCATCCATAAAAATCATGGGTTCACCCTGGACTCCGCCCAAATGGATGAAAGTGAACAACCTGACCGATTTAAAACCATTTGATTCATGGACCAGTGGTCAGTTAAATCCAAAATATTATCAAGATTACGGTTGGTATTTTGTCCAATGGATTCAGGCAATGAAAAAAGAAGGCGTTAATATTTATTCGATTACAGTTCAAAATGAACCTTTGAACCGGAAAAACTCCGCTTCGCTTTATATGTCCTGGCAAGAACAACGAGCTTTCGTCAAACAAGCTTTGGGACCTCAATTAAAAGCGGCAAACCTGTCAACAAAAATCTATGCGTTTGACCATAATTATAACTATGATAATATTGCCGATCAGACGGATTATCCGGTCAAGATCTACAACGATGCGGGAGCGGCGTCATTTATAGCGGGTGCAGCATATCATAACTATGGTGGCGATAAAGCGGAGTTAATTGATATTCATAATCAACGTCCAGACAAGGAGTTGGTATTTACAGAAACATCCATTGGCGAATGGAATGATGGCCGGAATCTCGAAAAGCGGTTGATGGAGGATATGCGTGAAGTGGCACTTGGTACCGTAAACAACTGGAGCAAGGGCGTTATTGTTTGGAATTTGATGTTAGATACCGACAAAGGACCAAATCGCGAAGGGGGCTGCCAGACTTGTTACGGAGCTGTAGATATCAGTAAGGCAAATTATAAGAATATAACACGCAATTCGCATTATTATATTGTCGGTCATCTTTCTTCGGTGGTCAAATCAGGAGCTACGCGGATTGGTGCGTCTGGCTATACAGCGGAAGGTTTGGTTTATACTGCGTTCCAAAATACAGATGGAACCTATGCTGTTGTTCTGTTGAACGAATCTGGCGACAGCCGTAAAATTACGTTGGCAGATGGTAAACATCATTTTAGCTATGATGTACCAGCCAAGTCGGTCGTTTCTTACCGCTGGACATATTAACTGGAGAATGATGAACCCTGGCGCTATCTCATCGATAGCGCATAAATTATGAACAAATGAAAAGATATCTCATCAATATGCTATTGGGAACCACTGCTATTGCTGCGGTCAGTTCCTGTAAAAAGGATGAAAAATATACCTACCAAATAGGGGATCCTAAGATTGAGTTGAAAGTTCCTATTTCAACAGCAAATTTTGGGGATAGCCTCGAATTTCAGGTCCACGTTTCGGATAATAAAGTTGCGCTGTCGACAGTGAAGGCTCAATTATATTTTACAGACGATAAGGTTACCGAAACCGTGATCCGTACGAAAGAAAATGGAGATTATACAGGAAAGATTTATGTTCCTTTCTTGAAAAATATTCCTGATGGGAAAGCAACGCTAAAGTTTGTCTTACAGAATATTAGCCAGAAGACGAGCGAACAGTCTTTTGATATCAGTCTCAGCAGGCCGGACTTTCCATATCTAACGCTGGTCACCGAATCCAAGTCCTATCGAATGGAAAAGGTAGGGCGTAACCAATATGCGGCAAAAGAAAACTTTCCAGCAGAGGTAAAGGGTTATATCCAAGCGCCAAAAGTAGGTACACAAGGCAATTCGATGAACTTTGGATGGGTGAATAATATGGTGAACTTAGGTTCTACCGTTGAAATTCCATTTTCAAATTCAACCTCTGGTGTATATCCAATTCAATTTAATACATTGACATTTCAGGCATCGCCATTTATTGTTGTATTACTTAATGGATCCCAGTTTAGCCGTATCGATGATAAGCATGCTAAAGTCGAAATTGAACTGGCCCAAGGAAAAACAGCGACCTTTGATGGTATTGCAGATCTGCAAGAGTGGTGGATTGATCCCGATTTCTTTACCAAAGCTGCTGATGGAACCCTATCTTTTAATGGAACGACAGGGAAATACCGTGTTACAGCAGACTTTGCCTTAAAATACTTTGTAGTTGAAGCGATGACAGGCAGTGATTTAGCAAAATTGCAAGATGACGGAAGCGGGGCTGTCTGGATTATTGGCGAAGGAATCGGAAAACCTAAAGTATCGAGTAATCAGGTAGGATGGAACACGGATAAAGCCCTTTGTTTGGTCCCATTAGGCAACAAGAAATATCAGGTAACTGTTAAGGCCGGGGAATCTATAAACACGGATAACATCAACTTCAAATTTTTCCATCAAAAAGGATGGGGAGGTGAATTTGGAGGTACCGACGTGACGACTACAAGTGATATTGTATTTGTGGGTGATGGAAATAATGGACGTGATTCGGGCAATCTTGGTATAAAAACCGGTAAAGTATTAGAATCAGGTAAAACGTATGTCTTTACACTGGATTTAACTGCCGGAAATAAGAAAGCTGTCTTGACGGTTGCGGCAAAATAATAAAAATTGAGTTTTTTAAGTCCTGGGTAGTTTTCTGCCTAGGACTTTTTCTTTCTAATGGAATTTGTTTATTCCAAGATTCATTTGTTATATTTGCCCAGCTCTCGAGATGAGTTATCATCAGCTTGATTTTGTAAATTTACAAGACAAGTGATTTATCTTCATGACGTTAGATGTTATTGAGAATAAAGTATTCGAATGAAAGTCAGACTGTTTATATGGATTCTATTACCCTTGATGCTCCTACAGAGCTTCTCAACGGTATGGCTGTGGACGGTCTTCGAATTGAATAGAGATTATATCGCACGTTACGAATGTATCAATCGCTTTAACGATAATGCATTGGCCTGTAGAGGACAATGTATTTTGATGAAAAAGATGCGCGAACATGAGGAAAAGGAACAAAAAAACCTTGAATTCCGCATTATTGATGTCGTTTTTATAAATAATACGCAAGATTTTACGTTTAAGAGCGCAACTCTTTATGAAGACACTGTGGAGCGCCTGCTTCCAGTATATAAAGAAGATTATTCCTATAACCCCATCTTTACAATATTTCATCCCCCTTTGGTTTAAATCCAGCTAACATTTTATTTGAATAAGTAATAGCGGTTCTTTCATGAAGGATACGTCCTGTTGATTTTTTTATCGTCGCGAACCCTTATTCAATAACTAGTTATTTCAATGAAACCGACCTGATTGTTTGGGCTATGTTGCTATGTGGATCCAAGCCATTTTGAATGGATTTTCGAACCTTAATAATAGGTGTTAATCTGTTGAAAATCAATCTAGCGGTTTCAATTCTCTTAAAATTGAATGGAGCATACTAGATTCATCTATACGATAAAATAGATCCATTCGTAACAGATGATACCGTTATGATTTATTTAAACCGCGTGCGACGGATCCATGAGTATAAAAATTACGCATGAATAATCACATGAGGAAATGAATTATTCGGATAGTTTCATCACAAATGAAAAATTATAGATGAGAGATTTATATCTAAAAAGTGCTGGTTTCTATATCTTGATTATATGCTTTTTCCTAACATCCTGTACAAAGGAAAAAACAGATTATGAGGCTGAACGGGGAAATACAGTTGAGGAGAATCCGGAGTTTAAAGAGGTTTCGAGTTTTGTTTCTTCGGGTTTTACTATTCGTATTGAGGCCTTAGGAGGAGTTTTGTACCGGGGATACAATGATATCCGGGTGAAAATTAATAAGCAGCAAACAAATGAGCCCGTGGAGGTTTCTTCGGTCGGCTTTCGACCAATACAGACCGATGCTCAAGGAGTGAAAATTTCCTGTCCACACCAATCGGTATTGGATTATACCTTGGATGGTCGCTATTTTTCGGGGTACAGTGTGTTTATGAATACGAGCTCTGAAGGAACGACCTGGAGTTTGGAAATCAATTTTAAAATTGGCGATCAGAATTTTTCGGCTATACAAAATGTAACTGTAAAGCCGCAGACAAACAAAAATCTTAACATGACCACATTTACAGGGAAAGATAATGAGCAATATATAATTGCGTTGATTTCTCCAAGGAAGCCGAATGTTTCTGAGAATAAATTGGTTGCAGGGATTTATAAATTGGATGCCGCACAATTGTCTTATGCCACAGTCAATGGATATGTCCTGCAATTGGATCCACGGATGCCGGAACCTTCGATGGGTAACCATTCTTCGCCCAATAACAAGGACTTGGTACAGCAGGGAGGTGGATTGTATCAAGGTGTTGTGAATTACACAATGACAGGCAATTGGACGCTGAATTTTATTTTGGTTAACCAAAATGGACGGGTAATAGCCGGGACAGAGGTGCCAAAAGATTTTACACCGGGTGTAGAAGGACGTAAAAGTGAGTTATACATTGATATTCTGTTCTAGTAGCTATGAAGAAGATAAGTTTTAGTCTCTTGATGCTTCTCTTGGGATTGAATGTTAATGGACAAAGCAATGCTGTTACGCGCGATACAACGAGACGTCTTGAGGAGGTGACGGTCAATGCAGCAGTCAAAAAGAAGATTGAGAACGATCTGAAGATGGCAGTCTCCGTGGATGAATTCTTAGCCTCTGCAAGTAATATTAGTTTCATCAAACGTGGAGCATATGCTTGGGAGCCCCTGCTCAATAACATGAGTAGTGAGCGTTCTACAATAACGATCGATGGAATGCATGTCTTTGGAGCCTGTACCGATAAGATGGATCCGATAACCTCCTATGTCGAAAGTAATAATCTTTCATCCATAGCTATTAAATCTGGACAGGAGGGAAATTTACATGGAGCTTCGGTCGCAGGAAGTATAGATCTGAAAAGAAGAAATACATCGTTTGGTCTGCAGAAAAAATTTGGCGGGGCCTATCAGACAGGTTTTGAATTCAATAATAAGCAGACTTTTAATCTCGGAAATTTATATTATTCAAGCGACAAATTTGTGGCAGATGGAAGTATTGCCTTCCGGAAAGCAGGGAATTATTATGATGGCAATGACGATGAAGTACGGCATTCTCAATATAATAAATTCAATGCATCGTTAGGTCTGGCTTATAAAACAAGTCCTCTTTCCGCGGTTCGGGTGGATGCTATTTTTGATCGTGCTAAAGATGTAGGCTTTCCGGCCTTACCAATGGACCTGTGGCTGTCGAGAGCAATTATTACTTCTGCGGCATACAAACAGCTGTTTGAAGAAGGCTTGGTAAAAGCATGGGATACCAAAGTTTATTTTAATGCAATTGAACACTATATGGATGACACCACGCGTCCTGAAAATTTGGTTCATATGGA
The DNA here is from genome assembly GCA_022712315.1 of Sphingobacterium sp. GTDB lineage: Bacteria > Bacteroidota > Bacteroidia > Sphingobacteriales > Sphingobacteriaceae > Sphingobacterium. The sequence continues at coordinate 52,020 of JALAGS010000028.1, read as the reverse complement.
TATGCCTGGCTGGAGCACAACCTACGGTCTTTTGTCCAAAATTAATCTGCAGAAAGATCGTTATTCTTCTGAAATACAGGTAAATGCTTACGACAATCTATCTATCGCGGAAATGCGTATGTATCCTCAGGACCGGTCCAAGCAAACCATGTTTGCCTATAGCTGGCCATGGGTGACCACGCGTTTTGCGAGTGTAGCGATGAATAACACACTGGATCTTTCCGATATCAGCAGAGTTGTCTTTGGGGGCTCATTGGGTTTGAACTATAATTATTCGAAATACGTCGAATTTAACTGGATTTTTCATCCCGGTTCCCCGCAAAAGAAAAATAGAGTTCTTCCGAGCCTACATGCCAGCTATCAATTAAATATTGGTCCGTTTGACTTTTCTGTAGGTACAGGATTTGGACACCGGGCGCCTTCCGTTTCGGAAGCTTATGGTTATTACATGTATAATAGTTTCGATCGCTATGATTATATCGGAAACCCGGATTTAAAAAATGAGGTTTCTTACGAAGCCAATGCCAGTGCCGGATTTAAGACGGAGAAGTTGAGCATTGGTGCTAAGGCAAACTATTTCTTTATCCAAGATTACATTATTGGACGAATTTTGAGTTTGGGTAGCCCGATGAACTATCAGTCTGTAGGTGTGAAAGGGTATACCTCCTTAGATCATGCGACATTGTTTAATCTCGCGCTTGATGCGCAGTACCAGATCTTGCCGGATCTGGATTGGAAAGCTGTACTTACTTATGCCAAAGGGAAGGACAATATGGGCGGAAATCTACCTTTTATACGTCCATTAAGCTACCAGACATCATTGCATTACCGGTATAAAATGATCGGTGTGCAGACTTCCATCAACGGAGACTTTAGTCAGGTCAACTACAGTCCCGAATATGGAGAAGACAAAACGGCATCTTATAAGATCTGGAATGCCTCTGCTGACTATAATTTCAAGATAAGAAAATTGACAGCAGTATTTCAGGTCGGTGCGGAAAATATCTTCAATGAATACTATAGTACCTATGCGGATTGGGGAAATATACCCCGTATGGGTAGAAATATATTTATATCCTTAAAAATCAATTTTTAAATAATTTAAAACTTAACATAAAATGAAAACAAATACAATCAAACTTATGATGATCTCGCTGGTCATGATTTCATGCAGTAAAAGTGAAGATGTTGCCAATAGTGTTAATTTGCATTTCAACAATACGTTTAAAAATACAACAATTGTTTTAGGTGGAGCTGAATCTCCCGCAGCTGCAACAAATACCTCGGCGAATGGACAAGTGCATCAATTTTCGGAGCTCAAGTATGTGATTAGCAATATCAGGCTTATTAAATCCGATGGGACTGAAGTCCCTTATCATGTAAATGACTTGGATAGGGGGGCGACAGTAATCGATCAGGCGAAAGCGGCAAGTTTAAATTATGTGCTGAGTAATATACCTGTTGGCGAATACAAACAGATTAAATTTGGTTTGGGTGTTAAGCAGGAGATAAATACCTTGGACCAACTTAGATTTCCAGCTTTTTATGCGGCTGCAGGTGCAAACGATACCCAAATGCATTGGGAATGGGGAACTGGGTACAGGTTTACAAAACTGGAAGGCTTTTATGGTGTAGACCATAAGGAACTATCTATCCATACAGGAAGTACGGTTAATGGAACAAATGGCGATGAATCTACTTATAAACAAGGTGTAGATGCTTATCGGGATATCACATTAAGTCTACCATCTTTAATGAATGTAGGCAAAAGTGTGCCACAAATTAATATCAGAGCAGATTTCGATAAGCTTCTAAGCGGAAAAACCAATACGATCACTTTGGGCGCGAATAATGCCGTGCCTAGTATTCATTCGGCCGTGGAAATGGTGAAGTTTGTTGATAACCTCGGTGGAAATGGAACTAGCGATACCGCCGGTATGTTTGCTGTTGAGAGTGTTTCCAACTAAATAGTAAGTAAACGGCTATAATCTTGAATTAGGTTGTAGCCGTTTATTTAAATAAGTCATGCATAAACAAATGTGACCATTCTGCTGGCATCATGCCTTCGGAACATGTGTTTTGGATAATCGTCAACCATTGATAAAAATAGAAGGATGAAAAAAGTCATCTTAATCCTAACAGTTATAGTAATCGCTTTGTCCTGTAGCAGGGATGACATCGTTGAATATGCGATTGAAGACAACCCCACAATCCCTTTCAATATTCCGGCAGATTTCCCCAGTTTAACTAATTCATTTAATAGCAATAAGCCAACGAAGTATGGCGTCGAATTAGGCGAAAAACTATTTAATGAGAAGAGATTTAGTGGCAATAATACGATCTCATGTGCAAGCTGCCATAACCCGTCTCTTGCCTTTTCCGATGGAAAAATGCAAGCAACAGGTATATATGGTCGTGTTGGATTTCGGAATACGCCCCCCTTACAGAATTTGGCTTTTATGAAATTCTACAATTGGGATGGCAATATACTTGAACTGGAGAAACAACCTCTGGTTCCAATTATCACGCATGAGGAGATGAACTCTTCTATCGTAGAAGTTATCGGCAAAATCAGTACAGATGTCGATTATAAAAATTTGTTCAAGAGGGTTTTCGGCGATGAGCGCATAACACCGGATCGTATTTATAAAAGTATTGCACAGTATGAGTATACTTTAATTTCGGCCAACAGTAAATATGATAAGGTAAAACGAGGTGAAGGAGAGCAATTTACAATCTCGGAAGCAAGGGGGTACCAGGTGTTTAAGTTAAAATGTGAAAGTTGCCATGCAACAGAATTATTTACCGATCAGAGTTTTAGAAATGTGGGGTTCCCATTAAATAAAAATCCCGACGAAGCGGGGAGGGCGCGCATCACAGGTGCGGAAGAAGATTATATGGCTTTTCGGGTGCCGTCTTTGAGGAATGCCGAATATACGGCTCCTTATGGAAGTTTTGGCCAGTTTCCGACGCTAAAAGCTGTTTTGGATTATTTTGATCATGGCGTTTTGGATGCAGCTAATTTAGATCCTTTGCTTAAAGAAAATGGCAATCGGATTGCTATGACCGAAGCGGAAAAGGAGGATATTATCGCTTTTATTAAAACATTAAGCGATGCGGCGTTTGTAGGGAGATAGTAGGAATTACGAATAGAAGAGATCAACTAATTGTTTGGCTTCCTTTACGTCATGTACCCGAAGTATCTGTATACCTCTTTCGAGCAATAGAGTATTTAATGCAGTTGTACCATTTAATGCATCTTGGGCTGTGATTCCGATTTTTTTATAGATCATGGATTTACGGGAGATTCCGCCCAGTATAGGTAATTCGAAGTAGTGAAGCTCATTGACACGATAGAGCAACTCATAGTTCTGTTCAACTGTCTTCGCAAAACCAAAACCCGGATCAAGAATAATATCCTTTACCCCGAGACTTCTCAATTTGGCGATACGTTCACCCAGGAAGGTCGCCACATCTGTTACAATGTCTTTATATTCGGTTTTTTCTTGCATATTTTCAGGTATACCGCGCATATGCATGAGAATATAAGGAACTTGGTATTTCGCTACTGTTGCAAACATATCATCGTCTAGTGTGCCGCCAGATACATCATTAACGATATGAACCCCTGCTTCGATTGCTGAAGCCGCGACATCAGCACGGAAAGTATCGATTGATAAAACAGCTTCCGGAAATGCTTCCTTAATTGCGCGAATTGGGGGAAGAGCCCGATCCATTTCTTCTTGTGAAGAGATCAGCGGGGCACCTGGGCGGGAGGAATAGGCACCAATATCAAGAATTTGCGCACCTTCAAGTAGCAGTTTTCTTGCTTTCTCGACCGCTAATTCAACTGTTGTATTGTCACCGCCATCATAAAAAGAATCCGGAGTCACATTGAGTATCCCCATAATAACAGGTTTTTCGAAGGTCAATAAATTCCCATCCACTCGTATGGAATGGCAAGCTGACGTTTGGAATCTTTTCATTAGAGCAACAGTAGATAAGCGTATGAAAATTTTATTTTACAACCAGAACTCCATCAGCTATAATACTAATGTCTTTCTTGGGTTGTGTAATTTGATCTATTTCAGTTTGCGATTTGCCAAGATCTTTGGCCGCGTGTTGTAAAGAAGCAACAGAAACTTCCTTTTTCTTTGCGATACCCTCAACGACAACTGTTTTACCAATAATATCTGCCGGCATAAAGAAACCGTAGTCTTTGAAACGCACAGTAATAGGCTCTTCACCATCTCGTTGCAGTGTCATGAAACAACCTTTTTTCTTACAAACTTCAACAACCTTGCCTTCTATTCTCCCGTTGAAAGCATTTTTTTTGCTGAGTTCTTTTTCAAGCTTTGCTACTGATATTGCATTGGAAGCAGAGATTTCCTTTCCATATTTAACACCTGGCTTTGCTGAAGGAATGTCCTTTTGCTGTGCTGAAGAAAGGTTGGCAAGGGCAATCCCTAATACAAAAATTAAAAAAATCTTTTTCATGCTATTTTCTAATAAATTCGAATTTACCACTAGGGTCCAGTTTCATAATGGTAGATGATTTTCCATCTGTTGCTACATCTCTGCCGTAGGCGACAATATAGTCCACTCCCTCTTTGATGGCATCAGCTATTTCGTCAAAATCTTTTGCTGTGGGAGCACCGCTGATATTTGCCGAAGTGGAGATTATCGGTTTGCGGAACCGTTGTAAAAGCTGTTCACAAAAAGGATGTTTGACAATCCGAATGCCAATTGATCCGTCTTCCGCTATTGCATTGGGAGCAAGATTTTTGGCATTCGAATAGACAATTGTCAAGGGTTTTTCCGTGTATTCAATAAGTTGATAAGCAACCTCTGGGATCTCATTGACATAACTCGCCAATTGATTGTCGTTATGTAATAAGACGATCAGACTTTTGGATTTATCTCTTCCTTTCAGCTGAAAGACTTTTTCTACTGCTTCTGGATTGGTCGCATCACAGCCTATTCCCCAAATTGTATCCGTGGGGTATAAGATCAGTCCGCCATTTTTTAGCGTCTCCAGGGCCTTATTCAAATCTTCTCGATCTACGAATCCACTCATTTTATTTTTTTAATGCTAATTTTAACGTTAAACAGCAACATTGTGATCACGTAATGCGTCATTTAATGACGTCTTTTTGTCCGTAGACTCTTTACGTTGACCAATGATCAAAGCACAAGGAACTTGATATTCTCCAGCTGCAAATTTCTTCGTATAAGATCCTGGAATCACAACTGAACGGGCAGGTACATAACCTTTATATTCAACTGGCTCAGGGCCTGTCACGTCAATAATTTTTGTTGATGCTGTCAATACAACATTGGCGCCTAATACGGCTTCTTTTTCTACACGAATACCTTCGACTACAATCGCTCTTGATCCGATGAATACATTGTCTTCAATAATAACAGGGGCTGCTTGTACAGGTTCCAATACACCACCAATTCCGACGCCACCGCTTAAGTGTACATGTTTACCAATTTGTGCACAAGAGCCGACAGTTGCCCATGTATCTACCATAGTGCCTTCGTCTACATAAGCACCAATATTCACATAAGAAGGCATCATAATTACTCCTTTAGCCAAATAGGCACCTAAACGAGCGGAAGCTCCTGGTACAACACGCACGCCCGTGTGTTTGTAGTCTGTTTTTAATTTCATTTTGTCATGAAACACAAAGGGACCAGCAGTCATTTCACGCATATCATTGATTGGGAAATATAAGATGACGGCTTTTTTGATCCAATCATTTACATGCCATCTTGTACCGATCATTTCAGCCACACGGATTTCCCCGCTATCTAACTTCATGATAACAGCGCGGATCGCTTCTGTATATTCTTTATATTCTAATAATTGTCTGTCTTCCCACGCTTCCTCAATCAATTTTTTTAGTGGCTCTACCATATTATTTGTTTGCTTATTTGAATTAGTTTATTTTGATGTACAAACTTAGATAAAGTTGGACTTAAAAACAACTTTATCCATTGTTCCTTGCGATAGACTTTCCTGATACCAACACCGTACAAACTTATGATCAACTCCTAATTGTAACCACAGTGCGTGCACAGTGAGTCCACGTTGATTCCATCTTTAGAGGGTGTATTCACTATGCATACACCGTTTTAACAATTCGCTTGCAGTCGGGAGTTGGCATGGCTTTGGTGATAACTTGCCTGCAATTAGTTATTAAGCTCCTAATGCGAACGAATTAAAGTGGTTTCAATAATTGAACTCAGGTTTACTGGAATTTTCTATAATTGCTTTTGGTTATAATGGTTCTAAAAATATAATTATTTTTGTCATATGGCTGGAACATCAGAAAAATTGAGAATTGATAAATATCTGTGGTCAATTCGGTTATTTAAGACAAGAACTTTGGCAACAGAAGCCTGTAAGGCAGGGCGCGTGAAACTAAATGGCCAAAATATAAAACCATCTTACGAAGTCAAGATCGGTGATGTATATCATGTCCAAAAGGGTATTGAGAAAAAAGTTGTAAAGGTTACGGGTCTTTTAGAACGTCGTGTTGATGCGAAGACTGCAGTTCAGTTTTATGAAGATCAGACGCCTGTAGAAGAAACAGTAGGATTTAAATCCATGTTTCATGCTCCAGTCCTAAAGCGCGATCGTGGTACCGGACGCCCTACGAAAAAGGACCGTCGTGAAATAGATGGGTTACAATCTTCAGAATGGTGGGAGAAAGAAGATGAATAATCTGAAGATATGCGTCATGATCATGGCGGGAAGTCTGTTGGCGATGTCCTGCAAATCGTATAAAAAGTCCACAACCTTAGCTAAAGGTGAATTTATCTTAGCAATCCATGGCGGAGCTGGCACGATCTTGAAAAAGAATATGACAGATTCGATGGAGCGGGCTTATAAAACTGTACTGGGGCAAGCTCTTCAAGTCGGTTATGAAAAAATTAAGCAAGGGGGCAGCAGTTTGGAAGCGGTTGAATCCGTGATTCACATCATGGAAGATTCACCATTATTTAATGCTGGAAAGGGTGCTGTTTTTACACACAATGGAAGAAATGAATTGGATGCCTCGATTATGGACGGAAAGACTTTGGCTGCTGGAGCCGTTGCTGGGGTTTCGACTATCAAAAATCCGATCTCAGCAGCTAAAGCGGTGATGGAGAAATCTGAACACGTGATGATGGTTGGTAGCGGTGCGGAGCAATTCGCTAAACAAGCGGGATTAGAAATCGTAGATCCTTCCTATTTTTGGACTGAAGCACGTTGGGAATCTCTACAGAAAATTAAAAAAGAAGACAGTACCAAAACGCAATTGGATCATGATCAAAAACAGGTCTCGCGTTTGGGGGTAACTAATAAAGATGCAAAATTTGGTACAGTGGGCTGTGTTGCTTTGGATGGATACGGTAACTTGGCAGCGGGTACTTCGACAGGGGGGATGACAAATAAGAAGTTTGGGCGAGTAGGTGATTCGCCAATTATCGGCGCTGGAACTTATGCTAACAACGAAACCTGTGCAGTTTCTTGTACTGGGTGGGGAGAGTTTTATATTCGTCATGTAGCCGCCTATAAAGTGTCGGCATTAATGGAATATAAAGGTAAAGATGTTGTTCAGGCAAGTCAGGAAGTGATCGACGGTATTGGTAAGATGGGCGGTAATGGAGGGATGGTTGTTTTGGATAAAAATGGTCACGTCGCTATGCCTTTTAATACCACCGGCATGTATAGGGGAACTGTGACCAAAGATGGTAAGATTACCGTAGAAATTTATAAATAGTCACTTGACTACTTTCATGCCCATAAAATATTCCAAGTGATCAATACAACCAGTTGATCACTTGGGATAAGTTTTGTGGTTTTTATAGCATTTACAGGTGGTAACCTTAAAGTGCAGTCAGGTATTTTTCAATTTCGTCAAATTGAATATCACCATGAGAAGCATCGTATCTGTTATTTTTCCCTTCTACGATCAGTATTTGTGGCGACTGGTGTTCTACGTTCCAGCGTTGAGCAATTTCATTCGATAGTGAACGGTAGCGTAAGAGGTCTAAGAGATAAATAGCATAATCATGGTCAGAAGTAGCTGACATTCGCTCCAGGCTACGCTTGGCCATGTTACTTATGCCACAAGTAGTGCTATGTTTAAAGATGGCCACGACTTTATCGGATTGGTAAAGTTCCTGTAACTGTTCTTCTGTATTTAATTCTATCCAATTAATCATATTATAGTTCTGTGAATTTTTTCTGTTCTACTTGTACAAAGGAAGAAATAGAGGAGAATACGCAGGTCTTCTTATCGTTATTCGTCGCGTTAAAAAAACTGGGTAGCCGTATGCCATCCCCGATTTCCTTGTATTTGCTTACTTCATAAGCAATTTTCTCCCCTTTATCGGTGTATTCGTAATAAGTGATCTCGCCGGTATTTTGGTCTATATAAATAGACCCATCTATCTTTAAACCAAAAATAGAACCAGACGAACTGATATTCGCTATTGTTAATTTTTGTCCACCAATGAAACGGTCGGTTTGACTTTTGAGTGTGACATTCTTTTGTCCAATTAAGGTGGGTAAAAGAAGGAGATTAAGATCGGAAAATAGCTGGCTTCGGATTGATTTTCTAATTTCAGCACCATCTGCCGTCGAATTTCCCCCAATGTAGAGTTTATCCGCGCTGCTGTTTTTAAAATTAAACAGATAAGTCACCTGATCCGTTCCACTATAGCCGTCAAATCTGCATTCTCCGGTTGAGCGATTGAATAAGAATTTACGCTCATCATTGGAGAGTTGATCTGAAATCGTATTTCCCTTTGCTGAGAAAGCTAGAAATTGTAAAGAGTCCCATTTACCTTGGCCACCGATACTTTGCCATATCTGTTTGTTTAGACTATCACCTTGAGCTATAACATCGAGCTGACATAAAGTAAGAATAAATATCAACAGTACATTCGATAATGTTTTCATAATCCTATTTTTAAAGAAGCAATCACAAAGCAAAATGACTCCATTATCGGGTGCATTCAGCTTGATGATTGCATTTTTATGCTAGTGAAAAATAAAAATCGATTAATAAAATAAGTGAATATCTTATTAATCGATTTATTCAAAATATGAAGTATCTGAGTTTCTACGTTGTGCTCAAAAATACCTTTCATCATTGAATGGTAGGCAAAATTAATACCAAACTAGAATTTTTTGGCAATATGAGCCATTTGTATAGCAGTAATAGCGGCCTCTTCACCTTTATTGCCATGCTTGCCACCCGCACGATCCAATGCTTGCTGTAGATTATCCGTTGTCAGCACACCAAAAATAGCAGGTTTATTGTATTTGAGCCCCACATTGGCAATGCCGTTTGCAACTGCGTCACAAATAAAATCGAAGTGTCTAGTCTCTCCCTGAATGACGCAACCTAAGCAGATAACGGCGTCAAAACTCTGATTTCTGAACGCTAGGTCTGCTCCAGAAATTAACTCGAAACTCCCAGGAACCTCGATCACCTGTATATTGCTTTCCTTAGCGCCGTGCTTTTCTAATCCTGTAATTGCGCCGTTCAATAATGCACCAGTAATTTCTGCGTTCCACTGTGCAACAACGATCGCAAATTTGAATGGACTTGCATCCGCAACCTGAATATGCGAAAAGTCTGATAAATTTTTAATGCTACTTGCCATAATAGTAACAAAGATAGTGATTTTAGGTGGTCACAAAAAAAGAGGCTATGAAATAGCCTCTTTTTTATTATGTTCTAGATTTATTCTATTACAGATGTGCTTGCACACGGCCCAATAAGCCATCAATTGAAGAAGCCTCTTGGCTCTCTGGAAAATCTGTTTTGATCTTTTTGTAAGCGTTCTCTGCACTTTTGTAATCATTTTGTGCTTCGTATACAAGCCCTAATTTTTTCAAAAAGAGTGGCGTTGTATAGGAGTTGCTTGATTTTTCAGATGCTTGCTTGTAATAGTCCGCCGCTTTTTTGTAATCTTTTAATTCTGAGTAAGCGTCACCTGTTAAACCGATTACCAAAGGATCTAAAATTTGACTTCCAGTAGGAGAATATTTTTCGAGTGCTTTCACCGCTTCATCAAATTTGCCTTGACGTAAATATAAACCACCTAAATATGCATTTGCAATATTTGCAGATTTTGTATTTGAATACTCGTCGGCAATTTGTTTAAAACCAAGAAATGAACCGTCGCCCATGACTGCTTTGTTTTGCAAAGAATCAATTGTTGCAAGCTGTTCTGCTTTGTACATACGGTTCGAAGCTTCTTCTGCTCTTGGATCTAGATACAGCTTTTGATATCCAAAATAAAGTAAGATCAATACAACGATACCACCTAAAATGAACACTACACTTTTTTGGTTATCTTGAAAAAAAGATCCTTTTGAAGGTTTAAAACCTTGATTTGTATTATTTGTGTTTTTAGACATTACTAATCAGTAAAATATGGATTGCAAAAATACACTTTTCGAGCAAATTTGCAAGTGTTTTGTAAATTTTAAAGTGAATTAACTTTAGTTTTCCGACCCGTTTGACAATTCAATTTCCTTGTCCAGTTGTTCGTAGATGGAATTTTTACTTTTGAATTCCGGGACAATAATTTTCATTTGATAGACAACTTCGTTTTTGTTTTGTGTCGCTAAGCGCTGTTGCAATTCATTGATTTTTATACACACGATATCATAATTATTTTCTCTGACTTTGGCGATCATGATTTTCTCGTGGTGAGTGGGCATGGTATTCTCTAAATCATTTAATAGTTCCTCATATAATTTTTCTCCGGGTCTCAAACCAGTGAATTTTATTTCAATATCTTCATTTGGTTTAAACCCTGAAAGACGGATCATTTTTTTAGCGAGCTCAACTATTTTTACCGATTTCCCCATGTCAAAAACAAAGATCTCTCCGCCTTGTCCCATTGTTCCGGCCTCAAGAACTAACCGACATGCTTCAGGAATGGTCATAAAATAGCGGGTGATTTCGGGATGGGTTACTGTTACAGGGCCGCCTTTTTGAATCTGATCTCTAAATCGGGGGATAACTGATCCATTTGAGCCTAGGACATTGCCAAAGCGGGTTGTTATAAATTTGGTGTGAACATTTCCGCCTGATGCGTGTTCCAAATGATTGTTTAATGATTGTACATAAATCTCTGCGATACGTTTGGTTGCTCCCATGATATTTGTCGGATTTACCGCCTTATCTGTGGAAACAAAAACAAATTTTTCAACTTGGAATTCTACGGCTAAATCAGCTAGATTCTTCGTCCCCATGACGTTGGTCTGTACAGCTTCCAGCGGGTGGTTTTCCATCATTGGTACATGTTTGTAGGCTGCTGCGTGATATACATAGTGCGGTTTGAAGGTTTCAAAAAGTAAATGCATGCGTTTTGTACTTCGAACATCCGCGATATAGGTATGATATACCTGATTTGGGAACTCGTCTTGAAGGTCTAGTTGGAGGTTATGCAGCGGTGACTCCGCTTGGTCACAAAGGATAATCATTTGAGGTTCGTATTTCCCCAATTGAGAAGCTATTTCACTTCCTATTGAACCAGCAGCTCCTGTGACTAATATCCTTTTGCCTTTTGTCTGGCTTAGTATATGGTCGTCGTTAATCTTAATCGGATCCCTTTCTAGCAAATCTTCGATTCTTATTTTCTGAATCTGATTAGGGTTAAGATCGCCATTCATAATCTTCTTAATCGGTGGTAGCGTTAAGATATTTACATTTTTTTCAAGTGCAACGTCTGTGATCTCATTTTTGCGGTCTGACGGAATGTTGTGGGATGCGATGATGACTTCTTCAATATTTAGTGTGTTAATGAGGTGACTAAACTTTTGAGAAGCGTAAATTTTGGTCCCATCAATTACTTTATTGATCTTTTGCTCATTATCATCTAAAAATCCTACAATAGCATTTTTGGAGCGTACGTCATGGTCTAGCGTTCTTTTTACAGCGATCCCCAAATCACCAGCACCATAGATCAGGGTTTTTTTTCTGGAGCCGTTGACTTTTTTTGTGTATAAAAAGAAAATTTTAATAATTGTTCTATATACGGTCAAAATAAGAAAAGAGAAGAGCGCAAAGAAGATAATGAGCGCAGTTGGAATGTTTCTTTCAACCTCGTTAGCCTGGATCACTAATTTGATTACTAACAGAACAAAAACGCTAAATATTATGGTTGATAATATACGTATGGAATCGATGGCGCTTGTGTAACGAACAATCCCGGTATACATCTTGAAGAGGTAAAATGACAGAGAGCATACACTTATAAATAAAATGTAACGAATACTAAAATCAATGTCGAGTAGAAAATCGAAGTTAAAATCGTAGTAAATGACATTTGCGAGCAGATAAGCAATGGAGACACTAAAGATGTCCAATAAAAAAATGATCCATCGAGGTACTATATTCACTTTGCTGAGCATGGTATTATATCTGATTAATTTAGACAAATGTAGATAAATTTGTCTCATTCCAAAGCTGGGCGGTGCCAAATTTATCTTCGTTTGATAAGATTGATTATTTATTGTAATTTTAGCTAACGATCAATTTTAAAAGATGAATGAGTTAGGAAAGCTTGCGAGCCAGGCTATGATTTCTCCAAAAGAGATGCTGTTTGAGAAGAAAAGGAATGCAAAAAGTTTATTTATAGGCATTCCAAAAGAAACCTCGCTTCAGGAAAAGCGGATTTGTTTGACACCTTTAGCGGTTGCATTATTGGTAGAAAATGGGCACGAGGTAATCATAGAGACTGGCGCGGGCAGTGGAGCTAATTTTTTGGATCATCATTATAGCGAACAGGGCGCTCGTATCGTTTCTTCGAGGGAAGAAGTATACCAAGCAGATCTGATCATTAAGGTTGGTAGCCCTACGACCAGTGAAGTTAAGCTGATGAAAGAACGGCAGCTCCTATTGTCCTCTCAGCAACCCTCGTTAATGAACTTGGATGTACTAAAGGCATTAATGCACAAAAAAATAACAGCAATTTCTTACGAATATTTGAGGGATGAAGGCGGTTGCCTAGCTGTGGTTCGCGCAATGAGCGAAATTGTGGGGGCGACAGCAACCTTAATTGCAGGAGAATATCTGAGCAATGCATTTGGAGGAAAAGGACTGATGCTGGGAGGTGTTACCGGTGTAGCTTCCACAGAAGTTGTTATTATTGGAGCGGGGACCGTTGGAGAACAGGCCGCCCGAACGGCTTTGGCGCTGGGGGCAGAGGTTAAGGTTTTTGATAATTCGATTTATAAACTTAGACGCTTGCAAAACAATCTGGGTAGTCGTGTATTTACCTCCGTTATCCAACCTATTATTTTAAACAAGGCCGTTATCAGTTCAGATGTAGTTATCGGCGCTTTACGAGCTCGTAACGGGCGTTCCGCTTGTGTGATTTCGGAAGAGACGGTTTCTAAAATGAAGCCTAATTCCGTTATAATAGATGTAAGCATTGATCAAGGGGGCAATTTCGAGACCTCGGAAGTGACTTCTCACGATAAACCTATTTTTCGGAAATTTGATGTTATTCACTATTGTGTTCCCAATATCGCCTCTCGGGTAGCGCGGACGGCGACGTACGCCATGAGCAATATTTTTACTTCGATTTTACTTGATTTTGCTGAACTCGGAGGATTGAAAAATGCAATTTGGAAGAATCCCGGTATCAGAAGTTCTATTTATTTATATCAAGGTAATCTTACGAATATAGATATGGCCTCAAGGTTTAATATGACAGCTAAAGATCTGGATCTTTTAGTTGTGTCCTCTTTATAAATAATTAATCTCGACGGTTTCTGGCAGGCAATCTTTAGAACCTGATCTGCTAAAAAATACCTTATAAATTATTATTCTAATGAAAAAAGTTTTTATGATTTTATGTTCGTTGATTTCTTTCGTTCAGGCGCAGGAAACAATAAATCTTTATACAGATTCCATTCCGAATGCCACGGATAAAGAGGCTGTAAATTTAGAAAAAAATGTCCCTAGACTGTTCGCTTACACGCCAGATAAAGGTATCGATAAGAATATTGCTGTACTTATCATTCCTGGAGGAGGTTATTCTCATATCGCGATGGACCACGAGGGGCACGCTGTTGCGAAAGAACTCATAAAAAATGGTTATTCAGCATTTGTTTTACAGTATAGATTGCCTTCACCGAATATTATGCGCGACAAATCAATCGGGCCACTTCAAGATGCTCAACGATCGATGCAATTGATTAGGACTTTACATCCCGAACTTCGAAAAGTGGGGGTGATTGGCTTTTCTGCGGGCGGGCATCTGGCATCTACTTTAATTACAAAGTTTAAAAAAGATTACATTGCAAACCCCTCCCATATTTCATTGAGACCTGATTTTGCTGGGTTAATTTATCCAGTAATCTCCATGGAAAATGATATAACACATAAAGGGTCCCGTATTAATCTCATCGGAGAAAACCCATCGGATGACCTAATTAAACTATTTTCTTCCAATTTACAGGTGTCTCCTGAAGTTTGTCCCGTTTTCTTTGTGCATGCCAAAGATGATATGGCCGTACCTATAGAAAATAGCTATAGAATGATGGCTGCCCTAGATAAAGAAAAAGTGCCGAATAAGCTTTATACGTTCGAGCAGGGCGGACACGGTTTTGGATTAATTAACAAAACCTCAGATAAATTATGGTTTGATGCATTCTTGTCGTGGCTAAAAACACAAGAGTAAGATATCAAATTAATGGTCAAAAGCAATCCAGTGGGATATCGTTAGATCAACCGTCTGTTGTTTTTGTGGAATTACTTGGGACGTGATAATCGCGTGTAAGTTAATCTCATTATTGCTGACGACGATTTCATAATAAAAGCCTCTGAAACGCACATCTTTTACAAAAAAGGTAGACTCTTCTGAAGGACTTATTGAAATCCATTCTTGATGAATCGCGATTGGTTTTTCGCTAGCTATGCCTAAATTTTGAGCCTGCTCAACTTGTAGTATATTACTTTTTGCCAATAATTGAGCGGTATAAGGATGCGATGGTTGGTTGTAAAGTAGATGCGGATTATTTTGATCCAAAATCTTACCGGCTTTCATCACAATCAGATTGTCTGCCAAGGCAAGTACTTCGGTTGGATCGTGCGAAACCAAAATGACTGTTAATCCAGTTTCTTTAACGATATCCTTTATATCCTGTTGCAGGGTATCGCGAAAAGAAGCGTCTACCTGATTAAATGGCTCATCCATTAGTAAAACTTCAGGCTCGTTGATTAGCGCCCGACAGATTGCTACGCGCTGTTTCTCCCCACCACTGATGTCTGCTACTCTTTTTCGTGCCAGGTGGTCTATGCGTAAGCGTTGCAATATTTCCGCTGTTTTGTCTTGCTTGCGTTTGATATCTGTGTTGGGTAATTGTGAAGCAACATTATCCCATACATTGGCATAAGTATTTAAATCGTCGAAGCCTTGTGAAACTAATTTCATGGAATCATGTCCCGGAATTAACTTGTCTTTACGTGTGGGGACTTGCCAGCCTTTGTAGCGTACAATGCCGCCAGTAGGTTCCAATAAGCCATAAATAAGTCTCAGCAATGTGCTTTTTCCGCTGCCGGATTCGCCGATGATAGCCGTTATTTTCCCTTCTTCGATATCGAAAGAACTGTTTTCAACAGCGAATTGGACATTGTTTTCGTGAAAGGAAAAGCTAAGGTGTTCGGCGTGTATGGCCGCTAATCCGGGTACATGGATATCAGATGGAATATATTGACAAGATGAGTGAGCCATAGTAAGCGTAAAAAGGTGGGTTAACGAATCGAAATTTTCCGTGTTGTTGCATCTATGATGCTGATGTGTATTTCTTTTGCTTCTTCAGGAAGTAAATTTGGGATTTTCTCCGGCCACTCCACAAAACAGTATGCACCTGAATAGAAATATTCCTCATAGCCGAAATCGAATGCTTCTTGTTCATCTTTAATACGATAAAAATCAAAGTGATATATTGGCCCGGTGGGAGATTCGTATTCATTAACAATGGAGAATGTTGGACTAGAGGTGCTATCCTTTACCTTCAATTGTGTGCACAGGTGTTTAACAAAAGTTGTCTTTCCAGCTCCCATTGGACCATATAATAGAAAAATTCGGTCCTTTGGAAAACTATTTAAAAGTGTCTGCGCGGCTTGTGATAGACCTGCTGTCGTATTTACGATAATTTCCATGTTGCAAAATTACTATTTCGGTAAGTATGTCGCAAAGGGGATAATCATTTCTTCCAAGGAGATTCCACCATGCTGGAACGTTCCATTAAAGTAATTTACAAATTGATTGTAATTGTTGGGGTAAACAAAATACGAATCTTCTTTGGCGAAAACGTATGTCGAGCTAACATGAAGTTTAGGTAGCTGTGCGTCATGGGGATTTTTGATGGCAAAAACATCTTTGTCGATATAGTTCAGGTTTTTCCCTTGTTTATATCTCAAATTTGTATTTGTGTTTCGGTCACCTACTATTTTACTCGGTTTTTTTACACGGATGGTGCCGTGGTCGGTTGTAACAATCACACGAACTTTCTTTTGTGAAAGCCATTTCATAGCCTCTAATAGCGGGGAATGTTCAAACCACGACAAAGTGAGTGAGCGGTATGCTGCTTCGTCGTTTGCTAATTCGCGAATCATTGAACTGTCCGTACGCGCATGAGATAGCATATCAACAAAGTTATACACCAATACATTGAGTTGATTGTGCATCAAATTACCGAGATTGTCTAAAACATCTTTTCCCTGTTCTAGAGTCAATACTTTTGTATAGGAGTGCTTTATGGGTTTGCGGTATAACCGTTTAACCTGATCTTCCAAGAATTTATCCTCGTATAAATTCTTGCCGCCTTCATCTTCGTCGTTTTGCCATAATTTTGGAAAGCGTTTTTCCATTTCTAACGGGGTTAAACCACTAAAAATGGCATTTCTGGCGTATTGTGTTGCTGTCGGTAAAATACTGAAATAGTTTATTTCCTCTTCAAGCCTAAAATAATCGGTAATTACCTCATTTATAATTTTCCATTGATCGAAGCGCAAATTGTCTATTAGAAAGAAAAATGTAGGGATCTCATCCTCCAATGTGGGAAATACCTTTTTCTTGAATAGTTGGTGTGAGAGGATGGGGGCATGCTCAGGACGATTGATCCACTGTATGTAATTGTTTTCTATAAATTTAGAAAATTGCATATTTGCTTCGGACTTTTGCATCGTCAGAATTTCATGCATATTATTGTCCTCCAGCTTTTCGAGTGATAATTCCCAATAGACAAGTTTTTTGTAGACTTCCGACCATTGATTGAAATCCAGATTGTCATTTAGGATCATTCCTAAGTTGCGGAAGTCTTGTTGATAAGCCATAGATGTTTTCTCATTCACAAGACGCTTGTTCTCGGTCAATTTTTTTATCGTCATCAAGATCTGTTTGGGATTGACGGGCTTAATGAGATAATCATCTATTTTGGAGCCTATAGCATCTTCCATGACATGTTCTTCTTCGTTTTTTGTGACCAGAACAATAGGGACTGTCGGATTGATCGATTTAAGTATAGCAAGTGTTTCAAGACCTGTAAGTCCAGGCATATTTTCGTCTAAGAAAATGAGATGGAAAAAACCATTTTTAAAGGCTTCAACGGCATCATTCCCATTATTGACTGTGTCAACTTTGTATCCCTTGCTTTCTAAAAATAAAATATGTGGTTTTAGAAAGTCAATTTCATCGTCAGCCCAAAGAATATGTGTTTTTTGCATCGTGTTGTTATATATGTCTATTAGTAGGGGGAGATCGGATTTACGATCTAATGCTAACATAAGCAAATATCGTGCTTTAGATTTTATTTTTAACATTTCTTAACGATGAACTAACTATCTTTGTTTTAAGTTTATACTAGTGTTAACCAGGAGTTCGTGATTAAAGGGCTCGGTTTCATATTTATAGTGTTGATGATAGTATTAATTTATCGCCACATTGAACAAAAATAAAATTATTAATGATCCGGTATATGGATTTGTTGCGATTCCTACGGGATTGGTTTTTGACCTAGTACAACATCCTTATTTTCAAAGGCTCCGTTATATTAAACAGGTGAGCATGACACATCTTGTGTATCCGGGAGCTTTGCATACGCGTTTCCAGCATGCAATAGGGGCGATGCATCTGATGTCTATGGCTTTGGAAACTCTGAAGAGTAAAGGCGTTAAAATTTCAGAGGAAGAAGAGGAGGCTGTCCTTTCGGCAATTTTGCTCCATGATATAGGTCATGGCCCTTTTTCTCATTCTTTGGAGCATAGTTTGATTGAAGGTGTTTCTCATGAGCTATTGTCCTCCCTCTTAATGGATCGAATCAACAGTGATTTGGGAGGAAGATTAAGCCTTGCAATTACAATCTTTAATAATAAATACGAACGGAAATTCCTTCATCAATTGGTATCGAGCCAATTGGATGTTGATCGAATGGACTACCTCAATAGAGATAGCTTTTTTACAGGCGTATCAGAAGGGGTCATCTCATTTGATCGTATCATAAAAATGCTCCATGTAGTAGAGGATGAGATTGTGGTGGAGTATAAAGCGCTTTATTCTGTTGAGAAATTTCTTATAGCACGGAGGCTGATGTACTGGCAAGTGTATTTGCACAAAACCGTTATTGGTGCTGAACAATTGCTAATTAAAATTTTGCAGCGGGCAAAATATTTGACGGCTGCTGGCGGCAAGCTTTTTGCGACACCGGCGTTTCATTGGTTTTTAAATCAGCAGATCAACAAAAGTAATTTTTTGGATGACCCGTTACATTTGGATTGGTTTACTCGTCTAGATGATACAGATATTATGTCTGCCATAAAAACATGGGAGCACCATGAGGATCATATTTTATGTGAGGTGTGCCAACGGGTTATGAAGCGTAACCTTTATCGTTCTATTATGAGTGATAAACCATTTACAACGGCATATATTGATTTGGTGAAGGCGAAAGTACAGGAAAGAATGGGGGTGGCTCACGAGGATATTCATTATTATGTGTTTACGCAGGAAATTCAAAACCGTGCCTATAACTCTTCCAAGGATCAGATTAAAATATTGTTGAAATCAGGTGAACTTGTCGATATCACCGAAGCTTCTGATCTCGGAAATTTAGAGGCGTTGTCGAAAAATGTGGCTAAATATGCTTTGTGTTATCCAAAAGAGGTGGGATATGTTGCAATTACTTCTAGCAAGTAGTTATTTTTTAATAAAAAAACATAGATTTGTACCATGCAATTTACTGCTCAACAAATAGGGACATTATTAGAAGGACGGATTGAAGGAAATCCAGAAGTTACTGTAGGTAACCTTGCCAAAATTGAGGAAGGTAAAAAAGGCGATCTTTCTTTTTTGTCAAATCCAAAATACGAGCATTTTATTTATACTACCGATGCCTCGATTGTAATTGTTAACGACGATTTACAATTGATCCAGGAGACCAAACCGACATTGACTATCATACGAGTAAAGAATGCTTATGCGGCGTTCTCTACTATTCTGAACATGTATAATGAGTTTCGTCTTGACAAAAGCGGACGTGAGGAACCTCATTTTATACATGCTGAGGCGGAGATTGGCCAAGGTGGGTATATAGGTGCATTTGTCTATATTGGTAGAGGTGCCTCTATTGGAGACAATGTGAAAATTTACCCGCAGGTCTATATTGGAGATAAAGTGACAATTGGAGATAATACAACACTTTATCCTGGAGTAAAGATTTATCATGATTGTAAGATTGGAAAAAATGTGGTAGTACATTCTGGTGTTGTGATTGGATCAGATGGATTTGGATTTGCACCGCAAGAAGACGGAACCTATAAGAAAGTCCCTCAGATTGGTTATGTTCAAGTGGAGGACAATGTTGAGATTGGTGCCAATACAGTAATCGATCGGGCAACAATGGGTGCTACAATAGTACGTGATGGTGTTAAATTGGATAATTTGATCCAAATTGCCCATAACGTGGATATTGGAAAGAATACGGTTATCGCTGCACAAACAGGAATTTCTGGCAGTTCAAAAATTGGAGAGCATGTGGTTTTGGGAGGCCAGGTTGGTGTTGTTGGGCATATTGTTGTTGCAAAGGGATCTCAAATTCAGGCACAATCAGGGGTGAATAGATCAATTAAAGAGGAAGGTAAAAAGTGGGGCGGTACCCCAGTGATGCCTTACCAACCGCAATTGCGTTCTAATGTGATTTTTGCACGTCTTCCTGAATTAGAAAAACGGATCCAAGAGTTAGAAAAGTTAGTAGAAAAAAAATTGAAATAATTATTTTTCATTGAAAATAAACTGTTCTTTAATTGTGATGAAACAATTATTCATAGCCTCGCTCTATAGATTGGTCTAAATAGCTTAACGCATGAATGTTTTATCAAAAGAAGTTTTGATTTAAAAATATGTTATTAGAAATGAATGTAAAACAGAGAACCATCAAAAACGAGGTTGAAATTTCGGGGGTAGGTCTTCATACAGGAAAAATTGTATCGATGACGATTAAGCCAGCTCCGGAAAATCACTGGTTTAAGTTCAGGCGTGTAGATTTGGAGGGGCAGCCAGAAATTTTGGTTGATGCGGATAACGTTACGGATACCTCTAGGGGGACGACAATTACGCAGAACGGGGCAAGTGTGAGTACAATTGAACATTTGATGGCATCTTTAATTGGTTTACAGATTGATAATGTGCTGATTGATATTGATGGCCCTGAAATACCCATCCTGGATGGGAGTTCAGCGATTTTTGTAAAATTGCTTGAGGAGGCCGGATTCGAAGAGCAGGACGCTGATCGGGATTATTATGAGATATCCAATAATATTCATTATGCGGAGCCAGATCGTAAAGTTGAGATATTGGGCATGCCGATGGATGGATATCGGTTGACTTGTATGATCGATTTCAACTCACCTGTCTTGGGTAGCCAACATGCTGCGATCACATCAATTGAGGATTTTAAATCAGAAATAGCTTCTTCGCGCACATTTTGTTTCTTGCACGAATTGGAAATGTTGGTCGATCATGGACTTATTAAAGGGGGGGATCTGAGTAATGCGATCGTTATTGTGGATAAGGAGACTTCTCCTGAGGAGTTGCAAAAATTAGCGCATCTTTTCCATAAAGAAACCGTTGCAGTTGCTAAAGAAGGAATATTAAACAATAATCAATTGCGCTATCAAAATGAACCTGCCCGGCATAAATTGTTGGACATGGTTGGAGATTTAGCGCTCGTCGGAAGACCTCTGAAAGGACATATTATGGCTGCTCGACCAGGCCATGCTGCAAACGTTGCCTTTGCGAAAAAGATAAAAGAGCAGATCAAGAAAGATAAAACGCGTAAAAAAATTAAAGTTTACGATCCAAATATGCCGGCATTGTACGATACGGTAGAAATTATGAAAATTTTACCTCATCGTCAGCCTATGCTTATGGTGGATAAAATCCTCGAATTGACAGAGACGCATGTTGTAGGTTTGAAGAATGTAACCATGAATGAAGATTTATTTATGGGGCATTTTCCTGGAGCACCATTATTTCCAGGTGTCTTGCAAGTAGAGGCTATGGCGCAGACAGGTGGAATTTTGGTTCTAAAGACAGTTCCTGATCCAGAGAACTGGTTAACCTTGTTCCTTAAAATTGAAAATGCACGTTTTAAAGCCCAGGTAACTCCCGGAGATTCGGTTATTTTTAGATGTGATCTGATGGAGCCAATTCGAAGAGGTATTGCAAAAATGAAAGGTGTAGCGATGGTAGGAGAAAAAATTGTGTGTGAAGCAGAGCTTATGGCACAGATCGTAAGAGTAAATAACAACTAAAGTAGTATAGATGATACAGCCATTAGCTTATATTCATCCTGAGGCAAAAATTGCTAAAAATGTGGTCATCGAACCATTTGTAACTATCTATAAAGATGTCGTCATTGGTGAAGGCACTTGGATAGGATCAAATGTGACCATTATGGATGGAGCTCGAATTGGAAAAAACTGTAAGATATATCCCGGTGCTGTAATTTCTGGAGAACCTCAAGATTTAAAATTTGATGGGGAGATCACTACAGCGGAAATTGGTGATAATACAACCATTCGTGAGTGTGTAACAATCAATCGTGGAACAAAGGATAGGTATAAAACGGTGATAGGGAAAAATTGTTTGATCCAAGCTTATAGTCATGTTGCGCATGATTGTGAAGTAGGTGATAACTGTGTTTTTTCAAACAATAGTACACTTGCTGGACATATTACGGTGGGTGATTATGTTGTACTTGCTGGAATGGTAGCTGTGCACCAGTTTGTCAAAATAGGTTCGCATGCATTTGTTACCGGTGGTTCATTGGTACGTAAGGATATTCCTCCTTTTGTTAAAGCTGCGCGTGAACCGATTTCTTATGCGGGGATTAATTCTGTTGGATTGAGAAGAAGAGGGTTTTCAGAAGAGCAAATCGCCGAGATTCAGAACCTATATCGAATTCTTTTTGTCCAAAATAGAAATCTGGCTAAAGCGATAGAAATTATAGAAGCGGAATATCAGGCAACGGAAATCCGTGATGAAATTTTGGATTTTATTCGGAATTCAGGTCGGGGTATTATGAAAGGATTCAATAATAGAGCGATGTAATCGCGTATCGATTCTAGTGAATTTGAAAATTACATTAAAAGATATTGGTAGGAGGTATAACAATGAATGGATTTTTAGGCATATAAACTATACCTTTGAGTCCGGCAAGAGTTATGCCATCCTCGGCCATAATGGTTCAGGGAAATCTACTTTTCTAAAAGTGCTTTCAAGTAGTTTGGCACCCTCATCGGGTGAACTAATCTACACAGATGGAGACGAAGTCCTTCCTTTAGATCATATCTATCAGCAACTATCTCTTGCAGCTCCCTATGTTGAGCTGATCGAGGAATTTACCCTAAATGAGCTGATTGATTTTCATTTCAAATTTAAAAATTATCTTCCTTCTTTTGATAAACAAACTGTCGTCAACCTTTTGGGATTGGAGCATGCACTGGACAGAGAGCTACGTTTTTTTTCGTCAGGTATGCGGCAGCGTGTAAAACTGGCGCTAGCTTGCTGTTCCGCATCTGACCTAGTTTTACTGGATGAACCTACAAGTAATTTGGATAGTGCGGGTGAACAATGGTATCTTAGCTTGATAGACCGTACAGAGTTGCCATCCAGATTATTTATTGTCTGCTCGAATCAAAAAAAAGAGTATGAATTCTGCGATGAAACTATTTCCATTGTAGATTTTAAAAAGTAGCGAATGAAATTTTAATAACACAATTAGTTTTTGTACTTTTGACGACTCAATAATGAGATAACCGTTTAAAGTTCAATTCAAAGAATGGCTAAGGCATCAGAGGTAAAATCAGGAAATATCTTAAGATTTAACGGAGAATTAGTATCCGTAGAAGAATATATACACCGTACACCAGGTAATTTACGTGCATTCTATCAAGCTAGAATGCGTAATGTTAAAACTGGAAAGTTAGTTGAATACCGTTTTAGAGTTGACGAGTCTGTAGAGATAGCACGAGTAGAAACGAGTGATTATCAATATTTATATGAAGATGGGGACTTCTTCGTGGTAATGGATAATAATACATACGAGCAATTTAATATTCCTAAATTTTTGTTTGGTGATTCAGCACGATTCTTGAAAGAGGGAATGACTGTAATTATTGCTTTTGAAAGCGATGAGCCTATTATGGCAGAAGCTCCAAAAAGTGTAGAGTTGGAAATTACATATACTGAACCGGCTGTAAAAGGAGATACTTCTACAAACGCATTGAAAAAGGCGACTGTAGAGACTGGTGTTGAGATTATGGTACCGTTGTTCATTAATCAAGGTGAGAAAGTGAGAGTTGATACGCAAACTGGTAATTATATCGAGCGCGTAAAATAATATAAAGATTTTAGGTTTAGGTTGATTATTCGGTCTTGATAGCGCTCGCTACAAGGCCGTTTTTTTTGTGTTTTGAATAGATTTGAGTGCCAGTTTTTCGGTTTCGAACTAGAATTTTTATTTTTTTGCCTTAAATACAATTGAATTGTCAGGAATGTTATTTTTGGTTAATATTGACATAAGTGATATCCTCTAAAGGATCCTTTGGATGGTATTGAGACTAATTTTAATAAATAATTATTTTAAAGATGAAATCAAAAAAGGAATTAAGATTAGAATATAAGATTAAAAGATGTCAGCTGTCATTGGACGTCGAAATTGCACTTAATGAACTTCTTCTTTCTCAATTTACAAAGCTTGACCTCTCAAAGATAGCCTTTCTACACATTTTTATTCCCATAGAAAAATACCACGAACCGAACACTTATCCAATCATAAATTACGTGCAGCAGGTTTTTCCGCAAATAAAAATTGTTGTTTCCCGATCTAATTTTGAGGATTGTTCGATGCAACATTATATATTGGATGAACATACCATATTTGAAACGAATAAATGGGGTATTTCTGAGCCAATATCGGGTGTTCAGGTGGCTTCATCAGCTATTGATATGATTATAGCCCCTTTGTTAATCTTTGATCTTTTTGGTTATAGAGTGGGGTATGGGAAGGGATTTTATGACCGCTTTTTCTCTGGTTGTAAAGTCGATGTACAGCGTGTTGGATTATCGTTTTTTGATCCAATTGATGTCATCTGGGATAAAGATGATTACGATGTGCAATTAACGCAGGCAATTACACCAAATCGCATTTATCATTTTGATGCGGAATAATTACCTATATGAAATGACTAATTTGCTCCCTTTTGAATAGAGTGCTGTTTTTTTTAATATGTGCCTGCTTCATTCGATGCTGCTACAACATCGGGGTGGTTGGAACTGTATTCTTTTATTAAGCGAAGAGAGTTTAAGTCAATAATTGGCGCTCTAACCCTAAGGATGGCTTATGCGAGTTGATTTTGTCTTATGGTGATTTAATTAAAATTATTTTTTATTTTTATTGCGAAATTCAATGCTGGTACCGATATGTTTCGATTTCTTCTATTTCTTCTTTTCCTAACAATCATGCCTTGTCATGTTGTCTGTGGGATGGATCTAATGGACTCCAATTCCTCGGTTGAAGAGAAGAACTTCTACGAAACAATTATCAAGGAGTCAGAAAAGTATCAAACCTCTAGTCTAACCTTAAGTAAATATCTTGCACCATATTTTAGCCAAGCGGTACGAAAAAATGATAAGGCACTTTTGGCAATCTATTATTGTCTACTGGCGGATCAGTCTTTTAATGACGAGGGTGCAAGAAATAGTTTTAGTGACAAATACTATTTGAAAGCCCTGGATCTTGAAGAGGGGTATAGCTACCAAAATGTACGAGCTTGGGTTAAAGTAATGTACGGGTTTTATCTATATCGATGTCTGAAAGCTTCTGAAGCATTACCTTTTATCTTGGAAGGAGAAAAAGGGCTGGAAGATATCCCTAAAGAACTTGTTTTGGACCTAACACAAACCTATAAGAAGCTTGGTTATTTTTTTGGAACCTTAGGCGATTATACCTCTGGAATCAAATACCTAAATTTAGGGCAGCAACAGGAACAAATTTCACCAGGATTAAAAGCCGAGATTTTAGACAATTTAGGTGTATTGACGTTAAAAAGCGGTGGTGATACACTGCAGGCAATGAAAAATTTTGAGCTGGCTCAAACTTTGGCTCTTTCTGAAAATGATTCATTGCGTTATGCAAAGATTTTGGGTAATCAGGCGGCGGTATTTGAAGGCATGAAGGATTATCGTAAGGCTTTATTGCTGCTGGATAAGGATCTTGAAATTTCGAGATCTCTTGGTAATGACCGAAACACAATCTTTGCCTTAATGATGCGGATTCGTTTAAACATAGCGAGTAAGGAAACTAAAGATGTCCGACAAATGATAGCAGAGGCTGAATCTCTTTTGTCTGGCTCGGACGATAAGAAAACGATACTTGAACTTGAGATCCACAAGCTGAATTTAGCGATTCAAAGCCGTGATACGGGCCGTGAGCTGAATGCGCGAAGAAGAATTGAACGCCTCCAGGATTCTTTACGCTTTTTAGATGGCGATCCGGTATTGTCCCAATTGAAGTTTATGGCTGATAAGCAAAAGTATGCCGATAAATTATCGCTGGCACAAGCTGTTATTAAGAAAAAACAAACCGAAAGACGACTATGGCTGATCGTAAGTTTGTTGGTACTGGTGTTATTCTTTTTTATATACAATGCTGTACGATCCCGTGCAAAAAAACGGATACGTGATTATGAATATCAGCTTCTTAATTTAAAATATACAAAGGCGGAATTGGATAGGGAATTGGTAAGTTCCAAAAGTCAGGTGGAAGAGTATGTCGCTTACCTCAAGAGAAATAATGAACAGATAAATGTGCTTTCAGCGATGCTTGAGGAAAGAGGGAATGTTGTTGAAAAGGATCGTGATGAACTAAAAACGTTGCTACAGTCGCATCTTATCACTGAAGAGAAATGGCAGGAATTTAAATTATTGATTGTAAAAGAATTCCCAAATTTACTTCAGGATATACAATCCAAATTTTCCGATATCACCGAATCTAATCTGCGGGTCATTGTGCTTATGAAATTGGGGCTAAATAATAAGGAAGTTGCCAATGTCCTTGGTGTCACTCCTGATGCAATAAAAAAATCAATGCAGCGTCTGAAAAAGAAACTTGGGGACCAAGCTGGTGTACTGATGGAATATATTTCAGATAAGGAGTTGGTATAAGGATCTTAATTATCCGTGATCGAGGGTATCAATAGAAAATGCGCAATAAAAAAACGTCCAATGTCAGCGACATTGGACGTTTTTTTATTTTTAATCTAGGGGATTTTCCTGTAGATTTTTTTCCCAAGCCCAAGCAGAGGCCATCATTTCGTCTATGCCGAGAGCTGCTTTCCAATGCAGCTGATTGGCTGATTTAGTGACATCACCGTATACTTTGATAATATCTCCATCACGACGAGGACCAAATTCGTAATTTAATTTCTGTCCAGAGGCCTTTTCAAATGCTTTAATCGCTTCAAGAACAGAATAGCCATTTCCGGTTCCCACATTGAATACGTCGTATTTTCCATTTGGGTTACCTTGTTCTAATAATTTGATAGCTGCAACATGCGCTTTAGCTAAATCAACTACATGGATATAATCGCGGATGCAAGAGCCATCTGGGGTATCATAATCTGACCCAAAAACGGTTAGTTTTTCTCTTTTTCCAATTGCGGTCTGCGTGATGAAAGGCAATAGATTTTGCGGTACACCATTTGGTAATTCGCCGATTAAAGCGGATTCATGTGCTCCAACTGGATTGAAGTAACGTAAAGCAATAATATTATAATTGTCATATGCCGAAGCAGTTTCTTGTAATATTTCTTCTGCGATTTGTTTGGTGTTTCCGTATGGGGAAGTCGCCTTTTTTACAGGAGCACTTTCATCGACAGGCAGGTAGTCGGGTTCACCGTATACAGTACAGCTTGAAGAGAATACGAAATTAATCGGTTTATTTTGATAAGCTTCCAACAAATTGATTAATGAAAAGAAATTGTTGTGGTAATATTTTAATGGTTTTTGCACCGATTCACCAACAGCTTTAGATGCCGCAAAATGGATAATGCCTGAAATGTCCGTATTGTTTTTTACAAAATCATTGACTTTGTTTG
Organism: Sphingobacterium sp.; assembly: GCA_022712315.1. Taxonomy (GTDB): domain Bacteria; phylum Bacteroidota; class Bacteroidia; order Sphingobacteriales; family Sphingobacteriaceae; genus Sphingobacterium. The sequence goes on along the minus strand of JALAGS010000028.1, from coordinate 24,331 downwards.
TGTCACAAAGATCGAATTGGTGGAATTCGGGTCTAACACCAATGATCTTCTCGATCTGATCTAAAATTTTAATGTTTGAATTCGATAGATCATCGACAATAACAGGAACATATCCTGCTTGATGAAGTTCAACTACTGTGTGTGAACCGATGTAACCCGTTCCCCCTGTGACTAATATTTTTTTGTTCATTATTGTTGATTATAGTAAGTAAAGTCTTTATGTGATAAGTTCTCCAAAGGAATTTCTTTGTAAAATTCAATGGTCTTTTTTAATCCTGTTTTGCGGTCTATCTCAGGTTGCCAAGCTAATTTTAATCTGGCCATTCCGATATCGGGTTTCCGTTGTTTAGGATCGTCGACCGGCAAGGCTTCATATGTAATTTTACTTGAGCTTCCTGTTAATGCTATGATTTCTTGGGCCAACTGGAGCAAGGTAATTTCGTCGGGATTGCCAATATTGATGGGATTTACACAATCAGAATGCAACACTCGATAGATGCCTTCGATTTGATCATCGATATAGCAAAATGATCGTGTCTGTGAACCGTCTCCAAAAATGGTGATATCCTCTCCACGTATGGCCTGAGCGATGAATGTGGGGATAGCTCGACCATCACTGAGGCGCATTCTTGAACCAAAGGTGTTAAATATTCTGACAATACGGGTATCCAAACCATGGGCGTTGTGATAAGCCATGGTTATTGCCTCTTGGAAACGTTTAGCTTCATCATATACTCCGCGAGGTCCTACAGGGTTTACATTGCCCCAGTAGTCTTCGGATTGAGGAGAAACTAGTGGGTCGCCATAAACTTCTGAAGTAGATGCAACCAATATGCGCGCTTGTTTTGCGCGTGCTAATCCAAGGAGGTTATGCGTGCCTAAGGATCCAACTTTCAGTGTTTGTATTGGGATCTTAAGATAATCGACAGGACTTGCCGGCGACGCAAAATGTAAGATATAATCCAGATGTCCAGGGATGTGGACAAATTTTGATACATCGTGATGATAGAAGTCAAAATTTTCCAATTTGAATAAATGTGCAATGTTCTGTAGGTCTCCGGTAATCAGGTTGTCCATCCCAATGACATCATAATCTTCTGCAATAAAGCGATCGCAAAGATGGGAACCTAGGAAGCCTGCTGCACCTGTTATCAAAATTCGCTTGCGATGTTTATTTTCCACTCAATGGTTCCTTTTAATGAAATGGGTTTAATATCTTTGACTAAGATAAACATTATTTTAAAAACATGCGTTTGCTTTATTCAATTGGAATCGTTCTTTATAGACTCTTACTGCGTATTTTGGCCCCTTTTCATGCCAAAGCAAGGCTGATGGTACAGGGGCGAAAAGACTGGTATTCTAAGATGAAACAAACGGTTGATTCTTCCCAAAAACATATCTGGTTTCATTTTGCTTCATTGGGTGAATTTGAGCAAGGGCGACCAGTCCTGGAGGCGGTAAAAAATAATTATTTGGAGCATAAAATTATTGTAACATTTTACTCCCCTTCCGGCTACGAGATCCGCAAAAATACAAATCTGGCAGATTACGTTTTTTATCTCCCTTATGATACAGCGAAGAATGCTCGGTTATTCTTAGATCTTGTGAATCCTAGTTTTGTTCTGTTTACCAAGTATGAATATTGGTATTACTTTTTTGAAGGTCTACATAAGCGCTCTATTCCACTTTATTTAATTTCTGCTATTTTTCGACCTGAACAGATTTTCTTCCAAGCGTACGGAACTTTCTTTCTAAAAATTTTAAGCTATGTGACCTATTTTTTTGTCCAAAATGAGGAAAGTGTACGTCTACTAAAGGAATTTGGGATAAGAAATGCGAGCCTCGCAGGAGACACCCGGTTCGACCGTGTTGTCAACCTTCCTAAAAATAGGCAGATGATTCCTGAAATAGTACAGTTTATCGGAGATCGTCCTATTTTGGTTGCAGGAAGTACTTGGCCAGAAGACGAGCAGATTTTGCAGGAATTGTTTCAGGATTATTCCAATTATAAATTGATCTTAGCGCCACATGAAATTAATGAATCGCACCTGAACAGTATTTTTAATCTTTGGCCAGCGGCACTACGTTTTTCCAAAATGGCAACTTATAGTGCTGCAGTAGTAGCGGAATCAAATGTGCTCGTTATTGATAATATTGGCATGTTATCTTCTCTTTATGGTTACGGTCAAATGGCCTATATCGGGGGGGGATTTGGTGTAGGTATACACAACACCCTTGAAGCGGCAACTTATGGCATTCTCGTTCTTTTTGGTCCTAATTTCAAAAAATTTCACGAAGCTAAAGATCTTGTAGAAAATGGCTCGGGTTTTTCTATTGCGAATAGTAAAGAACTGAAGCGCATATTTTGCACACTACAGGATCAGTCTATTTGTCAAGAAGCAGGCAAATTGGCTCGTGCGTATGTATTACAGAAAGCTGGAGCGACACAGATCATTATGAAGTATCTTAAGGGCGCTAGTGTAAACATAAAAAAGTCGGAAGAAGAATCTTCCGACCATGACTAGCTATGGTGCCGCCTTTTATATTTTTGAGCATTGCCTGTTAATAGTAAGTATATCTTCTTACACCTGTGATATGGCGTGACAAACGCATAACTTGGTGTGAATATCCATACTCATTGTCATACCAAACATACAGAATGACGTTCCTGCCGTCGGCAGAAACAATAGTAGCGGGGGCATCAACGATTGAGGCAGCAGTGCTGCCAATGATATCTGAAGAAACGAGCTCATTGTCCTTTGAAAATTTAATCTGTTCAACGAGCTCGCCATGAAATGAAGCCTCTCTTAAAAGCTCATTTATCTCGTCGACAGTTATTTTAGATTTTGTTTCAAGATTTAAAATAGCCAATGATCCATTTGGGACAGGGACACGAATGGCGTTGGAGGTCAGCTTACCGGCCAATGAAGGGAGTACTTTTGAAACAGCGCTGCCGGCGCCAGTCTCTGTAATCACCATATTCAATGCAGCGGCACGCCCACGTCTAGATTTCTTGTGCATATTATCTACAAGATTCTGATCATTTGTGTATGAATGTATGGTCTCAATATGGCCTTTTTCAATGCCTATTTTATTTTCCAGAACCGCCAGAATAGGGGAAATTGCATTGGTGGTACAAGAAGCTGCAGAAAATATATGCTCTTCTTGTAGATCAATATCTTTTTCGTTGACAGCATAAACGATATTTGGAATTCCTTTTCCTGGAGCTGTTAATAGAACTTGAAGGGTGCCTTTAGACAATAAGTGACGACTGAGCTCCTGCTTATCTCGGAACGCTCCGGTATTATCAATGACTAAGGCATCCTGTATATCGTACGCTGTATAATCGATATCCTCGGGTTGTTTGGCTGAGATTAGATGAACAGTTATACCATTAATAATAAGTGATTGATTTTCTGCGTCTACCAGTACTTTTCCTTCAAATTCACCGTGTATCGAATCAGTTTTTAATAATGTTGCCCGTTTCAAGAGAGATTTGGCATCGTTTGCATCCCGCGTTACAATAGCGCGCAGGCGGAGCTGTTGGCCGGAGCCCGCTTTGTTTATAAGTTCACGGGCAAGTAAACGACCAATACGTCCAAAGCCATAGAGCACAACATCTCGCGGTTTTAACTCCGGCTGCTGGTTAATGCCCTTTAACTCGTCTCTGATAAAATTGACGAGCTGTGTATGGTCAACATGGTATTTCTTGACCTGCAATGCTAGTTTTCCAATATCAATACGTGCGGGAGAAAGTGGTAATTTCTCCAAGGCCTGAGCGGCGTGGAGTGTTTCAAATATGTTTAATGGTTTTTCAGCAAGAACAGTGCTTTCGCTGAGTAAGTTGAGAATTGAACTGGATTTTACATCAATGAGCTGATTTCTAAAAAAGACAAGTTCGACAGCATGGTTGTACCATAGGTTGCTAACAATTTGGATTAAGCTTACTGCAGCATTTTGTTGTGCTTGATAACTTTTGATTTCCTCGTCAAAAGATGGCTTGTGTGACATAATAATTTTATAATAGATTATGTTGCAAACATAGCACAAACTGTATGAAAAAATGAGTTATATTTTCATTTTAGCAATTTTTTATGTTATTACGTGTTTGTTATTGTGTTTTTATTAATATTATGTATGTTTCATTGCTAATCCTCTATAATAAACAACTCTGACATAATATGATCTGCCATTAATTTCCCTGTATCCGTTAAACACAATTTGTTGTCATCCAAAACGAGATTTTTTTCAGCTATGAATAAGGCTGCATCTTCCAATACGTTATTTTTAACAGACTGTCCAAATCTATTTTCCATCTCGGTTAAATCAAGGCCCCACATTGTTCTAAGTGATGTCATGATACACTCATTGATCTGGTCCAAGGTCGACAGCTGTTCTACTTCCAAAGGAAGCTGATTTGAATGAATGGAAGAGATGTATTTTGAATTGTTGGATATATTCCAGGATCTAGCGGTACCATTGAAAGAATGCGCTGAGGGGCCAATACCAAGATAATGTTTGCCTTTCCAGTAATTTGTATTGTGACGCGCATAGTGCCCATTTTTTGCAAAATTTGAAATTTCATACTGTTCGTATCCTGCGGCTTTCAATGTATTGATGAGCAGGTGCATTTGATCTGCGGCCTGATCTGAATCAATAGCGGGACTTATGCCTTTTTTGATAAAGTGATCCAATGCTGTTTTACTTTCCACTGTCATGGAATAAGAAGAAATATGGGGAATTGCAAAGTCAATTAGCTGCTGCATATTGTGGCGCCATTTTTCATCAGTTAATAGTGGGAAGCCGTAGATGAGATCACAGGTAATATTTTCAAACCCTGCATCTTGCACCCGCATAATTGAGGCGGTGGCTTCTTGTTGGTTATGGGCTCTGTTCATCCACTTGAGGTCTTCTTCAAAGAAAGACTGTATCCCGATGCTGAATCGGTTGATCGGGGTATTCCTAAGGCTTTTTACTTTTGCCTGATTCAGATCATCTGGATTTGCTTCCAGGGTGATCTCGGCATTGTTGGCGATATCAAAATGTTTTGCTATAGTATCAATGATTTGTGCTATTTCGTCCCCTTCCAGAAGAGAAGGAGTGCCACCGCCGAAATAAATTGATTCAATCTTTTTATCTTCCAGATAGGGTGCCCTAAGTTCAATTTCCTGTAATAATGCATTGATCATTTCACTTTTGTACTGCAGTGAAGTGCTGAAATGGAAGTCACAATAATGACAGGCCTGTTTACAGAAGGGTATGTGGACATAAATCATGGAGACAAATATACCAAGACCATCTCAACTTCACCTCCTAATCGAATTTTTTCTTCTTTCGCGGTAGGTCCTCCGAAACATGTACAAGCGTTTATAACGATAGTGGAAAGTAAGCTATTGATCGAAAAAATCATCCACAAAGAGATTGAAAGTAAGGTAGTTATTTTTTATCTTGCTGTCAAGATTTATTTGTAAAATGCACCAATAGATAAAACCTCATGTGGCAGAGGAGCTGATTGCTCCTTCTGGAAAAATTACAAAAAGCATCGGGCTCGGTTGAATATAGATTATTCATAGGAGCCTATCAAATAGATTAATAAATTATGTTATTCTGCTAAAAATCAAACGAATGAAAACCTCTCGTCGCACCTTTCTGAAAAATGTAGCCGGAGCTTCCGGCTTGCTCTTGCTCTCAACACATGATATTGTCAGGGCCGACAGCCCGGAAGGATCCTTTATCGATAAATTATTACCAGCACCAAAAGGAGGAGGGTTTGCTATGAAAGATTATTGGATCTGGGATCCTTCGGTAATAAAAGGAGAGGATGGAAGATATCATATGTTTGCCTCACGCTGGAGCAAGAAATATGGTTTTGGCAATTGGGTTACAAATTCGGAGGTCGTCAGAGCTATCTCGGATACCCCAGAGGGACCCTACGAATTTGTTGAAGTTGTACTGTCCCCTCGTGGTAAAAAATATTTTGATGGTTGTACCACTCATAATCCCCGAATTGTAAAAAATGGCGACTTTTACGTGCTTTATTATTTCGGTAACAATTACGAAGAACCGAATCCTCCTTTCACAGAAAATGTATGGGAATCAGGGCTCGGCCAGAAAGCCTGGATGCATAAACGTATTGGGATGGCTTACTCCAGGACAATTGCAGGCCCTTGGAAAAGAGTTGATCAGCCTATTCTGAATCCAAGGCTAGGAGAATGGGACGCCTCCATTACTTCCAATCCTTCTCCCGTTGTGTTGCCTAATGGAAAGGTTTATTTAGTCTATAAATCTTCTCCTGTCAATTATAATCCACCACTTTTATTGGGCGCGGCGCAAGCGGATTCCTTTCTTGGGCCTTATTACCGTTTATCGGACAAACCCATTTTTTCTTTCCATACGGACCTAAACCATGAAAATGATGTAGAAGACCCCTTTGTATGGCATAATGGGCAACAGTTTGAACTGATTATGAAGGATCGTTATGGAAAGATCTGTGGCGAAGAAGGGGGCGGGATACATGCGTATTCCAAGGATGGTATAGACTGGCGTCTTTCGAAGGCTGTAAAAGCGTATTCTAAAACAATTCAGTGGGATGATGGCACGACGAGTCATCAGGCCAATTTTGAACGGCCATTTTTACTCTTTGAAAATGGGAAACCTACGCATTTATTTGCTGCAACGGGAGACGGTTCAGAGCCCTATCAATTTGAGCGCACATGGAACATGGTGATTCCCCTGAGGGGTGTATAATTGGGCCGCCAAGATGGCGATTATAACATTCAATAATAAGAAACGGCCTCGAGTCTAGAAATACTGCCCAGACTCGAGGCCGTTTCTTATGGAGCGATCCATTCAGAGGAATAAGCGATACTTGTCTTATTTGCTAAAACTGTTATTTGCTGATTCTACATCAGCTAAACGCAATGAAGGATCAATCGTCACCTGTTTAGGCGTTTTCGATACATAGATGGTATAATCAGGTTTGGTCCAGAACCAATCCTCAAGTACAGTTCGCTTAACGCCTTTATAGATGTCAAATTGCTCTTCGGGTTTTTCTCCGCGCATTTCACGTAAAGGAATATAGAATAGCTCCTTGCTTCCATCTGTGTACTCGACCAAAACATCCAAAGGCATGGCAAAGTTTGATTTATTGGCCAGCTGAATTTCCGTGTCAGATACTTTTTCAATTGCGTAATCAATTTGACGTGTTGTATTGATAAATAAGTTGAAATACCATTTTAGGTTCATGCCCGACACTTCTTCGGCAACGCGTTTGAAATCATTTGGGGTCGGATGTTTAAATTTCCAGTTGTCATAAAATTTCAGGAACGTTTTCTCTAAATTTTCCTGACCAATAATGTAGCCCAGCTGTTCGGCAAGTACAGCGCCTTTATTGTAGGCTTCGTTGCTGTAGCCATAGTTAGTATTGTAGTAATCTGCAAGCAGGCTCATCGGCTCCTCTTTGCCTGAAAGTGCCAATTTATAGTATGCACGATAAGCTGCAATTTGTGGGTTGGACGCAATGGCGCCTCTTTTTTCAAAAATGTGTTGCATTGCTAGCTCTTCTACATAAGAAGTGAAACCTTCATCAAACCATTCGTCGACTGTTTCATTGATACCGAATAATTGTTGATACCATGAATGTGCAGATTCATGAAATATTACCCCGACAAGACTTTTTAGATTACGGCCACCTGTGATAAGTGTCGCAGTGCCATATTCCATTCCTCCATCACCCCCCTGGATAATGGTATAGGTAGGCCATGGGTACTTGCCAAATTTGGCGCTGCAGAAATCGAAGAACTCGGTAGAAAGTCCTATCGCTGTTTTCCAATTTGAGATAACTTCTTTATCTGTTGGCAAAAAAACTGTATAGACTTTTATACCATTTTTACTTGAAGCAGAATCTACGATAAATTTTGGATCTGCAGCCCATACAAAATCATGTATATTTTGAGCCTTATAGTGCCAGGTTGCTTTATTGTCGACTGCTTTTACTTTCGCTTTCTGTTGATAACCTTTGACATCCGATGGATTTTGAAGAACACCTGAGGCGCCGACTACATAATTTTTGTTAAGGTGTATGGTAACGTCAAAATTGCCAAAAGGAGCAATGAATTCACGACCGGTATATTCGTCTAAGTGCCACCCGAATTCATCAAATTGAGCCATTTTTGGATACCATTGTGCCATAGAAAGTGCTACTCCTTCCGCAGAATTTCGACCAGTGCGTCTAATTTGCTCTGGAACTTGGGCGGTCCATTCCATGTTGAAACTGGCTGTTTCACCATCTTCGATCGCCGTTGGTAAAGTGACTTCTAAAATCGTTCCATCTACCTTAAACGAGGTGTTGGCCCCGTTCATTGTCAGGCTCTTGATTTTTTGATAACCAATTTGATTGGCCTTGAGCTCGCCGATACGGCTCTGATATATTGGTTTTTCTTTTGTACCTAAATTAGTGACCATCCGCTTGTCGGGATCACTGATGTTTTTTAAGCGGTAATCCATCATCGATCCTGGTTGAAAAGCATTGAAATATAAGTGAAAGTATACTTTCTTCAACGGTTGGCCTGAATTATTACTATACTTCAAGGTCATTTTTCCATCATACTGGTATGCTTTTTCATCCACGTTGACGTCCATGTTGTAGTCAACTTTCTGTTGCCAGAATCCTTTCCTTTGAGCCTTCACTGTTGCCCCCCAAATATTTAATACACACGCAAGTGTAAAAAAGGATATAATTTTGATTTTCATGCCCCAAACTTACAAAATTGTCTCAATAAATGGCACTTAAACAAGATGTCGGTGGTTAATGTCATCAAATCTTGACGAAAATTTACCTGTTTAATAAGAATTGGCTTGGTTTTGGTTGGGGGATTTATCTGTTGAGTTAAAAATCAATTTTACTTTTTTTTATGGAAAATCTATATTATAAACCCTCGGGAAAGGCTCCGGCATTGGCATTAATTGGCTCTTTTGTGCTAGGTAGTATTGGTGCAGTGGTCCTGGCAATTATTTATATCGCTTTACAGTGGTTTATTCCTATTGTTTATTTTAATGTATTTATCACATTGGGGTTTGGTATAGGGATATTTTGGATGCTTAATTTCTGCTTCAAACAATGGAAATTGAGAAATCGGGGTGTTGCCATTTTGATTACGCTATTGGTGGCGATCGTAGGCTTTTATGCACAATGGGCTTTATTTGTGTCATTGATGTATAATGCTGAAGGAACAATGGGGGGAGATACTTGGGTAAAATCTTCCTTTAATTTGGAGGGATTCAAAGCATTTTTTCTGCATCCTTCATTTATTTGGGAAGCAATGCAAGATTTGAATGAGGTTGGGACATTTAGCTTGAAAAAAAGTCCGGTTTCTGGCGGGGCATTATGGGCAGTTTGGGCGATTGAGATGGGAATTATTCTGATTACACCGATCATATCGGCATTGCGTGGAATTACCATCTATCCGTTTTCCGAAAAAGATGAAGTATGGATGACTAAACGAGCATTGCCAGGAAGGTTAAAATTTGTGGATGATAAGGAAGCTGTTGCGAGCTCGTTGGGAAATCATGATTTTGCTTATGTATATGATCATCTTTCTGAAGAGGAGGAGCATTTTTCGTTCGCGACGGCGGAAGTTTACGAGTCGGATACTGACGATCATCAGTATTTGACTATCTATAACCATCAATTTGTCGAGAAGAAAGGCAAAATGGAAGAGAAGAAGGATGAGGTTATCGAATTTTTGCGCATCAGCAGAAACAGTTTGTAACGAGGAATTTTAAAGGCGATTTCTTCATGCTAGCTTCGGCTTTTGTTCGCCCCCTGTTCGTACCTGCTTCGGAAAATCTGTTCTTTTTTTCTACTGATTCTCTACCGATCCTCTACTGAATTAGTAGAGAATAAGTAGAGGATCGAAAGAGAATTTCCGAACGTGGTACGAAGCGGGTACGAATAACTTATGAAGCTGTATTGAAAATCGTCCGAGGGGAAAGTAAGAACCTGTGCTATTAGTACTGAACCAGCACCCCGCCCTTTGCTTTCCATTCGTTAATTGAAGGACTATAGACTTTGACCTCTTTGATCCCATTTTTTGCTAATAGGGAAGCCGCTATAGTTGCCCGATCTCCAGATTGACAATGTAAGTACAGTTTTTTGCTTGGGTCAATTTTATGGAGATTGTCTACAAGTGTTCCAACAAAGAGATGTGTTGCATGGGGTAAGTGCCCTTCTGCAAATTCATTTGTATTGCGCACATCGAGTATTTGCGTGTTGGGTTTCTCCAATGCTGCATTCATTTCCTCAAAATCGATCAGTTGCTGATGCGCCAAGGTAATTCCAAGCTGTGCAATTGTATCCGGTGTAATATAGCCTGCTACATGATCCAATCCTATACGCATAAGCTTACGGGCAACATCATCCAATTGACTTTCGTCGACAATGAGCATGAAAGGTTCTGTATAATTAAGTACCCAACCTGCCCAGGTGTTGAATGTCTTGTTATTCTGAATATTGATGCTATTCGGAAGATATCCTTTTGCGAAATCAAACTTATTTCGAGTATCTATTAATGTCGTTCCTGCTTCGTATAAATGAAGAAAAGTATCTTTCGTTAGTTTGCGGTATTGTGGCACTTCGGTCTGAACAGGACGAGCCTTTTTGTTGAGTTTTTTCATCATGGCAAAATAGCTTGGCGGCTCCGGCTGTCCTTCCAATAGTTCTTTCACAAAAGCGGGCTCATCGTTTTGATATTGGAGCGCCCAGTTGCGAATTTTTTCATAACCCACCGTTGAGCTGGGGACGGCACCTAATGCTTTTCCACAGGCAGATCCTGCCCCATGTGCTGGCCATACCTGAATATGATCAGGTAGCGTCAGGAAGTACTGTAGCGACTGGAACATCTGATGAGCACCTATTTCTTTGGTCCCAACCAATCCAGCAGCATTTTCCAGTAGATCCGGGCGGCCTATATCACCGACAAATACAAAATCCCCAGTGAAGATCATGACAGGTTCCATGGTTGCCGGTGTGTCGATCAATACAAAACTAATACTCTCGGGTGTGTGCCCAGGCGTATGAACGACTTTGAAAATTAGATTTCCAACCTGAAACTGATCATCATCCTTTAGTCCGATATGTGGAAATTCATATTGCCAATCCTCTCCACCCTCATCGGATAGATAGGGCTGGGCGCTTGTTAATGCAATTAATTCTAGCGTACCTGAGAGATAGTCGGCATGTATATGAGTTTCAGCGATATGTGTTATGGTTAGATTGTTCTTTTTTGCTATCTCCAGATAGGTGTCTACATCTCTTTTAGGATCAATAACAATAGCGACACCTTTGGCTTGACAGCCAATGATATAACTCGAATGTGCTAAAGATGATTCGAAAATGTGTTGAAAAAACATAATGTGTGATTTTAATGATTTACAAATTGAATGATTTCGAAGACAAAGATTAGGATGCCAATGCTGATCAAAAAATACCCAAAAATATTCTTCAATTTCGCTGCATCCAGCTTGTCTTTCCATTTGGAACCAATTTGGAGGCCTATTAAAGTGATTAACGTAAAGGTAGTTAATATAACCCAATTCATATGCTCCAAAAAGTGATAATTAGCGATCAAACCAAATGAAGCGTTTAGACCGATGATAAACAACGATGTGGCAATAGCCTGTTTAAGTGGGATTCCCAATAATAATACTAAAGCTGGTACAATAATAAATCCGCCACCTGCACCGACCAAGCCTGTCATAATTCCAACGAGTAACCCCACCAATATGATTTTCAGTATCTGTCCCAGGCCGCCGACGAAAGGACTAATGTGAACTTGTTTACCTCCTCGTACCATTGCCGTCGCAGAAATTAAAATCACGATTGAGAATAATAACATGATGATATGGTTTCTGGAAATTTCTATACCTCCAACCTGGAATAATTCTGGTATAGCCACCAAAAGATAACGTTTAGTGAAATAGACCGAAACTAATGATGGAATCAGAAAAATTGCCGTAGTTTTTAGATCAATTTCGTGTTTTTTGAGCGGAGAAATGGATCCGACTAGTGCTAGCACCCCGATACAAAAAAGAGAGTAATCAAGTGCAAACTGCGGTTCGATATGAAAAATATAAACAAATATTGGCAATGTTAGAATACTTCCGCCGCTACCCATCAAACCCATTGACAGCCCGACTAGGACAGCTAATAAAAAACCAGCTATAAATATTAATTCCATTTTCTGTTCTTCAAATTTTGAATATGGGTACAGGTGTTAGATTCGCGACATCTAGGATGTTTTGTTATAAAGCAGTTGACGGCTAATGGGGTAACTTATTTCGTAATATGCCATAAAGCCAAGTACCCAATAAGGCAAAAAAGAGCACAATTCCCAGTGTCCAGTAACCGGCACCAATTAAGGCAAATAGAGGTCCGGGGCAAGCGCCTGTTAATGCCCATCCTAAACCAAATATTGTTCCTCCGACCAGGTATCGCGTAATACTTTTGTCTTTGTCATGGAAAACTATTTGTTCCCCCTTGTTATCTTTGAGTCGTTTCCTTTTGATTATTTGTACGATAATAATGGCGGTTGTTAGGGCTGTTCCAATTATTCCATACATATGAAAGGATCTAAATTGGAACATTTCGTAGATTCTGTACCATGATGCGGCCTCCGACTTGTACAAGATGATCCCGAACAGTATGCCAATGAGTATAAATTTTAGTGCTTTCATTTATGCAAAAATTAGAGGAAATAAGAAATGAACCATGATGATTCCACCTAGGAAAAAACCGATGACAGCGATCAAGGAGGGAAGCTGAAAATTGCTTAAGCCTGAAATAGCATGACCTGATGAACATCCACCTGCGTAACGTGTTCCAAATCCAATTAATATTCCACCGATGCTTAGAATTAGAAACTGAAACAGGGAGCCATTAAAAATGAAAATAGATTCAGGGAGGTAGCCCTGTATATGGTCGATGATGCCAAGCTCTTTGAGGTCTGCGATACTTTTTTCGTTGATTTGGGTAGGCGTACCATCGCTCAGAAAATAGTGGGCAATAAAACCACCGATCACTGTTCCAAGAACCACCAATAAATTCCAGGCTTGGGTTTTCCAGTCGAAGCGGAAAAATGAAGATGATTTACCGGCACCTAATACCGTACACATGGTACGTAGATTATTGGACATGCCAAAATCCTTTCCCTGTTTCAATAGGAGGTACATGACCAGTGCAATTAAGGGTCCCGAGATATACCAGGGCCATGGTTGTTTGATGTATTCCAATAGCATAACAATTTTCTTAAGTTATGTTACAAAGGTACATACTGTGTCTGCAAAAGCCTGTAACAAATGTTACCGAGGGGGATTACATATCATAATATTCAATGTTCGCTGCTTTTAGTGCCTCTGTTAGCAGGGGAAGATCGTCTTCTTTTTGAAATAATTTATTGCGCCAGGTCCGAAAGGCAGGACCTTTATTCTGGTTAATAATAATCAAATTTCCCCCAGATCGTTTTAGATTGCGAATGTGGGAAATATGATTCAATGGGAAAACAATCGTTTTCTTCACATTGCTAATCTGTAGCGTATTATCGTCAAGAACCCAGACGGAAGACAAGGTCGAACATTTTATGGCGACATACAAAGCTAAAGGAACCATTAAAAGAGCGATGATAATCTTGAGGATTTCTTGGACGGGAACTTTAGACATGCCCATTCCGATGAATAAGATCGAAGTCAACAAGATTAACATATATTTTCCACGATGTAATGTTGATAAGTGGAATGTCTGTGGATTACTCTTCATATTTCTTGATATACTTCCCTTTTGCGTCAATATAATAAAAATTCTCGAAGTCCTCAGTTACAAGCGCTAGTCCGTTTTCAAAGGCTTGCGCATTTTGCAATTTAAAAGGTACGACAATATTTCCGCTGTAATCTATGTATCCATATTTATCGTCTTTGAATGCTAACAAGAGTTTCTCTCCGGCAAAGGATAGGAATTCATACTCGGATTTGAGTAGGTTAATACCTGTTTTATTGATGAGCTGATAAGACTGATTGGCAATAATTAGTGCTAGATTATCTTTAAAATCTGCTATGGTTTCGTATTTTGCTGGAAGCAAAACAGTGCCTTTTTTATCCATGACACCAACATGTTCTCCTTCCGTGAAAAGTACATATTCCGAGCTAGGAACTGAAATAAAGTCATATTTGGCCTGCAGTAATATTTTGCCATTTGTTTCCAATAGACCATACTTAAGATCCTTCATGTAAACCACGGGGCCACCTTCAGTTTCTAGACTTAGCGATTCATATTGACATGGGATAACTTCTTTACCATGCAGGTTTATTAGGCCAAACATTTGTGCAGCATCGTTTACGATGGCGTAATCTCCTATGAAACTATAGATTGCAGTATATTTAGCCGGTGTTAATTTGTTCCCAACGCTGTCTTGTACGCCGAAATATTCTGTACTGGGATCCTGATACCATGATAAGTAGTCGTTTAATGTAGAGTCGGCAACAGTTGCTTCAGCTTCTCCCTCTTCATAGCCCTCAGGAATTTCGAAGAGTGACTGATCAAAATTAATTTCCTCAACTTTGCTGGCTTCAATGCCCAGTCCTGCGGATCCGATATATAATGCCGCACCCGGCACTTTTTCAAGATAATCGTAAGTACCCCAGTATAGCTTCGGTAATTGTGGTGCATACCAAACGGTAATTTCGGTTTGTTTGTCTTTGCTTCCGGCGATGTTGAATAGTGCTTTTTGACAAGTAACACCAGCTATGTTTTTTTTCTCGTTGGGAACCAAACTGATCTCAAAATCGCTGGAATAGGCATAATTATCACCTTCATTCGAAGTCTCAATAAGCTGGCCTGATGCTAAATCTGTAGGAGAATAAGTTTTGTTTGTTTCATCTAATAGATAGGATGTACCCTTAGAAATATTACTTATTTGTACCGATTTTCCGAAAAGCAGATTCTCAATTCTCATCTGATCTTTCGAAATAAAGGCATGCATTAATGCATCGCCATTTCCAGCTAATATTTTAATAAACTCAGAAGCTGAAGTATCGGTACCGGTTTCAGGATCTGCAAATTGGTAAGAAATTTTATAAAGCTTCTGCTGAGTGAATCCTTTTTCTATAAAAAGTGAGAATACCAGTGATAAACAAATAAGAAATTGCTTCATTGTGCGATTTTAAACTGCAAAAATATCGAATTTCGGTGGATTTTTGAAATAATATTTCGTTATTTGAGAGGGGGGATTTCAAAAATGATTTTCGCTTCGCTTGTGCTTATGCCTTTGTTCGCTCCTGTTATACGTCTTATTAGCCCTTATTCTGAGTAATTTCCTTGCTAAAACCTAGTGTCGACCTATTGAACTAGATCGGAACTAGGGAGCTCATCGGTATTTGGTAGGGTAGTCCCAAAAGCAGAGCATAAGCAGTCCACTCCAAAGGAATTGCAAAGTCTTACTATCATATAACCGTCAAGAAAAAACGAAATAATTTAGGAATGTGGCTTTTAAGGGAAAAGTGAATTATTAATTTTGTATTTTACAAACCTCGAATTTTTTACTGCTTAAAAAAGATATCTGTGGAACTGTTGCTTATAGAGGATGAACCATCCGTCATATCATTGATCGAAAGAGGCTTAAAAGAAGAGGGCTATCACATCAGTATTGCCATGGATGGGTATACTGGTTTAAAAATGGCTGGACTCAATCATTATGACCTCATCCTATTGGATGTGATGCTGCCCGGTATGAATGGTTTAGATGTCTGTAAAAATATTCGAATGTCGAATAATGAGGTTCCCATTATTATCCTCACAGCTTTAAACCAAACGGAGGATATCGTTGAGGCCTTTGCCAGAGATGCGGATGATTACTTGACAAAACCATTTCGCCTGGAGGAGTTAAAGGCTCGAATCAGTCGCTATAGCCGTAAATCAAAAACAGTTACTGAGCAGAAAAATATATTGGTGTTTGATGATCTTCAATTGGATAGAGATAGTAAATCGGTTCAACGTGCCAATTCTCCTATTATTCTTACCGCCACCGAATTTCGTTTACTTGAATTCTTAATGCTCAATCGAAATAAGGTATTGAGTCGGATCGATATTTTAGAAGAAGTGTGGGGGATGGATGTCGATTTAAGTACCAATGTCGTTGATGTGTATGTGAATTATCTGCGGAAAAAGATCGATAAACAGTTTTCACGTAAACTTATCCATACCGTGATCGGTATGGGATATGTAATCCGTCATGAAAATTAGGACCAAAATAGTTCTCCTCTTTTCTATCATCAGTACGTTGCTGCTTGTTGTTTTTGCCATTTATGTATCTTATTTCACTTACGACAGCCTGCAGACCAAATTTTTTCATCGGCTAGAAGAGAATGCCGTGATTGTCGGAGACCATATCGTTCATCAGAAGGATGAAAATAAAGAACTTTATATTCAGGTAAAACGTAAATACCTGAAACAGTTATCTGAGGGAACCGACCATCTTATTCGTGTTAGTAAGGGAAGTGACAGTGTTCAATTTAGACCCGAGCTACCGATGCCAAAGACATTCTATACCGATGTAATCCATCATGGCAAGGGAAGGTATATGAACGGGAAGACTGCTTTTGTAGCTGTATTCTTTCAAGATCATCTTCATCGCGAAAATTTGATTGTGATATCGGAGGGGATCGATGATTATGGTCATGAAGAACAGCGCCAATTGGATCGCACATTGATTACAGGCGGCATTTTGGCCATTTTTTTAATCGTACTGATGTCTTTTTACTTTGCTGATCGGTTGTTGAAACCCATCAAGGATATCAACAATGATTTAGATAAAGTTGATATCGCACATTTGGACCATCGCTTGTTCAGTAAATTTAGTAATGGTAAAGATGAATTGGGTGTTTTGATTGCGAACTTAAATTCAATGCTTAACCGATTGGATATTTCGGTCCAATCTCAACAGAGTTTTATCGGAAATGCCTCTCATTCTCTGAAAACCCCACTGACAATTATTGGAGGGGAGGCCGAATTGGCCCAGCAGCTTTTGTCAAGGGAACATGAAGCCTACTATTCATTGCAGACTATCGCGAAATACGCGGATAAAATGGAGCTTATCATCAATAATCTTTTGCAACTATCCCGGATGGGTTTTAAGGGCGAGGTGGACAATAAAATAACCATTCGAATTGATGAGCTGCTTTATGAAATCCATAAAGCTGAAAAGAGTATTCACAAGGAGTTAAAACTTTCTTTTGATCTCACAGAAATCCCGGAAGATAGTGATGAACTTACCGTTTTAGCCAATCCAGATCTGTTTTTTATTGCCTTTAGCAATATTATTTCAAATGCATTTAAGTACGGTAACGGACAGCAGATTGTTGTCGCAATCAGTAGCGATAGCAAAAATATGACGATAAAAGTATTCGATCAAGGGATAGGTATTCCTCAAAAAGACCAGCCGCATATTTTTACCTCTTTTTACCGCGCGTCTAATGTCGGTGATATCTATGGAAATGGCTTGGGCCTTGTTTTAGCCAAGAATATTTTTGACCTTCATGGTGCAGAATTAGTATTGCGTTCTACCGAAGGGCAGGGTACTTTAGTGGTGGTTACAATCCCAAAAATACCTTTCTAATTTCATTTTAATCTCATCCTTATTCCATTTTTAGGTGGCTGTGATATACTTGTGCCAGATACAGGTATATCACAGGGAATTTCTTGATTTTTCAAATTGAATGATGATTTGAAAAATCGGGATCGCTTCCCGACCATATTGGAACAAAACATAAGGATGAAAAAAACACTTTCACTTTTTACAACACTGGGGCTTTGCATAGCTTCCTTACATGCACAGGAGCACGCTCACACAGACTCTATTCCAGCGAAGAGAAGCAGTTTGCTGCTGAATGAACCCGCAAGAGCAAAATCATTTCAACTGGATGTCCTATTAAGAGCAGGGTTGCAAACAGACAATGGAGATGGTTCATCACAGGCAAAAGCAAATCTTGATGACGCCCGTATTTTGATGAGTGGAGATTACAATGATCGACTTTCTTATAAAGTGCGTTTTCGTTTGAATAGGTCATTTGCGCCAACGAGCCAAGATAATGGATCTCGGGCTTTGGATATGGCATTGATCAAGTACAAGTTTGGAAAAGATCTGAAATGGTCTGTTACAGCCGGTAAGCAAAGTGCAATGGTTGGAAGTTATGAGTTTGAAAATAATCCCATTTACGAATATAAGTTTACCGACTATGTCGACCGTATATTAAACCTTTTTGTTGTGGGGGGGATGATCTCTTATGAAGTTAATCCAAATCATTCGTTTCATGCACAGGTATATAACACGACGAATGACAGTTTTATGGATCTTCATGCAAAAAATGGCTTTGCCGTAGGGGATTTAGAACGATCCAACGTGCCTATGGGGGCATATTTCACCTGGGTGGGCGCATTTATGAATAAGCAGATTAATACCAAATGGTCCTATAATATTTCACAGTTTGCAAAGGGGCATACGAATCATTCAGTCTCCTTGGCGAATAAGTTCAAAACTTCCCGGCAGATGGTGTATCTGGACTTACAGTATTCTTATCTCGGTGTTGATCATGCAATGATTGCATCTTCTGCGATCAATGAGTTTTATGACAGAACAGGTGATCAGCGGGTGTTGGCTAAAGACGTTAATTATGGCTCTGCGATATTGCGCTATGACCAATTCTTAACTAGAAAATGGGAAATCGCTTTGAAAGGTGCCTATGAGATTGCGGGAGCAAGGAATGACGATCAATTGGGGAAGAATTTTCGCCAAAACTGGACCTATTTTGCCGCTTTGCAGCATAAGCCATTTCATAATCAGGATCTGCGGTTTTATCTCGGTTATGTAGGTAATACTGTCAATTATAAGGATGCTATGAATATGCCTAAAAGTCAATATAATCGTCTTGCTTTTGGAGCCTATTTTACCATTCCAGTCTTGTAAGAATTCCTTTAACAAAATAACAAATACTTATTTTTTATGCGTTTAACACCGAGAGAAACAGAAAAGCTGCTATTGCATTTGGCGGGTGAATTGGCCGCCAAGAGATTGAAGCGTGGGGTGAAATTAAATTATCCCGAGTGCATTGCTTATATCAGCGCCCAAATTATGGAGGAAGCCAGGGACGGTAGGTCAGTGGCCGACCTCATGTCGTATGGTACCACTTTGTTGAAAAGAAGTCAGGTTATGGAGGGGGTGCCCGAAATGATTCATGATGTACAGATCGAAGTTACTTTCCCGGACGGAACCAAACTAGTGACTGTCCATGATCCTATTCGTTAATAAATATTAAATGATATGATTCCAGGAGAATACATTTTAAAAAAAGAAGAAATCAAGGCTAATGTTGGGCATAGAACCACAAGCATTGTTGTGAAAAATGAAGGTGATAGACCGATTCAGGTCGGCTCGCATTATCATTTTTTTGAAGCGAACAAGTTGCTTTCGTTCGACAGAGAGAGAGCTTTTGGGATGCGTTTAAATATTCCTGCAAGTACAGCAGTCCGTTTCGAACCGGGAGAACAGAAATCAGTTGTTCTAGTTGAATTTGGAGGAAGTAAGGAAATTCACGGTTTTAATGGCTTGACAAACGGAAAATACACAGATCAGTCTGTGAAAACGAGGGCCATTGATAAAATGAAAAAATTAAAATTCAGACAATCTAAGTAACTATGGGAGGATGGAATAGACGCGAATGGATTAAGGTTGTAGGACTCACGACATTGGGTTCTACCGTTGGTCTACATGCGCTTGGTTTAGATAAACTAGGTTTAGATAAATCATCAGTAAAATATATCGATGGGGAACTTTATATCCCTCGGGACAAATACGCTGCACTTTTTGGCCCTACTACAGGAGATAAGGTCCGCTTGGCCGATACAGAGTTGTTTATCGAGATTGAAAAAGATTTTAATGTTTATGGTGAGGAGAATAAATTCGGCGGGGGTAAGACCATCCGTGATGGTATGGGACAGTCCGCGCGAGCCTTGCGAGATGAAGACGTGCTGGATTTCTGTATCACCAATGTTATTATCATCGATCACTGGGGGATTGTAAAGGGCGATATTGGTATTAAGGATGGTAAAATTGTGGGTATTGGTAAAGCGGGAAATCCTGATGTTCAGGATGGCGTAACCAAAGGTATGGTAATCGGTGCTTCTACAGAAGTACATGGTGGTGCCGGATACATCTTGACTGCTGGAGGTATCGATACACATATTCACTTTATCTCACCACAGCAAATCGAAACTGCTCTATATTCTGGTGTAACGACCTTTATCGGCGGTGGTGCAGGACCTGCAGATGGAACACTGGCAACAACAGTGACTTCTGGGAAATGGTACATCGAACGCATGTTTGAAGCTTTTGAAAACTTACCTATCAATGTTGGCTTTTTTGGTAAGGGAAATGTTTCTACCACAAAACCAATTGAGGAGCAGATTGAGGCAGGGGCGCTTGGCGTAAAAATTCATGAAGACTGGGGGGCGACTCCGGCTACTATTGATGCGGCATTGAAAGTGGCCGATAAATACGATGTACAGGTCGCCATCCACACAGATACACTGAATGAAGCAGGTTTCCTGGAGGATACAGTTGCCGCGATAGATGGCCGTGTTATCCATACCTTCCATACAGAGGGTGCTGGTGGAGGGCACGCACCGGATATCATTAAGATCGCCATGTATCCAAACATTCTCCCTGCATCTACCAACCCTACAAAACCTTTTACCGTCAATACTGCTGAGGAACACTTGGACATGTTGATGGTGTGTCACCATTTGGATAAAAATGTGAAAGAAGATGTGGCATTTGCAGATTCACGCATCCGTCCGCAGACAATTGCTGCCGAAGATATCTTACAGGACATGGGGGTATTTTCGATTATGAGTTCGGATAGTCAAGCCATGGGACGTGTAGGTGAGGTGATCTCTCGTACATTCCAAACTGCGCATAAGATGAAGATCCAGCGCGGTCCTTTGGCTGAGGATCAAGGGAAAGGAAATGATAATTTCCGTGTCAAACGTTATGTATCCAAATTCACCATAAATCCAGCGAAAGCACATGGTATTGATCAATATATCGGTTCAATTGAAAAGGGAAAGTATGCGGATTTGATTCTTTGGAAGCCGGAACTGTTTGGTGTAAAACCCGAACTGGTCATTAAAGGAGGTATGATTTTAGGAGCTAAAATGGGAGATGCCAATGCATCAATTCCTACGCCACAGCCAATTATCTATAGACCGATGTTTGGGAATTATGGTAAAGCCGTTTCAAAACTGTGTTTCAACTTTGTTTCGAAAGTGTCTTTAGAGAATGGAAATATCCAAAAATTAAACTTGTCACGGAAGTGCCTGCCGGTAGTGGGATGCCGTACCGTGATGAAAAAGGATATGGTACACAATCATGCAACACCAAATATCGTGGTTAATCCGGAAACATATGAGGTAACTGTAGATGGCGTATTGGCGACTTGTGAACCATTGAAAGAACTTCCAATGGCACAACGTTACTTCTTATTCTAATGAGGTATTTATGTTATTAGCAAGTGACGTTAAGGGTAATATTTGGACGGATGGTTTGGAACAGGATACTGTAGAGCTGGATTTTTTAGAGCTGGAATGGTTCGATACCGAAAAACGTGTGATCCGCGGGTTCACTGTTCTGGGGCGAGAAATAGGTTTCAAAAATCTAGGGGAGGAGTCCTTGTTTGATGGTGATATTCTGTTTGAAACAGAAGAGCTGCGTATTGTTGTCCGGATATTACCCTGTCCTTGCCTTGTTGTGCGGCCTAAGAACGCGCTGGATATGGCTCGGATATGTCTTGAAATTGGCAATAAACACATTCCTGTTTTCATTAACGCAGCTCATGAGATCATTGCTGCATATGAAAATCCACTATGGGAAACACTGGAGAGGGCAGGTTTCTCACCGGCTAAGGAACTTCGGGTAATCGAAAGAACCCATACATTACGGATCCATCAGTATGCGGTGGCTCAAAATAAAATTACACTGGCAAAAGGGATGTAAATTAATAAAACTAGATATGAATCCATTGTTGACATTGATGCAAATCAATGATTCTGTATTTCCGATTGGAGGTTTTACCCATTCCTATGGATTGGAAACTTATATTAATAAGGAGATTGTACATGATGCTAAAACAGCAAAAGAATATGCACAGACCTTATTGGAACATAGCTTTTATTACAACGACGCCGCTTTTTTCCATAAGGCTTGGCAATTGTGTGAATCAAGGGCGACAAAAAAGAAGATAGCGGAACTCGATGCTTTGATTACAGCATTTAAAGCCCCTTATGAGATTAGGGATGCCAGCAAGAAATTAGGCATAAGGTTCTTAAAATTGACGGAAAAGTTAAATCCCGTCAAGCGTTGCTCGACCTATCTCAAGGCAATCAATACACAGGAGCTTCATGGTCATTATGCGATGGCATTTGCCATGTTTGCTCATGCACAGCAAATTAGTTATACAGATGCACTGAGTGCTTTTTATTATAATTCATTGAATGGCATTATGACAAATTGTGCAAAACTAGTCCCTATTAGCCAAATGGATGCACAGCAAATTTTGTTTAAGCTGCAGCCTTTAATTAATAAACTGGTGGCTTTACAACCTGAATTGGATGATGACCTGATTGGAAATTGTTGTATTGCGCAAGATATTCGATGCATGCAACATGAGAAATTATATACAAGAATTTACATCTCTTAAAAATTGGAAAAGGAGAAATAAAAGATGTCCAAGAGAAATTACGTGAAAATTGGTGTTGCAGGTCCTGTTGGATCGGGCAAAACGGCGCTCATTGAACGATTGACACGCTCAATGTCGAAAAACTATAGTATCTGTGTGGTTACGAATGATATTTATACCCGGGAAGATGCGATGTACTTACAGCAGAACTCGGCTTTACCTGCGGAGCGGATTATTGGAGTTGAAACTGGCGGTTGCCCCCATACAGCTATTCGTGAAGATGCCTCGATGAATATTGAAGCCGTTGAAGAACTGGCTCATCGTTTTGAAGATGTAGAGCTAATTTTTGTTGAAAGTGGCGGTGATAATCTGACAGCAACTTTCAGCCCGGATCTAGCAGATTTGACCATCTTCGTTCTTGATGTCGCTGAAGGTGAAAAAATGCCACGTAAAGGAGGTCCTGGTATTACACGTTCAGATCTGTTGCTGATCAATAAGATTGATCTTGCGCCTTATGTGCATGCTGATCTGGAAGTGATGCGTCAGGATACAATTCGCATGCGTGGTGAACGGCCATTTATTTTTACAAATCTAATGACACTTGAAGGCCTGGAAGATGTCAAAACATGGATCAAAAAATATGCTCTGTTGGAGCCGGTAGGTTAAAAATGATCATATATGGATAGTAAAATCGTATTAAATGTTGCCCGGGAAGAAGGTAGGAGCAGATTGAAAGAAAGTTATCATAATGCTCCCTATAAATTGACGCACTATGGGGCGGCTGGATTGACAGATCATTTGGAAATGATCATTATGAGTGCTTCTCCAGGGATCATGGATACCGATTATCTGCATATTGATGTTCATGTGAAAGAGGAAGCACAATTGAAGCTTTTCACGCAGTCATTCAATAAGCTGCATCCAATGAAAACTGGAGCGAGGCAACATACGGATGTGCATGTTGATGCTGGAGGCGTGTTTCATTATATTCCACACCCTGTAACTCCGTTTAAAGATTCCATTTTCAAAGCCAGCAATCATATTCATTTAGCAGATGATGCGGTTTTGATGTGGGGGGATATTATCAGTGTGGGGAGAATTCACATGAAAGAAGCTTTTGAGTTTGACAGGCTGCATACAAAAACGAAGATTTTTAGAAATAGTAAGCTGTCATTTATTGATAATCAGCTCATGTGCCCTAAAAGTCAACCGATCCAAAAAATGTTATTTTTTGAAGGTTATACCCATCAGGCGACATTTTTATTTTCTGCACTTTTTGCGCAAGAACTGAAACAGGAACTTGATGAGATCTTAACTGTCGAATACAGCGATATCTCTTATGGATTTACACAGGCATCGACAGATGTGGTTATCTTGCGTGCATTGGGGACTGATGGCGAGCTATTATACGACTTTTTACATATGCTAGGACAGCTTTGCTGGGATTTTACGCAGCACAAGCTTGCTGAAAAGAAAGAAAATAGCATGGTAAGGTCAATAGAGAAGGAGAAGGAGAAGGAGAAGGAGAAGGAGAAGGAGAAGGAGAAGGAGAAGGAGA
>JALAGS010000027.1 GCA_022712315.1 Sphingobacterium sp. | reverse complement strand
CTATTGATTATTAAGACTTAAGATATGCCCTTTGCACCGGACAAAACAGATTTAAAAATTCTTAAACTATTACAAGAGAATGGTCGTATAACTAATTTGCAGCTTGCATCTAGCATTGGACTATCTCCCGCACCAACTTTAGAACGTGTGCGCAAACTGGAAAACTCGGGCTTTATAAAAAGTTACCATGCTTTTGTTGACGAGGAAAAACTGGGCCTTGGAATCAAATCATTCATCCAAATCTCACTTGACTTCCATACACATAATGCGATACCTGAGTTTGTCGCAGCCGTAAAAATGATACCTGAAGTAACCGAGTGCCATCACGTAACCGGAAATTGCGATTTCATCCTCAAAGTTTACGTAAAAGATATCAAAGCATATGAAGGTGTTATCATGGAAAAAATCTCCAAAATACCTTTTGTGAAGACTTTCCAAACCATGATGATTATGTCAACAAGCAAAAAAGAGCCTATTATTCCATTGGAATATTAATTGTATAGGTTTTAGTGGTTTGTTAACCACCTATGATATTCACCGGAGCGTGAAATAGGCTGAATTAAAAACATCATTTTTTACCAGGATCTTGCTTTTGAGCGTCCTCGTTCAAGGCGAAAATCTCTGGTAATGATGTTTACCCAAGGGCTCCGCCCCGAATCTGCTCTACGTTAAAATAAGTCGTCACATGCTCAGACCAAACGCCAATCAATTGGTGTTTTACCATGAGCTACTAAGTATTGGTTTGCACGTGAGAAATGCTTACTACCAAAGAAACCACGATAGACAGACAGCGGCGAAGGATGCACTGCTGTTAGAATAAGATGTTTCTTTGCATCAATGAGCGCACTTTTCTTTTGCGCGTAACTACCCCACAATAGAAACACCACATGATCGCAACGCTCCGAAACTGCATGAATGATACTGTCCGTAAAGATCTCCCAGCCTCTTTTTTGATGCGAACCTGCCAAATGCGCCTGTACAGTCAACGTTGCGTTTAACAACAACACGCCCTGTTTGGCCCAGGAGGTTAAATCACCAGAACGCGGCTCGACAAATCCGGGGATATCATCTTGTAATTCCTTAAAAATATTTTTCAAAGATGGCGGCAGTGCTATCCCTTCCGGCACAGAGAATGACAGACCATGTGCCTGCCCATCATTATGGTAAGGATCCTGCCCTAAGATAACGACTTTAACCTGATCCAACGGTGTTAGCTTAAAAGCGTTCATCACCAGATCTGCCGGTGGAAACACTTTCGTCTGTTGCCGTTCCTCCTGTACAAAAGTGGACAGCTGTTTCATATAAGGCTGACCAAACAAAGGCTTTAACACAGGAGCCCAAGAATCATCGTATTGCTTTCCCATAATTCAAACATAAATAAAGTTGGATATAAAGACAAATTTATACACATACTCTCTTCTTTTACTCCAGGTGCAAATGGAAAATCAGCAGATCCGCTCCCCTGCACAAGCGCATCCTGCTTTCGGAAAAACACATTTTTACAAAATAACCACTTGAACCTTTGCTTAAACGGTGAAATTAACGGATATTTGCAGAATCAAATTGAATACAAATATTTTAAACAAAGATTTATGTCAAATCTCGTTAGAATCATTATTTGCAGTGCATTGCTTATCGGAACAGTTGCCTTATTCTGGACTGGGAATTGGGGATGGGGAATCTTAGGTATCTTGATCACGATCTTAGGTTTTGTCACTGTATTTTTTCATGAATATATGCTGATTGCGCAATGGTATATGCGCAAACAAAATATGGCCGCAGCTGAAAAATGGCTAGGCAAAATCACGAACTACGAAAAGCAATTGATCCCACAGCAACACGGTTACTACAACATGCTGATCGGACTGATCGAGTCGCAACGTGCTCCTATGCAATCTGAAAAATATTTTAAGAAAGCTTTAGCCCTGGGTTTACACATGGACCACAACATCGCTTTAGCAAAATTAAGCCTAGCAGGCGTAGCAATGGCAAAGCGCAATAAGCGGGAAGCGGAGAAACTTCTTCAAGAAGCCAAAAAAGCAGACAAGAATAAATTACTAGCTGATCAGATCAAAATGATGAAAGATCAGATGGGAATGATGGACAAGCAACAGATCCGATATAATCGATAATAGCTATAAATCAAAAAAGGTCGTTGGAACGATAATTCCAACGACCTTTTTTTTGCCCTGACCAAAGATTATTTATTTCTTTAATGGAATTGATACTTCCAGAAATTCGCCTTCTTCCGTACTACTTTCGAATACAAGCTTAATCATCGCTGGCTTATCAGATTTCTTCCAATCTTTTACCACGACCTGTATATCCACAGGCTTGTCTTCCTCCAGCAGATAATGCAAGTAATTCTGTTTATCCTCGAATCTGACCAAAACATTACCCATACGAATCGTTGAAAAAAAATGGGACTGTTTTTTCTGATCCAGCACCTGTGTAGAGAAGGTATTCATTTTATATTCCCGGGGATCAGTACTGTAGGATATAGCGAATAAATTAATAGTCAATTCGTTCTTACTCTCATCCAGATGAAATTCCTTGACATCGAATTGGATATCGTCAACAACCAGCAATGAATCTACTGACTGCGCTTTTACAAGTCCCCCGCTGACAAAGAGCACGAAGATGACCGCATAGCGAAAAAAAATGTTCATATTATATTATACTTAAAAAAGCCACGTGGACCGTGGCTTTAACTATTTTAATGTTTTTACTACAAAATTATGCCCGAAGCCGGTCTGCCGACCGGATCAATTTTTCATCTTTACGCACACCACCTAGGGCTAGCGCACAAAAAATAATTGAAATTGGCAACAAAAAGAATCCTACACCAATGTTTCCTGCACCCAAAAACTGTCCCACTGTTGTAAGATGTGTACTGGCAGAGGAATATAGCCATATAGCAAACAAGATAATCGCGACGATCTCAACCCAGATAAGCAACAGTTGAACCTTACGTCTTTTAAATTTGAATATCGTGAATATTGGGAGCCCTCCTAAAAGCACAGTCGCTACAGTCTGAAGAATATAGCCAAATCCTCCCTCATGCACCGGCTGACCTGCAGCAACACTGTACACACCAGTCACCTTGACATTTTTCCCCAGGCCGACCAAATCGCTATAATTAACATAGGGAAATAGAAATAAGCCGAATATAACTAATCCCGCTATTAGCAAATAAACAGTTTGGATACGTTGAATCATAGTTTAATTTTTGTATACCAACAAACTTAGATAAATTGATCTTTATATGCAATATAATTGCGATCGAAAAGCAATTCCCAAGCTCTTTAAATATCAAAACAATCAGATCCCCTATTTTGTTGCATTTTTTTACATCATACCAAAGAGCTTCTTTTCGGAAAGCTTTATCTTTGCGCAAAAAAAATATCATGCTATACATATACGGTGCAACCGCGCACGCTAAAACAGCGGTAGATGTGGCAGAAGATTTAGCGATTGAGATTGGTGGCCTTATAGACAAATCGCTGTTGATTGAAGACGTTTTTGACTATGAGGTTCAACTTCATCACCAAGTCAAAGATACTGAAGAGGACTTCTTCGTAGCAGTCAAGAATCCAGGTCTTCGCGAACGGATCGTGTCGGAAAATGCAGATTGGAATTTCCAAACCCTCATTCATCCCAAAGCCTATGTATCAAAAAGAGCTGAGATTGGAGAGGGTACCATTATTCTCCCCGGCGCTTCCATTGCTCCGGATGTACAAATAGGCAACCATTGCATTATAGCGGGCTCCGCGGTTATCGAAAGCAATACCGTTATTGAAGATTTTGTCAACATTGGCCCAAATGTCTCTGTCGGCGCAAACGTCTTGGTAGGGCGCGGTTCCGAAATTAAAGCAAACACACGCATCGAAGACGAAGAAACTATTCCGAAGGAAAGTGTTATCGCTTAATTAAATACCCGCAGAATGAAATTGCAGATCGTATAATTTTTTATAGTAGCCATCAAAAGATAACAACTCCTGATGGGTTCCGATTTCTTTTATTTCACCTTTATCCAACACGATAATCTTGTCCGCCTTTTGAATGGTGGACAAGCGGTGGGCGATAACAATCGAGGTTCTGCCCTTCATTAAATTATCGATCGCATGTTGGATCATTTCTTCCGTCTCGGTATCTACCGAAGAAGTCGCTTCATCCAAAATAAGGATTCTAGGATCGTGAACTAGTGCACGTATAAAAGAGATCAATTGCGCCTGCCCAGCAGATAAGGTGGCTCCGCGTTCTTTCACGTCGTAATCATATCCTCCAGGAAGTCGCATAATAAAATCGTGCGCACCTACTTCTTTTGCTGCTTCGATAACTTGTTCTCTAGATATTGCAGGATCACCTAAGGTAATATTATTGATAACACTATCCGAAAAGAGAAATACATCCTGCAACACCGTCGCGATTGTATTTCTTAAATAATCAAGATCATAATCCCGAATATTAACGCCATCCAATAAAATTTCACCTTTATTGATCTCATAAAATCGACTTAGAATATTGATGGAAGAAGATTTCCCTGCTCCGGTAGCCCCGACTAAAGCCAAGGTCTCCCCTGGGTTAACCTTAAAATTAACATCTTTTAAGACCCAATTTTCCTCGTTATAAGCAAACCAAACATCGCGAAATGCTATTTCCCCTTTGATATGTGCAGGTTTCAGCGTCCCCAAATTAGGTGTTTTTTCATCTGTATCTAAGACTTCAAAAATACGTTCGGCACTTACCATACCCATCTGAAGTGTGTTGAATTTATCAATAAGTTCCCGAATCGGCCTAAAGATCATATTGATATACATGATGAAGGCTACAACTACACCTGGAGATATCACATCGCCCATAATTTGTTTGGAGCCAAACCACACCAATAATCCTAGCGCAATAGCCATGATAATTTCAAGAACAGGAAAAAAGATGGAAAAGTACCAATTGGTACGAATGTGCGCATTACGATGCTGGGCATTGATCTCCTTAAACTTATCCATTTCCTGCTTTTCGCGCGCAAAATATTGGATAATACCGACACCGGTAATGTGTTCCTGTAAAAAGGTATTTAAATTAGAAACCCATTTTCTTACATCAATAAAAGCAGATTTCATCGCCTCTTTAAACACATAAGTTGCCGCCACCATCAAAGGCATAGGGATCAAAACAATCAATGTCAATTTCCAATCGGAGTAAAACATAACGACCAAAATAACAACCAATTGAAGTAAATCACCGATAATCTGGATTAAACCCTCAGAGAAAATATTGGAAAGCGTCTCTAAATCAGAGATCGTTCGCGTAATCAACTTTCCTAGCGCCGTACGGTCAAAATATTTTAGACGTAGCTGAACGATGTGATTAAATACCTGAATCCGAATGTCACGAATAACAGACTGCCCAAGGGTATTTGTCATTAAGGTATGATAATATCGGATCAAAGTCTGCAAGATCACCAGGGCCAACATAGCAATCAGCATCAGCGACAATCCGTTTGTATCAAAATTTAGGATATAGTTATCTAACGTATGCTGAATTAGCATCGGTAGAGCGGGGGCCACAGCGGCCAATAATATCGTTAGAACGACCGATATCCAAAATGCCGTATGATAGGGCCGCATATAGCGACTCATTCGCTTCAACAAATTGATATCGTAGGTTTTGCCTGTTATTTTATCTTGACTCACGTTAAATTCTATATATATGGATACGCCACTTCTGTTAAATACAAACCATGTGCCGGCACTGAAACACCCGCTTTGCCACGGTTTTTGCTTTGAATCACCTCTTGCATAAACGAAACAGGTTTGCCCTTCAACCCTATTTCCAGCGATGTGCCCACGATGGCGCGAACCATATTGCGCAGAAAACGATCCGCTGTGATGTGAAAGACCAAGTGCTGTTCAGTATTCCAGACCCACTCAGCTCTACGAATATCGCAAATATTTGTAAACACCTGCGTATGAGACTTACTAAAGCATTCAAAATCCTGTCTGCCTAATAAAAATTTTGCAGCTTCATTCATCTTTTCTACATCCGGACGATCGCGCATAAAGCATGAATAGGGATATATGAAAGGATCTTTATGAAAATGGAGGTGATATTCGTATGATCTTTGTGTAGCATCAAAACGTGCATGCGCTTCGGGCTCAACTTCAATCAAACGTTTAACGGCCACATCAAAGGGTAACAAAGCATTAAGGGAATGAATAAAACGATCTGCTTTTTGCAATATACCTACAGGAGCCGCATCAAAATGTGCATACAATTGCTTCGCATGAACGCCTGTATCTGTGCGGCCGGCCCCAATCGTTTCAATGGGCTCCCGCAACAAAGTTTCCAAGGCTTTATTCAGCACTTCTTGCACCGAAATGGCATTATTCTGAATCTGCCAACCATGATACGCCTGCCCAAAATAGGCTATTTCCAAAAAAAAACGTCTTTTATCCATTATACGTCACAAAGGTACGTTTTTCCAAATGAGCTTTATTTCTTGACACAATGAATTTGCCCACTTTCGGCATTATTTAATCCTTACATGACAAAACTGTCTCCTGTAAGGGACCTTTTTTCTTGAATTTTCTGACGATCTGTTCGGAAAATATAGGCCCCAGCTTCCGGTCAGCTTCGCCATGTGAGCAGGGTAAGTCAACAGTGAGTCCACATTGAGTCCACCTTTTTAAGTGCTTTCACCGAAGCTGCTCCTCGGCAGCAAACTAGCCCGACCTCGAACCTCTCCCCTAGCTGCTCATAACATGGGCTAACGAGTTAGAGCAATTCGACCAGATTTTCAAAAGCCATGCCCCGCGACGCTTTCAATAAGACCGTCGCATCTGTAATCGGTTTTTCCTGGAGTTTTTCCTTCGCTTCGGCAGTCGTCTCATAAAACTCTCCACCTTCGTATTGATGGGAGAAAAACTCTTTTCCGACAAAAATCTTACGATCAGCTGGAATAGACCTTACGTTTTCGACAATCTTTTTATGTTCTTCAAATGATTCTGCCCCTAGCTCAAACATATCCCCCAATACAATAGCTTTTTTAGCTGCTTCAATAATGCGAATATTATCCAATGCAGCAGCCATGCTTGTTGCATTGGCATTATAATAATCACAAATTAAAGTATTGTGGGCTGTTTTCATGATCTGTGAACGATTGTTGGTGGGTGCATACCCTGCAATTCCTCTATTGATCGCCTCAGAGGACACATCAAAATGCAGACCTACAGCGATGGCTGCCAGAAAATTTTCCGTATTATAGGAGCCCGTCAGCTGCGTATCGACTACATAAGCAGCAGTCGCACCTTTCTTTTGCCATTCAATTTGCAAAAGAGGATTGGCTTTAAGAAGTTTCCCGACCACATCATTACCTTCCGAAAAACCATAGGTGACAACCTTAGCAATATGGCGGGCGGAAGCCATCTCCTTAAGATGTGCATTATCGGCTTGTAAAAACAATACCCCCTGGTGGTCCTGCAGCCAGTCATACAGCTCACCTTTGGTTTTCTTTACACCTTCAAAAGATCCGAAACCTTCTAAATGTGCTTTACCAACGTTAGAAATCAAGCCATGTGTCGGTTCGGCGATCCCACACAAAAAAGCAATTTCCTCTAAATGATTCGCCCCCATTTCTATGATGGCGAGCTCAATGGAGTCATCGATCGCCAATAAGGTCAAAGGAACACCGATATGATTATTGAGATTTCCTTTTGTTGCATATGCCTTATATTTCTGTGACACAACGGCGTACAATAGTTCCTTCGTCGTCGTTTTCCCATTGGTCCCTGTTACCCCGACAATTGGAATATGCAGCTGATGCCTATGGTAATTTGCCAGTTGCTGCAATGCTTTTAGCACATCATCAACAAGAATATATGCTTCTCCTTTTTGATAAGCCTCTTCATCAATAACAACATATTTAGCCCCCATTTCGAGCGCTTTCTCGGCGAAAGCATTGCCATTGAAATTGGCTCCTTTTAGCGCAAAAAATATACTATCTTTTTCTATTTTACGTGTATCCGTTGTAATATTCGGGTACTGTTTATAAATCTGATAGAGTGATTGGATATCCATGTTGAGAAATTTGTTGAACAAACTTAGATAAATTGCCTTTTATATGCAATACAATTAATCCTCGTATAAACAATATATGATTCTTCTGTGTTATAATCATCTTTTAAAATCAATTTAACTTAGCAGAATGCATTTCATTCTGAAGTATATTCATTGTGCAGGGACGTTTTTTCCGGATGTTATTCGGACCAGCTTCGGACCAGCTTCGGATCATCAATAGATCTTGACCAAGCCCTGACCAGATCTTGACCAGACTCTGACCAGGAATTGTCTGGTCATGTATTGATCAAAGATGGCTCTGATCCTCTTCACGCCCGAACGTGGTACGAACAACATACGAATCAGAAGCAAACGTCACCGATAACGTTTGCGCATTTATTTTGACCGATTTTCTTTAAGGAAGTCTTTAATATTGGTAATTTCATTGACCAATTAAACAATTTGGAATGCGAGTGACCATACTTTCCTTTTTTTTAATTCCGTTCTTTCTTTTTGCTGCAGAAGTAAAGAGTTATGATTTTGTCGTGGCCAATTTTCCAAAACTTATTGAAAACAAAGGCTGGCACAACTGGGCAAAGATTCTAATGAGAAAACAGCTTATTTCGCAGAATATAAAAACAAAGGCGCGGGCTCAGTGTCACAAAATCGTGTCAAATGGAGTCGCCTATTGGCAGATCGAGAGACCGATAGCCTTAATTTTCAACGTGTATTCAAGGATTGGGTACCAAATCTTACATTTGATCGATAAATAATGACCGGTAACGATTGCATAAGTTTTTCATCCAAGTTAGGGACAAAGAATGTACAATTGCTTTTACAAATAACCATTTTTAAACCAAAATGTAAAAAATGAATTCGTTTAAAAAGCACTATTCCCATACATTGAAATCAGCTCTTGGATTGCTTCTCCTGCTACCGCAGCTGGGCATGGCACAAGAGCCCGCTCGTCCTATCGTACAACAAGTCAAGTTTAAGAAAGACACGTTAAATATTGGTAATTACGGCGCTAAAGGTGACGGTCAATTTCTAAACACAGCGACTATTAACCAAACCATACGTACATGTAGCGAGCGCGGCGGTGGCGTGGTATTAATTCCTGCAGGAATTTGGCTAACTGGCCCTATTGAAATGCAGAGCAATGTAAATTTGCACCTAAAACGAGATGCTGTCCTGCTGTTTACCAAAGATTTTGATCAATACAAACTTGTTGAATCAAATTGGGAGGGCGAACCGGCATGGCGCAATCAAAATCCCATATCAGGTAAGAACCTAAATAATATTGCAATTACGGGCGAAGGAATTATCGACGGTAATGGAGATGCCTGGCGGATGGTTAAAAAAAGTAAACTTACAACTTCTCAATGGAACAACCTTGTTGCATCTGGCGGCACGGTAGACACTGATAACGAAGTCTGGTATCCTTCAAAGAGCTCCCTTAAAGGCTCAAAAGAAAAGAAAGCAGGTGTAATCCGTCCCGGTACGACGGTCGAAGACTTTAAAGATGTTAAAGATTTTTTACGACCCAATCTTTTGGTATTTACAAACTGTAAGAAAGTCTTGCTAGAAGGGGTTACGATTCAAAACTCTCCAGCCTGGAATATACATCCCTTATTATGTGAGGACCTGACATTACGTAAGGTATCTGTCCGCAACCCTTGGTATGGTCAAAATGGCGATGGTGTAGATGTTGAATCCTGTAAGAATGTACTTATAGAAGATTGTACATTTGATGTAGGCGACGATGGCATATGTATAAAGTCAGGACGGGATAAAGCCGGCCGCGATCGTGGCAAGCCAACAGAGAATGTCATTGTCCGTAATAATGTTGTTTATCATGCACATGGTGGATTTGTCATCGGTAGTGAGATGAGTGGTGGTGCCCGCAATATATGGGTTGAAGATTGTTCATTTATTGGTACCGACATTGGACTTCGTTTCAAAACGACAAGAGGCCGAGGTGGACTTGTTGAAAATATATTTATCAATAATATCAGTATGGTTGATATTCCGGGCGAAGCGGTTCTATTCGATATGTATTATGCCGCTGTAGACCCGGTACCACTTGCTGGAGAAAAGAGGCCTGCCGTAAAATCAGTCACGCTTCCAGTCACAGAAGAAACACCACAATTCAAAAACTTCTATATCAAGAATATTGTGGCGAAAGGAGCCTCAAAAGGGATTTTCTTCCGTGGCCTCCCCGAAATGCATATTCAAAATATCTGGATTGAGAATGCGACTTTAGAGGCAAAAAAAGGAATAGAGATCATCGAAGCCTCTCAAATTAATTTGAAAAATATTGTATTGAAAACACAGGAAAGCTCACCTCTTATTGCAATAGACAATAGTAACACGGTCAATCTAGATAATATCCAAGCATTGAACGCACCTGAATTGTATATTCAAATCGCCGGTGAGAAAAGCAGTGATATTCGGCTATCAAAATCCAATACGAAAACAGCCAAAGTTGTCAGTCAATTTATAGGGCCTATTACAAACAAATCCTTAACAATCAAAAATTAGGAACGTAATGAGAAAGTTATTTTTAATTCTTTTAAGCCTTACAGCACTTACTCCATTCGAAGGATTTGGACAACAGAAGCCTCTTTCTGAACAAATGGCCAACACGGTACTTGAACAACTTTATCCAGATTCTCTATTTAATAAGACTGACAAGTTCCCAAAATGGTCTTATGACATGGGAGTTATTTTTGAAGGCCTGACAGATGTATGGCGAAATACAGCAGATGCTGATTATTTTAACTATATGCAATCACGGATGGATGCTTATCTTAGCATTCCTGATTCGATCAAGAACTATGATGTATACGATTTCAATATCGACAATATCAAAAATGGCACGGCACTATTAACGCTTTACAAGGTGACCGGCAAAGAAAAATATCTAAAAGCCTGCCACCGATTATATGCACAACTCCAAAAACACCCTCGTACACATGAAGGTGGATTTTGGCACAAGAAAATTTATCCTTACCAAATGTGGCTAGACGGCTTGTACATGGGGCAGCCTTTCTATGCAGAATATGCTAGCCTAATGGATATTCCTGCCGCTTTTGACGATATCGCCAATCAGTTTAGCTATATGGAAAAAAATGCCCGTGATCCAAAAACCGGCCTCCTGTATCATGGTTGGGACGAGTCAAGAAAAGAACGCTGGTCAGACCCTAAAACAGGGCGGTCATCTCATTTTTGGGCTCGTGGTATGGGCTGGTATGTCATGGCGCTTGTCGATGTATTGGATTATTTCCCGGAAGAGCATCCACGTAGACAAGAACTCATTGCAATCTTAAACAGAACCTTATCAGCCGTTGTCAAGTATCAAGACCCCAAAACTGGAGTTTGGTATGATATTGTGGATCTGGGAACTAGAAAAGGGAATTATTTGGAGTCTTCAGCCTCAAGTATGTTTGTATTTGCATTAGCAAAATCGTTACGCAAAGGTTATATCCCAGCTTCCTATCAGAGAAATCTGGATCGGGGCTACCAAGGGCTTGTAAAGGAATTCATCACCCCTGCTGGAGAAAACCGTGTTAATCTCAACAAGACTGTTCAAGTATCGGGCTTAGGTGGAAAAAAATACCGTGACGGCAGTTTTGCATATTATATGAGTGAGCCCGTGATTACCAATGATCCTAAGGGTGTGGGAGCGTTTATCTTGGCCGCGTCGGAAGTTGAGTTTGCTCAGGAACAAAAAGGCAAAAAAAGACGCACTGTCACATTGGACAACTATTTCAACAATGAATATAAAAAGACAGCGTCAGGTCAGCTTAAACCCTATCATTACCTTTGGGATGGTGACGACAATAATGGATTTTCACTATTAGGCCGAGTATTTGAGAAAAATGGGGGGCAATTAACCACATTAAGAACAGCACCTACATTACAGAATCTCTCAAAATCCAATGTCTACATCGTCGTAGACCCCGATACAGAGAAAGAAACCGAAAGCCCACATTTTATGAATGAAACTGACGCCCAGCAGATTGCCCAATGGGTTAAACAGGGAGGGGTACTCGTTCTTTTTTTAAATGACAGCGGTAACTGTGAAATCACCAAATTCAATACCCTCGCACAAAAATTTGGCATCACATTCAATGAGGATAGCCGCAATCGTGTGAAAGGAAATGACTTTCACACGGGAGCAATTGCTATCCCAAAGGGTAATGCAGTATTTCCAAATACATCCCAAATATATATCAAGGAAATTTCAACATTACAGGTAAAGGCTCCGGCCCAAACATTGATTCAAGATCATGGAGATATCCTCATTGCTACGGCAAAATATGGAAAAGGTACCGTGTTTGCTATTGGAGATCCCTGGTTATATAATGAGTATACCGATGGAAGAAAGCTACCTAAGGAATACGAAAACTTTACCGCGGCGAATGATTTAGTGCACTGGTTATTCAAACAGATCAACAACTAGAAACCATGAGAAAAATAATTATTCTAAGTTTCATCGCGGTTTCAGTGTTTCATAATTATTGTGCTGGACAGACCGTATTCACCAAAGACTCATTGGCCGAAAAGATGCTTCAGTATCAGTTATCAAATGGAGCATGGCCTAAACAGTTGGCCGACAAA
The DNA here is from genome assembly GCA_022712315.1 of Sphingobacterium sp. Lineage (GTDB taxonomy): Bacteria > Bacteroidota > Bacteroidia > Sphingobacteriales > Sphingobacteriaceae > Sphingobacterium. The sequence goes on along the minus strand of JALAGS010000027.1, from coordinate 77,177 downwards.
AGTGTCGTAGATTACCGACTTCCGTTAACAAAAGAGCTATTGCAGAAAATCAAGAAAACAGCTATTGATCATGCCACGCTCGACAACGGTGCGACAACCCGGGAAATAACTGGATTGATAAAGGCTTTTAAGGACACTCAAAATCGGGCTTATCTGGCTGCTGCAGAAAAAGGTATTGCCTATATTTTATCGGCTCAATATGAGAATGGTGGATTTCCACAATACTACCCCAATAAGTTACTTTATAGAGCTGAGATAACCTACAACGATGATGCGATGATCAATGCATTACTGGTGCTTTACAAAGTCGCCAATAAGCAAGAGGGTTTTGAGTCTATCAATCCCATATTTGTGTCAAAAGCGCAAACAGCAGTAGAAAAAGGCATCGCCTGTATACTGAAAACACAAGTCATCCAAGACGGGAAAAGGAGTATTTGGGCTGCGCAATACGATCAGAAAACTTTAAAACCTGCCCAGGCAAGAAAATTTGAACCCGCTTCATTAAGCACAAGTGAATCGGTTGCCATCGTTCGCTTTCTCATGCTGCAGCCTGCAACGGCTGAAATTAAGCAAGCCATCGAACATGCAATACATTGGTTTGAGCAGCATGATATTGAAGGTTACCGCTTCGATCGTATACAAGATGGGCTGACTGGAAAATATAAACGGCAGCTTGTCGCGGATTCTACTTCCACGATCTGGGCCCGCTTCTATCATCTCGAGGACAACCGTCCGTTGTTTGGAGACCGAGACAATACAATCAAATACAACTTTGAAGAGGTCTCTGAGGAGCGCAGAAATGGCTATGCCTGGTTCGGCAACTGGCCAGAAAAACTGATCCAAAAGGACTATCCAAAGTGGAAAAAACAATATAAAATTCAATAATAAAACGAGCAGATGTTACTAACACAACATACTATACATACAATCAATTCTGATCAAATCAGCAAACCGACAGAATCCTCTTTCCTTTATCCGGAAAAGATTCTTCAATTTGGTACCGGTGTGTTACTCCGAGGGCTCCCGGATTATTTTGTCCATAAAGCAAATCAAAAAAAATTGTTTTGTGGTAGAATCCTTGTTGTAAAGTCTACAAGCTCAGCCGGTGCTGATGCTTTCGAACAACAGGACAATCTATATACATTATCTATTAAAGGTATTGAAGACGGTCAAGAGGTTTCACACTACGAAATCAATAATTCGATTTCTCGTGTATTGGCGGCCAACAAGCATTGGTCAGAAATATTAAAAAGTGCCGAAAATCCAGATCTTGAAATTATCTTTTCCAACACTACAGAAGTCGGTATTGTTATGAGTGAAGACAATATCAATGACGCGCCACCGGCTTCTTTTCCAGGTAAACTTTTAGCTATTCTCTATCGGAGATTTGTCTACTTCGATGCGGACGAAAACAAGGGCGTAACAGTCGTCCCAGCCGAATTGATTACCGACAATGGAACTAAATTGAAATCAATCGTCACCGCCTTGGCTAAGCTGAATAAACTCCCAGAAGAGTTTATGGACTGGCTTGACAATGCCAATGACTTTTGCAACACTTTAGTCGATCGTATTGTGCCTGGAGCATTACCTCTAACAGAATACACGAAAACCTGCGCCTTACTTGGCTACGAAGATCAATTAATGATTATGGCCGAACCCTTTCGACTGTGGGCCATTGAAACCTCTTCTGACCGAGTGAAACAACGCCTTTCTTTTGCATTAGCAGATCCGAATGTCTTGTTAGTTCCTTCAATTGAAAAATACAAGGAAATCAAACTAAGACTCCTCAATGGAACCCATACCATAAGTTGTGCCCTTGCCCTTCTTGCCGGCTTCGAAACAGTAAAGGAGGCTATGCAAAATGCAGCATTCAATCAGTTTATACGTCTTTTAATGCAAGATGAAATTGGTCCCGCAATTTTAAGCGACAGTATTTCAGCCGCAGATATCAACGATTTCTCTTCCAAAGTAATAGACCGCTTTGCCAACCCGTATCTTGAACATAAATGGGAATCCATCGCTTTAAATTACAGCTCAAAAATGGCAATGCGCAATATTCCGCTGTTAGGAAAGTGGTATACAACACAGCAAGAAGCTCCACAACTGTTCGCACTTGGATTTGCGGCTTATCTATATCTATTAAAATCCACATTGAACGGTAATCAGTATGAGCAATTGATCAATGGACGAACGATCCTACTGCAGGACGAATCGGCACCAAAATTATATGCCGCATGGATCAATCCAGATAAACTTGTCCATACCGTGCTTTCAGATACAGATTTATGGGGAATCAATTTAACGGAGTTCCCTCATTTTGAAGAAACAGTGAATCAGAAATTACAACAGATCATTGAAGAGGGGGCGTTAAAGGCTCTCGAAATTTCATCAATCCCCGACAATAAAAAGGTCTAAATAATGCTACAGATGAAAAATAACGTATTAAAAATACATCCCAAAGACAATGTATTAGTCGCTTTGCAAGATCTCAAGAAAGGTGACGCAATTTCATTTGAGGGCACCCATTATATCCTACAGGAGGATATTCCGGCCAAGCATAAATTTTTTATGCAAGACATGCACTTTGGTGACGAAATACATATGTACGGCGTACTTGTAGGTAAAGCTCAATTTGATATTCCTCAGGGAAGCATCATGAATACCGAGAATACCAAACATGCTGCAGAGCCATATCATTTTAGGCCCTCACATTATCACTGGGAGAAGCCTGATGTTTCGAAATTTGAAGGTCGAACTTTCAACGGTTACCTACGTTCAGACGGACGTGTTGGAACTGCGAATTACTGGTTATTTATCCCAACCGTTTTCTGCGAAAACCGAAATCTTGATGTCATTAAAGAAGCACTGTACAACGAGCTAGGTTATTCAGTCACTGGAAAATACAAGAACTTCACCCATCAGCTGTTAAAAGCCTATGAAAAGGGTGAAACACTAGACCTATCCTCACTCGAGCAGCTAAACACAATTACCGAGCAATCGGATCGCGTATTCAAAAACGTAGATGGGATCAAATTTTTAAACCATCAGGGTGGTTGTGGCGGAATCCGACAAGATGCAGCCATCTTGAGTAAGTTACTTGCCGCCTACGCCGACCATCCGAATGTCGCAGGTATCACAGTATTGAGTTTGGGCTGCCAAAATCTTCAACTGAACGACCTCGTCAACGATATTAAGCTTCGTAATCCGGACTTTGACAAACCATTGTACTTATTTGAACAGCAACAATCAAAAAGTGAAGAGCAACTGCTGAAAGAGGCAATACTACAAACTTTTATTGGGCTGACAGAAATTAATAAACTAGGGAGGCAACCCGTACCATTGAGCAAATTAACCTTGGGTGTAAAATGCGGCGGAAGTGATGGATTCAGTGGGATCTCTGCGAATCCTGCAGTTGGTTATACTGCCGACCTTTTGGTTGCTCTTGGCGGAAAAGTGCTGTTGGCTGAATTTCCAGAATTATGTGGTGCTGAGCAAAACTTAATAGACCGCACGATTGATCCTAAAGCTGCTCATAAATTTATCGACCTGATGACGGCCTATAGCAATGCCGCCGAAGCTGTCGGTTCTGGATTTTATATGAATCCATCTCCAGGGAATATTCGTGATGGACTTATTACTGATGCGATAAAAAGTAACGGTGCAGCAAAGAAAGGAGGTACCTCTCCCGTTGTCGATGTTTTGGACTATACAGAAGAAGCGACAAAGCCGGGTCTTAACCTCGTGTGCACCCCAGGAAATGATGTGGAAGCAACCACAGGGAAAGCTGCCGCAGGCGCAACACTTATCTTGTTCACAACGGGTTTAGGTACCCCTACAGGTAACCCGATATGCCCAGTGATCAAAGTATCAACGAACAATGCCCTAGCCACCAAAATGGCTGACATTATCGATATCAATACCGGCGCGATTATAGACGGTGAGAAATCAATCCAAGCCATGGGAGAAGACATTTTAGAATATTGTATCAAAGCAGCCAGCGGGGAAGTAACCCCTAAAGCTGTTTTATTAAATCAGGATGACTTTATACCTTGGAAAAGAGGTGTAAGCTTATAAATCAGCAAATAGTATGAAAACTTTTTTAGACGACAATTTTTTATTAAACACCAACACAGCTATCGAGCTGTATCACAGTTATTCAAAACATCTGCCTATCATTGATTACCATAATCACCTGATTCCGGAGCAGATCGCAAATGATGTTAAATTTGAAAATATCAGCCAAGTTTGGTTAAATGGCGATCATTACAAATGGCGGGCCATGCGGGCCAATGGCATCAATGAGCGTTTTATTACTGGCGATGCGTCAGATGAGGAAAAATTTGCTAAATGGGCAGAAACTGTCCCTTATACCCTGCGCAATCCACTTTATCATTGGACACACCTAGAGTTACAACGCTATTTTGGAATCACCGATCTACTTTCTCCAAAAACAGCTTCTAAAATATATGCTGATACGGCTTCCAAATTAAGTCAGGACAACTATTCCGTACGTGGCCTGCTTAAGATGATGAACGTTGAAGTTGTCTGTACCACTGACGATCCCATTGACAGCCTCGAATTTCATCAACAATTTGCAAAAGAACAAGAATCGTTCAAGATGCTTCCCGCATTTCGTCCAGATAAAGCGATGAATTCGGATGATATCATTGCATTGAATCAATATATCGATAAACTGGAATCGGTCAGCGACATGCAGATCAATAGCCTCGGAGAGTACTTAAATGCGTTGAAAGGAAGACATGATTTCTTTGCTGCCAACGGATGCAAAGTATCGGATCACGGATTGGAACAAATCTATGCAGAAAATTATACTGAACAGGAAATCGTAGCAATCTTTGACAAGATTAGAACAAAAAAGGAAATCTCCCCCGCCGAAAATCTAAAATTCAAATCCGCCATGCTGATTTATTTCGCAGAGTGGGATCATGAAAAAGGCTGGGTTCAACAATATCACTTAGGAGCATTGCGCAACAACAATGCCCGTATGCATCGTTTGATCGGACCAGATACAGGCTGGGATTCGATCGGAGATTTTAGCCAAGCACGTGCATTGTCAAAATTTTTGAATAAATTAGACGATCAAGATAAGCTAACCAAGACCATCTTGTATAATCTCAATCCTGCCGACAATGAACTTATCGCAACTATGATCGGGAATTTCAATGATGGTTCAATTAAGGGAAAAATTCAATTTGGCTCGGCTTGGTGGTTTCTAGACCAAAAAGATGGTATGACAAAGCAGATCAATACGCTTTCGAATATGGGCCTATTGAGCCGTCTCGTTGGTATGTTGACAGATTCTAGAAGCTTCCTTTCTTTCCCAAGACATGAATATTTCCGAAGATTAGTGTGTAACATCTTTGGAGAAGACATCGAGAACGGGGAAATACCAAATGATATCCAATGGGTAGGGAAAATCATACAAGATATCAGCTATAATAACGCAAAAGAATATTTTGAATTTTAATGAATATGCAGGGGAAAGTTTTAAGCTTTGGAGAATTGTTGTTGCGGATTTGTCCCGACATCGAACAGGATTGGATTGAACAACATCAGCTGCCGTTCTACGTCGGCGGGGCAGAGCTGAATGTAGCCACAGCCTTAGCGCTGTGGAATGTACCGTCATCCTATTTATCTGCAATTCCCCAAAATGCTATCTGCGAAGGTATTGATAGCTATCTGCAACGCAGAAACATAGACACATCGGCGATGCAGTGGACTGGCGAGAGATTGGGTATTTACTATCTTCCAAAAGGAAAAGATCTAAAAAATGCAGGTGTCATTTATGATCGGGCGAACTCATCGTTTGCAAACCTCAAAGTGGGTAGTATTGACTGGGAAAAGGTTTTTGCCGATGTTAAATGGTTTCATTTTTCAGCCATCTGTCCCGCAATTAGCCAAGGTATTGCAGACCTATGCCTGGAAGCCGTAAAAAAAGCACAAGAGAAGGCAATATTTGTATCATTGGACCTTAATTACCGCGCTAAACTCTGGAAATATGGAAAGGCACCGAAAGAGATTATGCCCGAAATTGCCCAATATTGCAATTTAATTATGGGCAATATATGGGCTGCTCATCAAATGCTCGGAACCCAGCTGGAAGAACAATTCTTAACTTGTTCTTCTGGATATCTGGAAGAAGATCTGCTGGCACAAGCAGATCGTACAAGCAAGGAAATTATTTCCGCGAATCCGATTTGTCAATATGTGGCCAATACCTTTCGTTTTGACTATAAAAGCAAAGGAATCAACTATTACACCACGCTGTTTGATAAAGACAGCTTAATTAAATCAACGGAATATACTGCTGAAGAAATTTTGGATAAAGTAGGTAGTGGAGACTGCTTCATGGCAGGTTTGATTTATGGGTTATACTCCAACTTCCCTCCAAAAGAAACCCTAGAGTTTGCAACGCTCGCAGCGTTCGATAAATTATTCATCGCCAGCGATGCGACAACAAGTACTGTGGAAGACATAAAAAATAGAATAATAGCATGAATTTGAAAGAGATTGTATTAGATAAAATTATAGAGCAAGGGACACTTCCTTTGTTCTTCCATCACGATAAAGCAGAAAGCATCGAGATTCTGCGGACCCTATACCAAGCAGGTATACGTGTCTTTGAATTTACAAATCGAGGCCCCGAAGCACTGGCTGTTTTTGAAAGCTTAGTTGCCATGAGAGACCTCGAAATGCCTGATCTTTATTTAGGTATTGGCACCATTAAGTCAGTTGACGAAGCCCAGCAATTTTTACAAATTGGAGCGGATTTTATTGTTTCTCCTATTGTTAATCCTTTGGTTGGCTCTCTTGTACATGAGCAGCATAAGCTATGGATTCCAGGCTGTATGACACCCACAGAAATCTATACTGCGCAGCAACAAGAGGCCGCGCTTATAAAATTGTTTCCTGCAAATATTCTGGGACCGGCATTTATGTCGTCGATACGAGATCTTTTTAAAGGTCAGAAATTTATGCCGACGGGGGGCGTAGAAATCGAAATGGCGAATTTAACAGCATGGTTCAAATCAGGTGTATGTGCTGTAGGCATGGGCAGTAAGTTAATTGACCCCAAAGACACAAGCAACTTATTCGAGAACACCAAAAAGGCTCTTGACTTTGTGTCAAAGGCACGGTAAACATCCTCCTTTCAATACTGCCTAAAAAGCAAACATTCGAAGGGGATATTATTGGCATACAAAAACAGACACGTACACTAAAAATAACTATTAAACCCATTATGATTAACACGGAGAAAAAGGGTAATTACCGTTGGGTGATATGCTCGCTACTATTTTTTGCTACTACAATCAATTACCTGGATCGTCAGGTGCTATCTTTAACTTGGAAGGATTTTATCAGTCCTGAATTTCATTGGACAAATACAGACTATGGCAACATCACCGCATTATTTTCGATCTTTTATGCAGTCAGTATGCTTTTTGCAGGTCGCTTTGTGGATTGGATGGATACAAAAAAAGGCTTTTTATGGGCGATCGGAATCTGGTCCATTGGCGCAATATTACATGCATTCTGTGGCATAGCTACTTCAGGCATCGTCGCCGGTGAATGGTTTGTTGGTTTCGAAGGGGCAAAAGAGGCAATTTCTCATGTTAACAACGTGGGCTTAGTAATGAGTGTTAGCGTCAATCTATTTATTTTTGCCCGATTTGTTCTTGCTGTCGGCGAAGCTGGTAACTTCCCCGCCGCAATTAAAGCTACGGCAGAGTATTTTCCAAAGAAAGATCGTGCCCTGTCTACCAGTATATTCAATTCAGGGGCAACCATAGGAGCATTAGCAGCTCCATTGACCATCCCTGTCATCGCAGCACATTGGGGCTGGGAGATGTCTTTTATCATTATCGGTGCTTTAGGATTTGTCTGGATGGGCTTTTGGATTTTTCTTTATAAAAAGCCACACGAAAACCCGAAAGTAAATGCTGCTGAATTGGCTTACATTCATCAAGATGATCATGAAACAGAACAAACCGGAACGACCAAACAACCAAGAACGACCATATCGGAATGTCTAAAATACAAGCAAACTTGGGCTTTTGTATTTGGGAAATTCATGACTGATGGTGTATGGTGGTTCTTCTTATTTTGGATGCCGGCCTATCTTTCGGCTGTATACGACATCAAATCATCAGATACGGAAGGTCAATTGGCAATCTTCGTTTTATATGCCATTACAATGCTGTCTATTTATGGGGGGTGGCTACCAACCTATTTTGTTGACAAAAAAGGAATGAATGCTTATGAGGGCCGTATGAAAGCTATGTTATTATTTGCTTTTGTACCATTGGTTGTACTTCTCGCCCAGCCTCTGGGTTATATTTCCTATTGGATTCCTGTCATTTTGATCGGCTTTGCCGGAGCTGCACACCAATCATGGTCTGCGAATATTTTTTCCACTATTGGCGACTCTTTTCCTAAACGTGCCATTGCGACTGTTACAGGAATCGGAGGGCTTGCTGGAGGTGTAGGAGCATTTATCATCAACAAAACGTCTGGATGGTTATTTGATTATGCAAAAGAGACGCAGCTAGTCTTTATGGGCTTTAAAGGAGAAGAGGCAGGTTACTTCATTATCTTTTCTTTCTGCGCCATAGCATATTTAATTGCATGGGTTGTAATGAAAACACTAGTACCTAAACTAATTTTAATAAAAAATTAACATATATTGCAAAATTTATATTATATTAGCAATATCTTTATAAATATCAATCTAAACCATTTTTAAAAACAATGAGCTTAAACTTAGAAAGTATTTTCTACGAGGAGAAAGACATTCCCGCAGAATTTACACTAGACGAACAGGTCGATCAAAGAGAGTTCCTTTCCAATGGAGAAATGATTTCTTGGACGGGTCAAGTAAACGAGGTTTTTTCACCAATCTGTGTGAAGACTAAGGATGGCTTGAAACGTAAGCGCATCGGTAGTTTCCCTGTTTGTACTGAAAAAGAGTCCATGGAAGCCTTGGAAGCTGCTGTAAAAGCATACGACAATGGCCGTGGAGAATGGCCGACAATGAGCGTTGCAGATCGTATTACTTGTGTTGAAAATTTCACACAAAAGATGATTGCCAAAAAGGACATTGTTGTCAAGCTTATTATGTGGGAAATTGGCAAATCCTATGCAGACTCGGTAAAAGAGTTTGATCGTACTGTAGAATACATCTATGCAACGATCGATGCATTGAAAGATATAGACCGCGATTCTTCACGTTTTCAAATCGAACAAGGTATCGTTGCCCAAATCAGAAGATCTCCGTTAGGCGTCGTCCTTTGTATGGGGCCATTCAATTACCCATTGAATGAGACATTCACGACATTGATTCCAGCATTGATCATGGGAAATACCATGTTATTCAAACCACCTAAACATGGTACTTTATTACATTATCCTTTATTAGAAGCTTTTAGAACCAGCTTCCCTAAAGGTGTTGTCAATACAATCTATGGTCGTGGCAACAAGATTGTTCCTAGCCTAATGCAATCGGGAAAGATCAATGTCTTGACGTTAATCGGTTCAAGCCGCGTTGCTGATGAACTTAAAAAATTGCATCCAAAAGTGAATCGCCTTCGTGCTATTCTTGGCCTGGATGCAAAAAACGCAGCAATTATTACAAAAGACGCAGATTTGAACCTGGCAGTTTCTGAAACCGTATTGGGATCGCTTTCTTTCAATGGACAACGTTGTACAGCATTAAAAATTATCTATGTGCATCGCAGCTTGGCGCAAGAGTTCCTAAAACGCCTCTCTGCCGAGGTTGCAAAATTGAAATATGGAATGCCTTGGGAAAAAGGTGTGTCTTTGACTCCACTTCCAGAAGTAAATAAACCGGCTTATTTGACTGAATGCATTGAAGATGCCAAAGCGTATGGTGCAAAAGTAGTCAATGAGAATGGAGGTCAAGTTGCAGAATCGTTCTTCTACCCGGCAATTGTCTATCCTGTCAATTCACAGATGAAACTTTACCGAGAGGAACAATTTGGCCCAGTTATCCCTGTTGTTCCTTTTGATGACCTTGAAGAACCTATCGAGTACTTAATCGGATCTTCACACGGACAACAAGTAAGTATTTTCAGTAATAACGCAGCTGTTGTTTCATCGCTTATTGATCCACTGGTCAATCAAGTAAGCCGTGTCAACATCAATTGTCAATGCCAACGCGGCCCAGATACTTTCCCTTTCACAGGCAGAAAAGACAGTGCTGAAGGAACTTTGTCAGTAGTTGATGCCTTGCGTTCATTCTCCATACGTTCTTTAGTGGCAACAAAGTTCACAGAGGAAAACAAGAAATTGTTAAATGAAATCGTAAGTGAAAATGAATCAAATTTCTTAAGTACGAAATACATTTTCTAGTATACGGCTGATATCAAAAAAAGCGACATCGAAATAATCGATGTCGCTTTTTTCCGAAAATCCATTTTTTCAGAAATTTTCCAAGCATTTTTTCATATCACCTGCATCTTGTTAGGACAAGCCTTCCCCTCTGTCGATCAAATTAATTTGAGTTTACGATTCTTTCTGATTTTATAGCACCCTATAAAGTTACTTCACAATCAAATTTGTCTGAATAGGTAACTGCAATTCGCGAATTCCCTTGGCAACCAGCTTTGCCACTTCATTGGCACCAAAAGTATTCAAATGTGTATCATCTTTCTTTCCCTGTGGATAATTCATATCGCCACTGTCCACATACAGAAATAATTTTTTACTTCCTTCTTCACCGTAAGACCTGACAAGTACTGTTGTCTGATCCTCCATATCAATACAAGGTATTCGCATATCTCGGGCAATTTTGCGTATAATATCCGGATATTTTCCATGGGTATTGATGAGAACGCTATTTTCAAATTTACGCCGTGCTATTGGTGTTAAAAGAACTGGAATTGCCCCTTTCTCCTTTGTTTGATTGATATAGAAAGTCAAATTTCGTTCAAACTCCTCCAATGAAGTTCCCACATTGGGTTTATTGACTTTTTCGTCATTATGTCCAAACTGGATAAAAACATAATCTCCATGACGGAGCTTTTCAAAAATAGGCTCCCAATGATTTACAAAGCTCCCATCTTTGCCCACATCACGTTTAAAGGACTTGGTACTACGCCCATTTAATGCTCGATTATCGACTTTAACTTGTTGATTGAACATCTTTGCAAAAGCCATTCCCCACCCTGTTTCAGGAAAGGTGCGGCTTTCTTTATTTGCAGCTGTTGAATCGCCAATAATATAGACGGTGACGGATTCCTCCCGCTGGAAAGCGAAGAGAAAAATTAGCGACAAAACACTCGTAATAATTAAACTGATTTTTCTCATACGATATATCTAAAAAAATACTCGCCCTCTTTTAACCGAGAACGAGTAATAGTACCATTACTTAAGACTGCTATTTAACCCACCTTGGGTCGCCAATACCATCGTCCTTTAATGTCTGATTCATTACAGTAAAGTCACCTTTGCCAGCGTCCTTGAATCCAGGATCCAATAATGTATAGCCGTTAGCAACAACATCATTTTTCACTCCAGAGGCAGAGCTGTTATAGAAGTTTACCGCATCAAAGTAATTATTACTTTTGCGCTCGACCAAATTAGTTGCAGACTGATTAGCAGTCATTGCCAGTGACTTCACAATTAAATTTCTGGAGAAAGTGATTTCATTCTTCGCTAAACGCACATAGAAGAAACGTTTAGCAGCATCTTGTATAACATTATAAAAGGTATTATTATTCACTTTAATTATACTTGTAATAGCCGGATAAGCGGTAGATCCACCTCCGTCCATTCTGATAAATTCCCGGTTCAAGACAGCATTGGAAACTGTATTATTTGTAAATTCAAAGTTTTTTGCAATAGCATTTCTAAAATCGACAAACTCATTTCCATTACCAACAAAATTATCAAAGATATTATTGTTAACGATAACTGTTTCAATCGATGCATTAAAATTACCATACACGAGGCCTTTCGGATAATTTATCAATTTACTATCTTCTAGGCGAATATTTCCGAAAGCGCCTGTCTGAAATGTAATGAAACAGTTTCCGCCCGACTTATTTTCTCCATCAAACATAAGATCTTTTAATGACAGTGATGCCCCCTTATCCAAATTAAAATAAGCAGATTTCACCAATGGGCGATCGGCCGGCTTTGCACCTTTGATGGATATCGCTTTATCGATCAGTACATCAGCTGCAAGTGAATAGGTTCCTGGCATTAAAGCGAGCACATCCCCCGCTTTGGCAGTTCCGATCACAGCAGCGAGATCGTCTGTGGGCTGCACAACAACTGCATCACCCAAGTCTATCAATGTTGTGAATGTTGCTGTTCCCCGGATCTTGTTTCCTTTCAATAGTGTCGCGGTGTAAGCTGTTTCTCCTACCAGACCTGTGATTGTTGCTTCCCCTGCAGCAATCTCTTGTGGAGTCACAGGATGGACAATATTCCCTGGGTTAACGGTTATCGTCGTTGCCTCTTCACCTGCGGTCCAATTCAGACGAACAGACGTTGCCTGGATTCCCTCTGGACTGATAGGTTTCATAATCTGTTCTTCGTTGGTCTTAAAGGTAATGGTACTCCATTTGGAATCAGCCACTTCAGCTCCTATAGCCTTGATGCGGGCAGAATAGTTGGTTGCTCCATCCAACCCAATAATAGTATAGGGAATCTGATCATTTGTAATACCTTCAATTGTTTTGACAGGGCTACCCTCAAAATTGAGTTCTCCGTTGGCAAACAGTTCTATTATATAAGCTTTCGCCGCAGAATTTTTCTTCCAGGTCAATTGAACGCCAGTTTGATTAACTATTCGTGCGCTCATCCCAGTAGGAGAAAAATAACGATCTGTTGTCAGTTCTGTTAGTTCCTTTATACGGTCATCAGAGCAGCTTATATTTGCGAATATAAGTCCAAGACCGAGATATAGCAATATATTGATTCTTTTCATTCGTATGTTTATCTATTGAAAACTAAAACCATTATTATTCAACTTACCGTTGCTATTATCCAAAAAATACTGCCAAATAGGCCAAAATTGCTGTGTGTTGGGATCACGAAGATATAAAGCATCCCAAAAGGTTGCTTGATCACTACTCGCTACCATCGTCCATTTTTTTGAGGACGTATATCCTTCCGCAACACCTAAAGCATCTGTATCTCCATAATTTAAACCATATATTTCCACTTTTTCACCATCGGTGGCTGTCTTGTAGTAGATGTTGGTGGGTAAAGTCGCATATTTACCTTGTCTATTTTCCAGCTGTTGTAACTTTTGTTTAGCTTCAGCCAGCTTGGTTCCCAAAAGATTCCATCGTATCAAATCTCCTTTACGCAACATTTCTCCCGTAAACTCCAATGCGCGCTCATTGACAATGGCATTAAAGAAAACGTCCTTACTTGTGGTTATTTGCTGCATATAAGCCGTTACTTTCTCCGGATTATTAGGATATGCACGATCGCGGATCATCTTAAAATAAGGAGCAGCAGCACTCGGACCGTCCAATTCATTAATCGACTCTGCGGCCATCAGCAGCACATCAGCATAACGCATATACATCCAATTCAGACCGTCATCATTTGTAGAAGTAACAATTCTTGACATCCACTCATAGCGATATTTCCCAAAATACCACTTACCGAGATTTGTTGGGACTTGCACACCTCCCGTCCATTCATACGGAACACAGCTTACGTCACGACGCACGTCTTCTTTTTCGTATTCGTAGAACATAATGGGATTAGGACCATTTGTCCCGCCCTTATTTTGACCGGTATATTTATCTGTTGTGGTATGCTTGACACCGAGGTCAAATATGACACGGCCACGGCCTTCACTAAAAGGGATTTCCCATAATGATTCCAGTCCGGCCTGACCTTTTTCCTGACACAGTGTCTTAAAAACTTCTTCAAAACCGAGAAGTTTTGCAGCGCCACTATGAATAATATCCAAACATTCCTTTTTTGCCAGCTCATACATCTTCTTCGACTCCAATTCGGGATCATTGCTTTTACGGATACCATCTGCGCGTTGTGAATAACCTCCGGCAGCCAAGGCCAAACGAGCACGCAAACCTTTAGCAAATGCTTTATTGATATGCTCAACATTCGACGTTTTAGTGCTTTGATTCGGCCAAGGCAGATAGTTTTGAGCTTCCTCCAGATCGGCCAACAACTGCTTGTAAATTATATCGCGATCGCTACGCTCGATATAGATTGTCGCTGTACTCAATGGTTCAAAGCGAGCTGGCACATCACCCCATGCTTTGACCAGATCATTATATACAACAGCTCTCAAAGTCAAAATCTCGCCCAGAATATAAGCCATTTCAGGCCGCTGCTCAATATTCCCATAACTACGTAAGCCCCTAATCGCTAGATTAGCCCGCTCTATCCCTTCATAGAACTTGGCCCAGGCATTGTTATCGGTATTCATTTGAGTATTATTCACATTTGTATTATAGTTTGATAATCGCGATTTTTCATCGCCAGTATTCTTCAGACTATTATTGACCTCTACATCTGTGTTAATGCCATAGAAGACTAAATATCTTCCCCGATAGGAGTTTGTTTCACCAAATGATTGAATAATTCCTGCAACTGCCCCTTCTGCGAGATCTTGGTTAGAAAAAATAACCGACTCATCCAATGCAGATTTAGACGGTGCTTCCAATATTTTGTTACAAGATGATACGGCTCCTACGAATAATAAAGCCAAGGTTATATGCAATAGTGTTTTTTTCATAAGACTAGAAGTTTAAATTAAGACCTGCTACGAAAGTTCTGCTTTTCGGATAAGCCGAGTAATCCACTCCCGGTGTGAGGTTGGTCTTTCTCCGTGTAGATACCTCAGGATCAAAGCCGCTATAATTTGTCCAAACTGCCAGATTATATCCGGAAACATACACTCTAAAGTTTCGGATTTTCAACCTGTCAGTAAACGTTTTAGGTAGCGTATACCCTACTGTAACAGTTCCTAAGCGCAAGAACGAGCCATCCTCCACAGCCCAATCGCTGAATACAAATTTATTTGTAAGTGGAGACCAAAGACTCGTACTTTTATTCATATCCGCCAACTGCCCCGGGTCATTACTGATGGTTCCATCAGGCAGTAAGTTCGTCCAACGTTGTCCTTCTTCCATCACTGTAAGCATGTTCCGATTGTTATATTTGCTCGTGGATGTGTATTCAATCTTATTCGCATTGTAAATATCATTTCCATAGCTCCAGTTAAATAATGCCGTCATATCAAAGTTATAGATACGCGTATTAATTGAAAATCCACCGGTATGTAAAGGGTTTGCATCTCCAATAATCGTCTGATCACTTGCATTGATTTTATGATCATCACCAACTAGATCTTTTAACTTCATTGTTCCCGGTCTTATGGTTCCAACGACAGCAGAGGCATCCGCTACGCCATCTTTTAAAATCCATTTTTTTGATGCTGCATCGTAGCCTGTAAAATCAGAAACTTCATATCGCCCATCACTCACGTAACCATACATTTTTCCAACTCGTCCACCAGCTTCAACGATATAATCCGGACCAATTTCCGTTGAGGCCCAACCCGAAGCCATGGGAATCGAGGCTAGGCCGCCTAAAGAATTAACTTTCGTTTGATTGAAACTAATATTGCCGCTAAAATTGAGATCAAAGTTCTTCTTATTGATAGCAGACCAGTTTAGGGTAAGCTCTATTCCTTTATTTTGAGTTTCACCTAAATTGCGATATTGATCATCGTAACCTGATCCGGCAATTGGGAAAAGAATCAAGAGATCTTTTGTTTTATTTTTATACACATCGATCGTTCCCGATAGCTTTTTCTTGAATAAAGTAAAGTCCAAACCTATATTCTTTGAAATGGTCGTTTCCCATTTCAAATCCGGATTAGACATCGTTTTTGACGTAGCCCAATAATTCTTATATCCATTGACCCATTCAGTGTTCTTGACCGAAAATATTGGATATATCTGCTCTAATGGAATATTATTATTTCCCGAGGTCCCCAAGCTTACCCTCAGTTTTAAGTCGTCAAGCCAAGATTGCGTATTGCCCATAAATCGCTCTGATGATATCCTCCAGGCTGCTGCCATGGATGGGAAATATCCCCAATAATTGTCTGCCGAGAACTTGGAGGAACCATCTGCCCGAAAAGTTGCATTAAATAAATACTTCGAGTCAAAGTCATAATTTACCCGGCCAAAAAACGAGAGTAATTTTTCGTCAGCAAACATGTAATTGTTTATCGTACTCGACGCACCTTGCGGCGTTAATTTGCGGGTATCATCCAGTTTAAAGCTTTTCGGAAAGCCGTGCGTCGTATTGGTATTTAACGTTTTTTGTGTAAACAAATATTCCTGGCCAATCAACACACTTAAACTATGTCCTTTAGGCAGGAAATCGTGAAAGTTATAGTTTAATGTATTTGTCGATCGTATCCCCTGAGTCGAAGTATTCAATGAGATAAGAGCAGGCTTATTTTGATCTAAAGCAGCAGGAATATTACGCACATAATAGGTCGTTGGACCATAAAACCGATCATTATAGTTGTGATAATCATCAAAGCCAAATTCTGCCCTGAACCGTAGGTTTTTAACAATATCCCAGCTAAATGCAGCATTTAGGTTATACGTTCTCCTTCGTTGCAATTGATCATTATCGACCAAGGACTCTAATGGATTATATAGATTGAACTCATCATCGGTTTCATCACTATTTGTTAAACCTCCGACAGGAAAGGGAGGATAGATCATAGCGAATTTTAATCGTGAATCTGCTGATGAAGTTTCGTTTTGCTCGTTCATTCCACCACCAGATACACGAACATCAGAAAATCTCGCCCCTAGGTCCAACGAAGTATTTTTTGTCGGTTTATGGTTCAGCTTAAAATTAATATTTTGCCTCCGAAAGCCCGACATTTCCATAATCGCTTTATCTTTCACAAAAGAATGCGAAATAGAATATTTGGTCTTATCATTACCTCCAGACAAGTTGATGTTTTGATTGAAGGTATTACCTGTTCTTCCAAATACAAGCTCTTGCCAATCATTTGATTGCACATCTTTATAGAGATCTATATCTTGAAAATTGCCAAAGTATTTGACATAAGTATCCAGTTTATTTTGCAACAACGCTTGTTCGTACTGCCACTTTACATAATCATAGGGTGACAATACATCGAGCTTTTTTGCCAAATTTCGAATTCCGCCAAAAGCACTATAACTAATCGATGTTCTGCCCGATTTAGCGCTCTTTGTGGTTACTATAACAACGCCATTTGCACCCCGAGAGCCATATATAGCTGCCGAAGATGCATCTTTTAACACATCGATAGATTCTATATCCGCAGGCGCAATATCTGATATTGAAGACATCGGAAAGCCATCCACAATATATAATGGTGCATTGTCTCCCGTGACGGAGCCTCCGCCACGGACGCGGACTTTCATTTCTGCATCTGGGGCTCCTTCTGTAGAAGAAATTTGAATCCCAGCCATTCTTCCTGCAATTGCCTCAAGAGCAGAGGATACTGGAGCTTTAGAAATGGTTTCTGCGCCTACCGAAGTTACAGCTCCCGTCAAATCTTTTTTCTTAACAGTTCCGTATCCAATATTAACGGTTACCTCCTCCAAAGCATTAGATTGTTCTTCCAAAACAATGTTAAGCGTCCTCTGATTCCCAGGAACTGTTACTTTTTTTGTCTGAAATCCAACATAGGTAAATTGAAGTTCTTGATTGTTGCCGGGTATTTCGATACTAAACTTTCCACTTTTGTCCGTCACAGCAACAATTCTTGTTCCTAACACCGTTACACTCACACCAACCAATCCTTTTTGATCTGTACCAACGACCGTTCCTTGGACTTTTCGGGCTTGAGCGTGTGCATTTAATGTGAATAACGAAGCGCAAATAGCAGTAGATATTACTAAGGCTTTACTCATATTTTTAGGTTTTTAAATTACAATGATTAAATCACTCTTGCAGGACCTGCATCGAAATTTAACTGGTTATCATACAATCAAGTTTACAAGTTATATTTCACTTGTTCATGCAAGTATCATTAAAAAGTTATGCAAACGTTGCCGGCAACGTTTGCATATGTCCGTAAATTAGGTTTTGTAATTTTTTTTGACTAATATTATAGTCTATTTTGCCGATTATGAAATTCGAGAACTATACAATCAAAGACATTGCTAAAGCGCTTAATTTATCTACTTCTACTATCTCAAGAGCTTTGAGAGATAGTTATGAAATAAGTCCTGAAACAAAAAAGATTGTATTAGAATACGCAAAAAAAATAAACTATCGTGCTAATCCTATCGCTAGGAGTTTGAAAGAGCGACGAAGTCACTCAATCGGTGTTATTGTTAGCGAAATAGCTAATAATTTCTTCTCCCAAGTCATAAGCGGTGTAGAATCAATTGCCTATGATAAGAACTTTCAGATCATTATTTCACAAACACATGAATCTTCGGAACGGGAACGACTGAATGTCGAATATCTAACTTCTAGGTCTATAGATGGACTACTGATTGCATTGTCTTCAGAAACTGAAGACATCTCCTATCTACATCAATTGAAAGAAAGGGGATTTCCAATTGTCTTTTTTGATCGGATCCCACAGCAGTTCGACACCTACAAAGTTGTCGTAAACAATCAACAAGGAGCCTATGATGCAACTCAGCACCTTATAACACTTGGAAAGAAGAAAATTGCGCACCTTACAAACTCTAAATCATTGTCCATAACGAAAGATCGATTAATTGGCTATAAAAAGGCCCTGATGGCAAATCATATCGATTTCGACCCAAATTTGGTAAAATATTGTCAACATGGTGGACTACATTTAGAGGAAGTTGAGAAGGCTGTCGAAGAACTGCTCCGCATTGGTTTCGATGCTATCTTCATTTCTGGCGATAAATTAACCACAGGATATCTTCATGTCATAAAAAAAAGACCTTTCGGACCTGCACAAAGTATCGCCATTGCAGGATTCACAAATTCAAACGTCGTGGACCTCTTTTCCACCAAATTAACCGCAATTCGCCAACCTGCATTCGAAATGGGAAAAATTGCCACGGAATTGCTTATTAAGTTAATAGAAGCAAAATATCCCATTACAGAATTTGAAACCCGTGTATTGCCTACCGAATTGGTCAAAAATGACTAATTAAAATTTGGTTCATTTCTTAAACAACAATAGCTAAAAGCCAGAAAAAGATGCTTTCTGATTCAAAAGCCATATGAAATACTCCGACTACTTTAAGTATATCAAATATCAAACAGACAATGCAAAAAAACCGTAAGAATAGGACATTCCTACGGTTATATATTATAAAAACAATCCAGTCCTATTGTGCTCTTTCTTTCTCTTCATTGCTCGTGTCTTTCTTACGATAGTTATTTTTTAAATTTCCAAATTTATACGAATAGGTTAATCGAACGACACGACGATCTTGGTATTGTCTGATACTAGAGTCAAAATCTCCAAAATTGGTTTTCAGATTCTGATTCCCCGTATTAAACAAGTCACTCACCGCCAACTTCAAAGAACTACGTTGATCTTTAAATGTTTTTGTCGCTCCAACCTCCATATCCCAACGTGCCTTCATATCGTATACATTATATTTGAAAGGAGAGAAATACCGCAAGTTGACATTGGCCGACAGACTTTTCGCCAATTTTAAATTATGCATTG
Source organism: Sphingobacterium sp. (assembly GCA_022712315.1). GTDB lineage: Bacteria > Bacteroidota > Bacteroidia > Sphingobacteriales > Sphingobacteriaceae > Sphingobacterium. Next base: position 57,454 of record JALAGS010000027.1, on the reverse strand, counting down.
ATGTTGCCTGCAAAAGAAATGACTTCCTTTTCAGCGGATGACCGCTCACTATACCATCAAAATTAAAATGGATGCCTGTAATATTGTTATTCATGCTCCAAATCTTGGATACCGTAATCGGGATGTTCAGATTCAGATAAGCTGTCATATTCTTCCCTAAATTTTCACGTATAACCCAAGTCTGTTTCAGCACTGAATCCTGGCCCATGCTCTCCACAATCGCATCCCGTACATCATTAATACCCAATGTCACATTATAACGTTGCATCAATGTATAGTTCAGGGTGAATTCATTGGAAAATTGCGGGTTCAAATAAGGATTACCACGTTCAAACGTCAGTTTATCAATGAAATAATCAAAAGGGTTCAACTGTCTGTAATTAGGACGGGTGATTTTCCTCGCGTAACCTAAGGAAAGAATATGATTCTCATGAAGTGTATATGTCAGATTTGCATTCGGAAAAAGTTTAAAGTAATTCCGTTTCACTTGCTTATTTAAGGTCAATGAGTTTCCATCAGAAAAGGTATATTCTCCTCTCGCCCCTACCTTCAGGCCCCATTTTCCTATTGTATTGTTATAGTCTATATATCCGGCGGCAATCTGCTCTTTATAAACAAAATGATTCGTACGCCTTTCATTGTTAATCCAAGAATTGTTCAAAAAATCCTCAAAGGTTAAGTCGTTATCTGACGTAACATTGGAATACTTTGCCCCCATTTCAAGCTTAGAAACCTTAGTAAGCGGTTGTTCATAATCCAGTTTGGCAACATAGATATCGATTCCGATAGGCATTCTGCTACGCTGGATTTCCTCTGGAGTAATCGCATCCATTTGACCATCAAAATATTGATTATTATAGCTTACCCGCTTACTGCTTTTGAATTTACTCCAATCTAGATCAAGAGTTAGTTTTCTGCCATTAGAATCAATTCTAAACTCATTATTTAAATTAGCAGAGTAACGATCAAATAATTCTTTGAACGCAGATGTCGAAATCAAAAGTGAATCCAATGTTGTAAAAGACTTTCCTACATTGGTCTTACTATCATTATCATTGTATTCGATATTATTTGATCCATTAAACTGTACCGTTAAAGTATTTCTAGCGGATGTTTTTTGTTCGACACCAAAACGGTAGGAATGATTCTTTTCCTGTTCATCCAATATTGACCTTTGTTTAAAATAAGTCTTTACATCTTTATTCTGGATGATGCGATCGAGAAGGAGCTTCCGATAGCTTTTTTCATCCGAATACGCATATGATCCAAATACTGTTGTGTTGTTCTTTTTATAATTTAAGGATAAGGAACTATTTCCTCTAAATTTTTCTCCTCGTCCAGCAGTCAGGTTAAAGGTTCCGTTAAAACCTTCCATACGATTTTTTTTAAGAACAATATTAATTGTTCCTACTGCACCCTCGGCGTCATCCTTTGCCGCTCTTGTCGTGATCACTTCAACAGACTTAATCTGATTGCCATCTGTACTCTTCAAAAAATTCACAAGCTGTTCCCCTGACATATAAGTCTGCCGTCCATCAATGGTAACCGAAACCCCGGACTGCCCCATCAATTGCAAATTATTATTGTTATCCAAGCTTACCCCAGGAGCCCTTTGTACAATATCTAAGGCGTTATTCCCAGCTGCCAAGGGAGAATTTTCAACATTTAGAACGAGTTTTCCAGGTTTACTTTCAACCATTGGACGCTTCCCCTCCACGGCGACCTCCTGCAGTTTTCGTGTGTCAGCGTTCAGCAGGATTGTTGCAACGTTATAAGTTGTTTTGTTGATGTCGAAAGTATTGCTTTTATTGGACGTATACCCGATCATTTTGACGTCAATGTAATAACTTCCAGTTTGTACATCCGTAAATTGGTATTCCCCATTTTCATCTGTAACAACAGCTTTCAAAATAATAGCCGTCTTTGCCTTCATCAGATAGGCAGTTGCGGCGACCAAAGGTACATTATTGTCCGTCTGTACTTTGCCCGTAACTTTCACCTGTGCATAGGTAAAGGAAACAATCAAAAAATTTAAGAGTAAGAGGTAAAAATATCTTTTCATTCGTTTATAAATAGGTGTAATAACATCGATCAATGATGGCATCAAATAGGTTTATCACACGAGGTTCAGTACTAGTTTTCGATTGGTTAGGGCTTCAATAATTTGTCTTCCGTCTTGAAGACGGAAGACTTGGTAGCTATTATTTCTTTTTTGTCTGTATGGTCACCCCATCTTTTTTGACATTAATAATTGTATCCCTCCGGATAACTATAGAAGTATCATTTGCAACTACTTCATTTTCGTTCGCGTTATGGTCTTCACTTTCATCGGATTCTCTTGGAGCTAAGGCACATTTCAGTCCAAGGGAAGTAACCACAAATTCAACGTCCTTTACATCTTTTAAATCTTCCTTATAGCGATCTTTGCACTCGTAAAAGGATATATCTCTTAATTTATCTTCCAGATGATCATTAATGACCAATTTTGTGCCCACAGGTAGGAATAAGGTAATATTAACCTCTTGATCCCGATAACGTTCGCCTTCATTCAATTGAAAAGCATTATCGAAGGTCAATGATGTACTATCCTGTCTCAAGGCATAACTAATTTTACCGGCTCTATCTGTGGCTGCTTTATAGGTATTTCCTTTTGCCGAATATTCGTAGCGCACATAGGGTTCTTGCAACGAGTCGATACGCTCAATTCGAATACGAATATTACGTCTCAAATAGGTTGAAAGGTTTTCATTTTTAATACCGATACCACTTTTTACACCATTTTTTAATCGAATTACCCTGACGTCATTTTCATTCAAATAATAAATAGCTTGTTTTTGCAATGGCTTCTCTTCAACAATCGTACTGGACTCCCTGAATTCTTTCGCTACAGATGTCGAATAATAAATAATCGCACCAATCGATGCCAACCATACCAGGAATAAAGTCGTGGTCAAATAATTGTTCATCGGTTTTTTCTCGAAAAGTACACGCAAAAGCAAATAGAATAATCCTGCAAAAGGTATAAAAATAGATAAGAAACCAGCAATTAAAGCAAAAGGTACATCGCTCGGATCCATTAAATAGAAAGGCCCAGAATCATCCATTACATCAGGAATGACATTAACAATAGCCAATGCAAAGAAGATCAACCCTATGATAAGACCTATGAGTGTTAATCCAACAATAATCACAAAGAATACGCCGATGACTTTAACAATGATCTGCATTAATTTGGCTACACCGTCACCTGTTCTATCCATCCCTCTTGAAAATGTTTCCTTAACACCACTCATTTCTTCGTCAAAAGAACGCTTGAAGTTTTGGATATTCGGTGCTTCGCCTCGCATTTCCATCTTATCCGCACGGGTTACAGCCAGCGGCATGACGATCCATAGGATGACATAGATAAGCACACCCGATCCTCCGATCACAACAAATAAAGCGAAGAGTAACCTCACCCATTTAGCTTCGATGCCAAAAAAGTGCCCTAATCCGCTACATACTCCGCTGAACACTTTGTCATCAGGATCCCGCATCAACTTCTTACCTACCTTAAAACCGTCTGCATGCGGCTGACGTTGAAAAGACGTATAACCATCCTGGTCATCAGATTCAAAATCACTTACACTACCCATCTGCTCTATGACGGCATTTACATCATCCATATTCAGGACTTCTTTGCTACCTGTCTGAATCTTTTCGGTAAACATCTCAGAAATACGATTCTCGATGTCTTCTAAAATCTCCTTACTATCTTCCGATTGTCCAAAGTGCTTCTTTATATCAATCATGTAGGAGCGAAGCACCTCATAAGCATCCTCTTCAATATGGAAGACGATACTATTTATGTTGATAATTATTGTCTTATTCATCGTTATTATCTTTAACTGGTTTAGTTGAATCATTGTTTCTACCCACCAATGACGTGTTTACAGCAAACACGAGCTCATTCCAGGTAACATCTAGCCGTGAGAGGACTTCTAACCCTTCTTGGGTAATTTCATAATATTTTCTAGGCGGACCTGAAGTCGACTCCTTCCATATATAGCTTAACAGTCCATTGTTCTTTAGACGCGTTAAAAGCGGATATAAGGTTCCTTCCACAACCAATAATTGAGCTTTCTTCAGTTCGCTGATAATATCGGAGGCATAAATTTCTCCTCGAGAAATTATGGATAGGATACAATATTCAAGTATCCCTTTCCTCATTTGGATTTGTGTATTTTCAGCTATCATAACAATACAAAGATATATGTATTTTATGGTACCATGCAATACATAGTACCATATAAAGCAAAATAAATTATACAATTAACTGATTTACAGTGCAATAATTTTTAAATTGATAATATTTTTATTTCTATCAGGAAATTTTTGGATATTTATCGCCATGATTAAAATCTTGCTAGACTATAAATGGTGTTTTATTTGGGCCATCATAGTTATTATTTTATGCACACTCCCAGGCAACAATTTTGACGCAGTTCCTGCTTATCCAGGGATGGATAAATTAGTCCATTGCGGTATGTTCTTTGTTTTCTGCACACTGTTGTACAATGGCGTGATCCAACAATTTAGCGGCAAACCAACCCGCTGGCTTCCAGTCTTTATTGTATCTATACTCGGATTTTTATTTGCAGGTCTGACAGAATTACTTCAGCTTTATATCTTTACTTATCGCAGCGGTGACTGGTGGGATTTATTTGCAGACACGATCGGAATAGGTATGGCAGGATTCGCCTATCTCTTAAACTATGTCAACAGACGGTACTAAACATCCTATTGAAGTCCTTTGACATGGTCATTTTTATTGAAGGTAAACACCTGAATATATAAGTTCCTCGAATTATTGGAAATCACTTTATCCTGACGGATTGTGAATTCTATTTCTCATGATATTTAAATGAATCCAAAAACAATAGGATAGGATTACTGATTTAGGCCCTTGCCAAAGTAACAATAGATACCCGACAGTCAAAAGAAGCCAAAAGCGTTAATGCCGCTGAAACAATTGTTGCGCCAGTTGTTAACACATCGTCCACTAGCAGAATGTGCACATTGGCCGCTAACTCAGTGAACTGACAATCAAAGACATCGTTTACATTTTCGTACCGGTCGAGCCGTCCTTTACCTGTCTGGCTAATTGTCGCTTTCTTTCTAATCAAAATATCTTCCCGCAATGGAATTTCCATCGCCCGGGACAGTCCCCTACCGAAGTAAGTGGATTGATTGTATCCTCTTTTTCTGAGTTTGCTACTATGCAGCGGGACAGGAACAATAAAATCTATGCCTTGGTACGCCTGTACTTTTACTAATTTTAAGCCGTATTGATAGCCAAAATATTCCGCTAGGAAGGGCTGTTTATTATATTTGATCTGATAAATTAGATGCTCAACACGACTATCTTTTTGCAACAATAAGAAAGAACAAGCCTCTTCCACTGGAGCTTTCCCCCAGAGTTGCCTAGCCGTATCATTGTCTGAGTACTCATGAAAGTTGGTATAAGGCAGATGGAAATCGCATGCCACACAAATAAACTTTTCCTGATATTTTAAAACACAACCGCAACAACCACATTCTCTCGGAAAGAATATAGACACAAAATCACCAAAAAACTTATTTAATTCGGATTTCATCTGGTTAACGCTCCTATTAAAGATAGGAACAATTGATCAGATTAAGCTTCGGATTCCTCTTTTTTCTTATCCTTGATAGCTAATTGTCCACAGGCAGCATCAATATCTTTGCCACGGCTACGTCTTACATTCGTAATAATCCCCTGACTTTTAAGATAATTTGCAAACACCTCAATTTTATCGGCTTCGGCATTCAAAAAATCTGCCAGTGCAATAGGATTATATTCAATCAGGTTGACTTTACAAGGAACATGTTTACAGAACTTAGCAAGCTCTTTTGCATCCTCCAATTCATCATTGAAATTGTTAAAGACAATATATTCGAATGTGATTGGGTTCTTTGTCTTGGCATAAAAATATTTGAGGGCCTCGGCCAGTGCTTTGAGCGAGTTCTGCTCATTGATAGGCATAATCTCATTCCGTTTTTTATCATTTGCAGCATGCAAAGAAAGCGCGAGGTTAAAACGAACCTGATCATCCCCCAGCTTCTTAATCATTTTTGCGATACCGGCGGTGGAAACAGTAATTCGCTTCGCAGCCATATTCAATCCGTCTGGAGCTGTAATACGCTCAACAGATTTCATCATATTCGTATAGTTCAACAGGGGCTCTCCCATTCCCATATAAACGATATTTGTCAATGGCTGCCCATAGTTTTCCTCTGCTTGTTTACTGATCAGGACCACCTGGTCATAAATCTCATCTGCATTGAGGTTTCTTTTGCGATCCATATAGCCTGTTGCGCAAAACTTACAGGTCAGACTACAGCCCACTTGTGAGCTTACACAAGCAGTCATTCGCTCTGGAGCTGGTATCAACACCCCCTCAATAATATTGTTGTCATACAGCCAAAAACTACTTTTAATTGTTTTATCCGAGCTGATCTGAGATTCTTTAACTGTAACTGCATTGATCGTAAAATTCTCTTTCAGCTTCTCGCGAAGGGATTTACTCAGATTGCTCATCTGATCAAAATCAACACAAGACTTTACCCAAAGCCATTCATAAATCTGCTTCGCACGAAAGCCTTGCTCCCCCAACGCTGTAAGTTGATCTTTGATCTGATCCAAAGACAAACTCCTGATATCTATTATTTTACTTTTTTCAATCACGGTACAAAGATAAGAATAATTAAGTGACAAAAAATCCCGTTCTAAGAAATAGAACGGGACAACTGTTATGTATGTGTTTTAAAATAGGTAGGAGCAAGATCCTGTTAGCCATGAATGGCCTCTTTACTTCCGTATGACTGAATCAGCCTCCCTTCAAAATCCAACCACTCCTTCCAACGCTTTTCAACATCAACATCTACGGTATATTTACGTGCAAAATTTAAAAATGTGGTATAATGATTTGCTTCAGAAACCATTAAATCATAGTAAAACTTTGCCAGTTCTTTATCTTGAATATTTTGAGATAAAACTCTAAAACGCTCACAGCTACGAGCTTCAATCATCGCCGCAAATAATAAACGGTCTATAAAAGCCATATTACGGCTCCCGTCTTTTTTAGAGAATTTCATCAACTGCCCCACATAATCATCTTTGCGCTCACGGCCTAACGTATAACCGCGTTCTTTGATAATATCAATCACCATCTTAAAATGTTCCATTTCTTCAATAGCGATTGCCGTCAGTTCATGTACTAAATCTTCGTGTTCTGAGTTGTTTGTAATTAATGATATTGCATTTGAAGCAGCCTTTTGTTCACACCATGCATGATCTGTCAAAATCTCTTCTAAATTTCCTTCTGCGATGTTTGCCCATCGCGGATCTGTCAACAACTTTAATCCAAGCATCTTACTCTCTACAATGATTTACGCCACAAAGGTAGCGAATATCTCAGCGTTAAAAAAATGATAATAGCTCTTTAGGCATCTTTATGAAGAGCCTTTCGAATTTCGGGGGCTATTTTCTCGCCAAAAATCTCTATAGATCGCAACATTTCTTTGTGCCCAGGGGCGCCCACATCCATATGGGCAGAGAAACGTGTCAATCCGAACTTCTCATGTATTTGCAAAATTTTATCAACGGCATAGGCAGCATCTCCCACAATTAGGTGTCCTCTTGAAGATCTGCCAAAGTCATATTGTGTACGCTGATATGGAGGCCATCCACGGCTTGCTCCAATACGATCCATCTGTGCTGAATAAATTGGATAGTAATAGTCTGCTACCTGAGCATTTTTGTCGCCAAAGAACGCATGCATGTGCACTCCCACCTGAAAATTAGCCATATCATGCCCATTATCCTCATACGCTTGACGGTACATGTCAAATAAGTGATCAAAACTCTCGTACATCCCACCTATAATGGCAAACATAACCGGTAAGCCCAGTTTTCCTGCACGGATCACAGAAGATGTTGTACCGCCTACTGCAACCCAAATCGGTAGTGATCCATTTTTTGGCCGAGGAAAAACTTCTTGATTGATCAGAGGAGCTCTAAAATTTCCGCGCCAAGTAATTGGATTTTGCTTATTCAGGCGAAGCAAAAGCTCAAGTTTCTCCTCAAACAACTCGGAATAATCTTTCAGATCATAACCAAATAAAGGGAAGGATTCAATGAAAGATCCTCTTCCAGCCATAAGCTCAGCACGTCCATCGGATAGAAGATCGACAGCCGCAAAATCCTGAAATAATTTAACAGGATCTGCAGAACTCAATACAGAAACTGCACTACCCAATTTAATGTTTTTGGTAACTGTAGAAGCCGCAGCCAAGATAATTTCGGGTGCTGCAACGGCATAATCTGCCCGATGATGCTCCCCGATTCCAAAGAAATCCAATCCTACTTGATCCATAAGCTTGATCTCTTCAATAATTTCTTTCATTCTATCTTGTGCTGCCTGGATTTGATCTGTAACTGGATCTATCCTCGAGTCACCAAACATTCCTATTCCTAATTCCATAATTGTCTATTTAAATTCTAAATCAAAATTAAGACCTTCTTCATTTAATTAAATTGATGTAGGACAAGAAATCCAAATAGCCTCAGAGCATTCACCGATTTTGACAAGGTAAAAGGCCTATCGCTGCTGTACAACCACCTTAAAGGAAAGCTAGCAGACAACAACACCGCTCAGTTAAAAGAGCGCCACCGTCGTCTTAGCAACTTGATCTGCATTGCCACTAAAATGATGCCCTCCCGCCAGGTATTTTTTGGTAAAATTCTTAAGCGTTATCTTTTGTATTGGAAAATCAGCCTCGTCATCACCAAGAATTACACTTGTTTTCAGCCCTTCCATACGATTGATTTCCGCAATGACATCAAGACTCCGTTTTGTGTTACTTCTTCCCAGAATATCAGCGATATGAATCTCTAAATCTGTTGACACGGATGGTTCCAGAAGCACAATGCTCTTTACATTCTTTTTAACCACTGGATCCAATCGGTTAATAATAAAAGGGACTGCATCTGCACCAAATGAATACCCAACAACGAAAAGACGCATATTCTGCCGGGAGGATAACAAAGTCTTCAAGGTATTAGAAATATCCGCTGCGATCTCATTCGGGCTTTTCTTCTTCCAGAAATAATTCTTAGAATCAAGAGCAGCAACAGTATATCCGGCACCAGCAATCAGCTCACAAAGCTTGTTAGAGAATGAATTAAATCCACCATCGCCACTCAAATAGAGCACCAAAGGCAGTACGGCTTTATTATTCCAATATTTCATGTCTATCAAACGTTGTTGTGCAAAAGCATGAAATGCTATGCTCCCAATTATAAATAGCGTAGTTAATTTTTTCATCTGTACGAGAGCTCTATCAACCTATTCATTCGGTTTCATCACTTTGACCAATGCTACAGGAAGCTGTATAAGATCAAAGTCATTATCAAATATAAGGTATTTATTTTCCCAAAATGTTGCATACTTCTCTTTGAAGTCGCGCAGGCTATGGTAATGTTTGAAATTTCCCAATCGCGTTGACGCAAACTTCATTATTTTTTCGGCCGGACTGTCCGTTGCCCCCAGACCTGTCATTGGTACCATTCCCAAATTCAGGTAGACATACTGTTTTTGTTTCGCGTAGGTGATAAGCTCAACAATCAACGCGTCCATACTTCCACCTGGGGCCTCAAGAGACTTTCTGATCATATCATAAGTACACTCATCTTTCGCGTAGTCGGGAACAATATTCAAAAAGGCTACGATTTGATTTGTTTCATTTTTCAGCACAATAATATCCTGCGAGATCAGCTCGCTTTCATCAAACATGCCTTGCGAAAAAACCATTTCCTTTTTATCAAATTCTTTCAGCCATTCGTTGGAGATAGCTTTCAGCTGATCGATAATTTTCCTTGTTTGAGGAGCTTTCAAGACTTCTGTCGTAAACCCTTTTTTTTGAATTGCGTTAAGCCCATTACGTAATGATTTACGGTCTTTCCCCTCCAGCGTAAATGCATCTAATTCTAATACGGCCTCCTGTCCGATGGTGATCTTCTGCTTACGAAGTGATGAAAAATGAACCAAACTATTTTCATCCACACGATAGTAAATGGCTTTTAATCCATTGGCATAACAGTATTCATCAAACTCCTGAACAAGCTCTTCCTTATCCCCTTGTTCACAGACAGGCTCATCTAAAACGATTGCAAACTCATTAGCCAGGCGATAAGCTGTGAAGCCTTCCGATATTTCTGAAAAGAACAGGTTCTTATCTTTTCCCAATTTAAAGAAGTCCATCGGAGACTGCCCAAACTCAAGTAATAATTGTTCTGCCCTTTCGATCTCGGACTTACTAGAATCTTCATCATCAATCAGACGAGGACGCGCAAGTGCGTAGATCAATAAAAACCAGCAAAATAGCCCCAAAACTTGGGTGATGCGCAGAAACTCCTGTCCAAAAGCCGTTTGGGGCATCAATTCATCATCTGCAAATAGCAAGAAACTTCGCGCAGTGTGATAGATCGATTGTCGCCAGGTAAAGTCTAAACCAAAATGCTGTTTATCAATAAAATAAAAACTCAGCGCATCAAACAAGCAAATCGCTACTAAGGCAACGAAAAAGGTAATAAATCCAATTCTCACCCAACGAATATTACTTTTGATCCGGTATTGCTTATAGCTCATCGCCAATAAAACCAAGGTCAGTAACGCTACTGAGGCCTCTTCATAGTCCAAAGCTTTAAACACATGCCCAAAAAGGGACAGCGCACTAAAAACCACAGCAATCCAAAATGCGATCCGAAAACCTTTAATTAAATAGGCTGAAGTAACCAACAAACCCAGTCCCAACACCAAAACCATGAACTTAGAAGCATGAATGGCTTCCAAAGGCAAATAAAAACGATCAAGTTTCATCCGGTCCGCCAAAGGGGGCGTCAATACAGAGACGAGATTCACCATTCCTAAGAAAAAGATCAGCAGTGCAGGTCCAATACGGGCCAGCAGCTGTTTTCCACGCCATGCGAATGCCAGAAGTCCCAAGATTAACGGGAGCCAAAACTCAAACGCGCGGTATAGAATAGTAATGCCCAGTCCTTCTGCCTGTGAATAACCATATGCTTTAAAAATATACAGCATGGTCAGCTCAACCGCCCCAAGCCCACGCAGAAAAGGAGAAACAATCATTAGAACAACCGAAACCGTGTAGGCAATTGCCGCAGCCTCAAAAGAGTGATCCAGACCAAGGGCATACATGCTCACAAATGCGTGCGCGATACCGCAGCATTCGACGACCATGGATGCTAACATGGTACCGAACAAATATTTTAGCTTGACCTCCCCTGAGAATATTTCATCGATATTAGAGGCTACAGCAGGGAATTTTAATTCGACCCAGCGATAGATACCTTTGTGCGTTCGAAAAGACCACACGAGCCAAAATACGACCCCCAGAAGCAGTCCCAAAACCAGCAATGAGATCCAGGCATCCCCAAAATTTTTGTTATGCCAAACTGTGTACAATATCACGGGCACACCAATCAAAAAGACCGTTAGCAACCCAACATAGCCATATAAAGCCCCAGCTTGGTGAATTTGGGTCGTATTTAAATTCCTTTTCCGCAACTGCGTTGTAGTATAAGCCAAAGAACTAATCCCCCCTGCAGGCAGAAACACGCTGAGTAGATTCCGCTTCAAGAACAGGTCAATTGCAATCCTCAGATTAATGGAAAGACCGATCGCCTTAAAGCTCTGTACATACATCAATCCCTGGAGAACAATGTATACTATCGTAATTCCGACGCCTACTGCAACCCAAGTTAGATTGGCCGCCCGCAACTGCGGAATAATTGCAGCAAGCTCCTTCCTTTCATTTCTAAAAAATACAAAGGCCAATAAGATAACCAAAACAGCGATTAGTTCCTTCCAATAGGTCTTTGGTGAAAAATGTCGAATCCGTTGAGCAATAGTTTTGGCCATATGATCGTTAAATGATGAATAACCTCGAAGTATAATATAAACACTAAAATAAAGCTAATCGTTTGAAAATGACTAATTGTTAATTTTTCGTCAATTCTTTTCACATTAATCAGTAATTTTCCAGCATGAAAGAGAAAAAGGTTTTGTTCATCGGACTTGTGTGGCCAGAGCCAACATCTTCTGCTGCGGGTTTTCGCATGATGCAATTAATTGACACGTTCATCAATCGCTCTTATCATATTACATTTGCTTCAGCTGCCGCCAAATCGCCCTATAGCGCCGCTTTGCAGTCTCTCGGAATACATGAACAGGCAATTGTACTCAATTGCAACAGCTTTGACGAGTTCATAGCTAAACTACAGCCCGATATTGTTGTTTTTGACCGCTTTATGGTAGAAGAACAATACGGCTGGCGTGTTGCCCAGCAATGCCCTAACGCACTTCGCGTACTTGACACGGAAGACTTGCATTTTTTACGCCAGGCGAGACAGACATCCGTCAAAAATAAAGGTGATTTCTCCTTTCAAGAGTTATTTACAGAAACCGCCAAACGGGAAATTGCCTCAATTCTGCGAAGTGACCTCTCTTTGATAATCTCTGAATCCGAAATGAAGATTCTTATCGAAGAATTTCGAATTTCACCCGATATCCTCTATTATCTCCCTTTCCTTGAAAATGAGATCAGTTCTACTGAAATTAATCAATGGAAGCCCTTTGAAGAGCGTAAAAACTTACTATTTATCGGAAATTTTATTCATGAGCCCAACTGGCATACGGTACAATATCTAAAAACACAAATCTGGCCGCAATTACGGAAGATGCTCCCTAAAGTAGAATTGCACATTTACGGTGCCTATGCAACCCAAAAGGTCCTTCAATTAAACAATCCAAAAGAGAATTTCCTGATTAAGGGGCGAGCAGAATCGGCTCGTCTCACTATGGAAAACTACCGTGTACTAGTCGCTCCAATTCAGTTTGGTGCGGGCGTAAAAGGAAAGTTTATCGACGCCATGCAGACAGGTACACCATCTGTCACCACGACAGTTGGTGCCGAGGCCATGAAGGGCAATTTGGACTGGAATGGTTTTATCGAAGACAATCCCGAAACTTTCTGCAGAAAGACTGTTGAACTCTACGAAAACGAAGATCTTTGGAAAACGGCCCAAGAACATGGTATCCGTATTATCAACGAGCGTTATGAAAAACGAAAGTATCAGGCCGACTTTATGACGAATCTATCTTTGCTAAAAGTGCAGATTGACAGACACCGCCAACAAAACTTTATTAGTCAGATATTGTTGCACCACACGATGCAAAGCACAAAATATATGTCTTTATGGATTGAAGAAAAAAATAAATAGATTTTAGTTGACTTCACGCCACCAAGGCGCGTATACTGTATCTAATCTATTAAAATGGATCATTTCTCCTATTTTTGGCGTAATAAGAGTGATCTGTTCTTTGTTCGCTGTCTCGTAAAATTTCTCCATTGGCTCTTTCCAGTCGTGCATAGCCAACGCGAACTTAGAAGAATGAACGGGCAAAATAGCTTGGGCTTTCAGATCCTTCGTTTCAGCAGCCCATTCGTCAGGTAAAGAATGGATATAATGCCAGGCATCGTTATATTGGCCATTTTCCAAGATAGCTAAATCAAATGGACCGAATTGGTCACCTATTTTTTTGAAGTGCTTACCATACCCACTATCTCCCCCCAAGAAAATACTGTACTTAGAAGTTTTTAACACAAAGGATGTCCATAAGGTATTATTCCGTGTAAATCTTCGCCCCGAAAAGTGCCTTGCGGGTGTGAAGGTTACCTGAAAATCTGGCGCAAGTTTTACCTGATCGTACCAATCCCCCTCGATGATCTGATCGGCCTTATATCCCCAAGATTCAAAATGTGCCCCTACTCCGAGACCACAAATCACCTGACCGACTTTATCCCTCAATTTCACAACGGTCTCATAGTCCAGATGATCGTAATGATCATGAGAGATAAACAAATAGTCAATTTTCGGAAAAACCATCGTCGTATAGTCGACAGACATCTTAAATGCTTTATTGCTACCTGGGATAGGAGAAGCATTTTGGCTGAACACCGGATCAACCAATATTAATTTTCCTTCAATCTTCAACAGGTAGGAGGAGTGACCAAACCAAATCAGAACGTCATCTGCAGGGAGATGTGTTAAATCGCATTCCATAGCAGGCAATACGCTGATCGGTTTCAAGTGAGGATTTTTGTTGAAAAGGAAATCCCACAACAAAGCGGCCATATTCACATCGCCTTTCAACGATGGCGTTACTTCGAGATTATGAAAAATACCATTTTTAAAATTGGGGGACTGTTTCATACGTTCAAGCCGAGCTCCTTTGAAACTTCCACCAAACATTGGATGAACAAAATAATAGAGCACTCCATTGATAAGAACGATCAATAGAGCCCCTAAAATAATCCATCCAATATTCCGCATCAGAAATTATTCTTCCACATCATGGATTCCACCGGACGGATCGTCTTACCATTGTATTTTGCGTTACCTTTGGTATTATAAAATGTCTCGATATCACCTTCTACAGCAAAATAGATCAATTGTCCAATTGGCATTCCCGCATAAACCCGAACAGGCTGAGCAACCGAAATTTCCAAGGTCCAGGTATTACAGAAACCGACGTCTCCCTTTCCTGCTGTTGCATGGATATCTATCCCTAAACGACCAGTACTCGATTTGCCCTCTAAAAAAGGAACATGTTTATGCGTTTCGGTATACTCTTGAGTAACGCCTAAATAAAGGGTGTTGGGTTCCAAGACGAAACCCTCTTCCGGGATCTCAAAATGCTGAATTTCATTGTGCTTCTTGGCATCAAGTACACGGTCTGCATACGTTGCCAAATATTTCCCCAAATGCACATCGTAGGAGTTTGTTCCCAAACATTTACGATCAAATGGTTGAATGACAATACTGCCATTTTCAATCTCTTCGAGAATTCTTTTATCAGATAAAATCATGTGTATCAAAATAGCAAGAGCGTCAGGCAATGCTATACAAATTCAAAAATACAGTTCTCCCACTAATTTTACTTCATTTTTCAAAACAAAAATCTGCGATTTGTTTTTTAAATTTGGGTATGAGTCTAGTGTATCTACGTGAAATTGATAGCCAAACCAAATTTGCAATTTGGCGAATTGAGGAATCGGACGACGATTTACTGTCGAAACTTCAATTGGATGAACGTGAAAAAGCGAAATTAGGGTCTTTCAATAAAGGGAAAAGACGGTTACATTGGCTTGCCACCCGTGTGCTCTTGCGAACCCTATTGAACACATCCCGTTATATAGAATGTCCTTCTGATGCAAATGGCAAGCCTTATCTCGCTAATTTTCCCCAAAAAATATCACTTTCACACTCATTTGATTATGCCGCGGCGATGATCAGTACAAAAGGAGAGGTTGGCATCGACATGGAAATCATCAAAACAAAAGTAGAGCGCATCCAACATAAGTTTCTAAAACCTACAGAACTTTCATTCATCGCCCAAGATGAAACCCGATACGAACAGCTTTATGCTTGCTGGTGCGCCAAAGAAGCGATTTATAAACTTCAAGGCAATGCAGGGGTCTCCTTCTTGAACAACATGACCATACAACCATTCGAATACCAAACGCAAGGCATATTAAAACTTGAACTCGACAGCGATCAAAACAAGCATATTTATGATGTACATTACGAGAAGTTCAATGAATATATGCTCGCTTATGCTGTAGAATAGGTCCTTTAAAAAAATAATTTTTCTCAATTTCAATGAATTAGCACACAGACAGCACTTTTTTTTTGTGCTTTTTGAAAAAGCTTCTATATTTGCATCATCGAAAACGATATGGCCCGTTCGTCTAGGGGTTAGGACGCAAGATTTTCATTCTTGAAACAGGGGTTCGATTCCCCTACGGGCTACAAAAAGCGACTTTAAAAGAGTCGCTTTTTTTTATTTAAAGCCTTCACCATTTTAGTCCTCTTAATAAGTGTATTGCTGACAAAAAAATCAATAGGGTTTATTGCCAGTACATTCAACAGCGTACAGCCTAGTTGTTTTACTTCCTATCCAAAGGTTCAAAATTTTCAAGCCGCATCATCTGTGCAAATTGTATCAGTTCAGCTTTTAATTGTTCAATCGTCAGATTGTCTTCCTTTTTAGGTGAGTAAACTTTAACTAATGAATCAATGTCTAAATATATTCTATCCTGTTTGAAACTTGCCTCGAAAGCCGTAAATCGCTCTCTTTCTACTGTTGGATACTTAACTAATGCCCTAAATTCAATATTACTCGGAAATCCCATGATTACATTGAACTGTATTCGATAACCATCAATTACGATCTCTTTGATTTCTTCAGTATAATTCCACTTCGATTTTTCATTAATATAGGCTGTGGTAAATCCGATCCGATCCAATTCATCGAATGGCCGTCGATTAAGTGCTTTCTTCTTAACCCATATTTTATTCAGCCAGGTCAAGTAAACAATTCCAGTTAAGAAAAGAGGGAAAATAACGGACCCGAATAGCAAAACACCGATGAAAAGAGTCCAGGTAGGATAAGTTCCATTTGCAATAGAAACACCTATAGGAATGACGACAAACAATACAGTAAAACTTAACGATAATAGCTTGAGTCCAAAGGAAAATTTATGCTTATTGAGTTCTAAAAAGTTATTCATTATTATGTAGTAATATAGCTCGGTATAAAGGATGGCTACTTGACAAATAAATATACTAGGGATAGTCGAAACTTTCGGTGTACGCCATTCAGCCATACCTCATTCAGCGCAAAAGTATCAAATAAGAACAAATATTAAAAAAATAAAAAAGTCACTCCGGAAAATGGAGTGACTTTCAGCTCTACCAGATTGCATATTAGACTATACTTGAAGTTGTATCATGTCTAAACTCGGATGTATTTTATAATCCTTTGACATATACTTCTGCTATAGCGGATGAAGGCGGACGATTACTTGCTGTTACCGTACATTTTAAATAACGGGCTTTGGTCGTCGGAACATTAACGGCCAACGTTGATTTGGGACTATTTGTTCCAAAATCAATCTTTCCTAATGGAACATATGTTTTATTATCATTACTAGCCGAAAACTCAACAATTTTTAAATCATTATTCCAAAGTCGCCTTGTTAATTCAACCATCATCACATTATATTCCTTTCCAAAATCTATAATGACATAATGCGGTAATGGCGGCTCTCCTCCCATCCAGATGTTATGCCAGAAGGTATCGGGGTTACCGTCCAATATATTTTCCTTTTCACCACCGCCAATCCATTCGGAAGAAGCCGCGATGACCTTCCAGCCACCACGTGGGATATCTGGTGGTTGAAATGAAACAGGAACTAATATTGTCGAAGCAACAGGGTTAATACCATTTTTTGAAACGGATTTAATCCGTAAAGGCAAAGCATATTCTCCAAATAAATTGGTTGCTCCATCAATAAGGCCCTTTTTCAGAATGGTATATGAGAAACTCGCTTTATTCTCCTTCGCAGCAATTTTATACGGTGCAGGCAGAAGCCGATAAGCAGCTTTCGGCAGTAATTTCAACTTTTTATCGTCTGATACCGTCCCATTGTAATCATCCAAAATTATGGGATCAACTTCAATTTCATAGTCAAGATTCCATTGATTAGGATAATTTGTCACCAATGTAGCTTCTCCTATAACTTGTTCAGCACCAGTGGGGCTTAATTTGATCTGGTCCAGCTGCAGTCCCGGTGATGTAAACTCCAAAAAAGGATCTTTAACGTTGGGGATCAGTAATGTTGTAGCCATCTCAGGTTTCAGCGCATGCAATACCCCGCCTTCAGCATCAATACGACAGGGAAGTACATATAGCTCTTTATATTTGCCTTGTAACGCGCTTATCCGTTCGCTGTCAAACACAATTGCGATATCATGTAAATAGTCTTTTTTTGAAAATTCTAAAGCGGTATTGCCGATTTTATAGCAATCTGCGGGGAGCAACTTATAGTTTGTACCCTCTTGTGCATTATATGCCGCTAAATAGGCTTCGTCAATCTTAAAGTTGACCTTTGCTTCCTGCTGTCCAATTCCAGCCTTCACAACAGTTACATTATAATCAAACTTTCCCCAGTCAAATACCGTTATTTTATTCTCTTTAAAGTCTCTGAAATAAATGGTGTCATCGACCATATTATTCATTCGATCATCCTTTTGACATCCATTCATCAAAACCAATGTCAGTAGGAAAATACAATAGGAAATACAATTTCTCATCATTTTCTGTATTAGTAAATAAGTACTACCATCCATAGTTTTGCGTCATGTTGACCATCTCACTCAGTTGCTGCTGATGTATCGGAAAGAAATAGTGTTTTGCTTGAAATACCCGTTTGCCAGGGAAGACATCTTTTGTGCGTTCCCATGAAGCCTCATAGGTTGTCGCTGCAACATTGCGTGTGTAATAAGGTTCATTCATTTCCTGTTCTGCAATCATCCATGTTCTTAAATCCGGATAGCGATGTCCTTCAAAAGCCATTTCTACCATGCGCTCTTTACGAAGAAGTCCTCGAAGCAATTCCTTATTTCCCAAAACTTCAGGATAAGCCTCCTCCAATTTATTCAATCCGCTGCGTTGCCGAACGAGATTAACATATTTCAAGGCCTCAGTTTCATTTCGGTTTGGCTTTTCATTACATGCTTCAGCGTAGTTGAGGTATATCTCTGCCAAGCGATAAAAAGGCCAGGCAAACTGTCCCCAGTTTCCAGATTCTATATCGTTGGTTGGATCACTCATCCGCCGCCAGAGATATCCCGATTTTACACAGTCGCCCGTTTTGGTATAAGTCGATGTTCCTCCATCGAAAAACGTCACCTTTTTGTCGCCATGCAACCTATTAATCCAGTACATTCCATTCGCCAAAATAGATGCATAAAAACGTGCATCGCGTCCCACACAACTATTATGTGCTTTAAAGGCAGCAAAATTGTCCAATGGATGCACATAGTTATCTGTAAATCCAGTTTCTTGGTACCCCGATTTTTCATCAATAATCGGCTGGCCATTGCTACTATAACCCGTAATTGGGTAGCGTCCAGAGCTCGCCATTGGATAAGAATCGACCAATTTCAATGAAGGAGCATACCCACCCCAGCCCATCGTTACGACGCGAGGAGGCGCGGTACGAACATTATAATTAAAGCCATCGTCTGACCAGCGACCCCAAATAATTTCCGAATTCCACTTTTCAAAATAAATACCCATATATGATTTTATCGCTCGACGAAAGGAATTCGTCTCTTTATTATCCTGATACAGCGTATATAAATTTAGATCAATGAGATCTTTAGCCGCTTGGGCAGCCAGCTCCCATTTATTAGGATCAACAGTTTGAGGAAACAGGAATTCACCATTTCTATTCTTCAAACCCACATATAATTTTGCGCCATTAAATAATGGCCGAGCCATGTACAACAATAGCTCTGATTTAGCGGCCATTACCGCACCTTTGGTCAAACGACCATACCAGGCCTGATCGGTGATTTCCTTAGGCAATACAGCAGCTGCTTTATCAAATTCCGAGAGTATAAAATTAACGTTGGCTTCCAGCGGCATGCGATCCACTGTCTTAGCATCGATCTTATCGTCTGCAGCACGATCTCCCCAAACAAATACAGGCCCGTAGCGTTTTAACAATAGGTAATAAAAATAAGCGCGTAAAAACCTAGCTTCTGCCTTCATCGTACTTTTAGTAGATTCATTGAGCTCTACGTTTTTATCAACATTATTGATAAAAATGGTCGCCTGGTTAATACCTTGATAATTATGTACCCATGTCGCATAATCATCTGTTGTCACTCCCCAACCTCCATTTGTGAAGTTGAGCCAAGGCACCCAGGCCACCCAGGAGAACAGTGCTTCATCGCTGAGAGGCACATTTCCACCCTCACTATTAAATAGATCATGTTCAATGGGCAAGTAACCATATACTTGAGCGAGATACCTTTCCGTTGTCGTACGCTTCTGAAAGGTCTCATCAAGGGTCTTTTGATTTGCCAGATCAACATCCAAATACTTACTACATGCTCCAAATAAAACAGGCATTAAAAGACAGATCAGTAGGTAAATATATTTTTTCATCGTTTTTTCGTTTAGAATATTACACTTAGACCAATATTAAATACGCGCATTTGTGGGTAACCACTTCCAGAGATTGTTTCCAATTCAGGGTCCCACAATTTGAATTTACTGAACGTAAAAACATTAACCCCTTGGGCATAAAAACGCATTGTTGACATTTTCCATTTTTCTATCCAACGTTTTGGCAAGGTATAACCAAGCTCCAAATTCTTTAAACGGATAAAACTCATATCGCGTTGCCACCAAGTAGATGCCTGGGAATTATTGGCAATATTGAGAGACATACGCGGATAAATTGCATCCGGATTGGGATTATCAGCACTCCAACGATGATCTGCTACATCAGAATAAATTTGCCCCGCATTCCAGATATTACCTGTCTGTCCATATAAGGGCCCTCCAGCAATAATCCGAGTAATTTCTCCCACACCATGAAAGAATGCGGCAATATCAAATCCTCTCCACGAAACGCTCGTTCCAAATCCATAAGTCAGCTGTGGCATATCAGTATTTCCTATAGCCACTTTATCTTGTTCCGTTATTTGACCATCACCGTTAATATCTCGGTACTTTAGATCACCCGGATGGGGACCATCGCCGTATTTCTGCACAGGACTGTGTGCTATTTCGTCTTCCGATTGGAACAGCCCCAGTGCTATTAAGCCACGTTGCTGCCCCCAACGCTGCCCTATATCCGATTGGTAGGCCCATACAGGAACAGGTTTGTCATCAAATAATTTTTTGTTACGATTATAGGTTATATTCCCACGAATCTGAAGACCGAAATCTCCCTGATGATGATTAAATTCTAATGATCCTTCTATTCCTCTATTCTCCATTTGACCAATATTTACTAAAGGTTTTACATTTACTCCAACAATAGAAGGCACGCTCTCCTGTGGAATATAAATCCCATCGCGCTTCTCAGCAAAATAATCAGTCTGAATAGTCAATTTATTAAATAGCGTCAACTCTAGACCAATATTTCTTTTCAATGCACTCTCCCAGGCTACCAATGGATTTCCTGGATAACCTGTAGCAATTCCAAT
Organism: Sphingobacterium sp.; assembly: GCA_022712315.1. Taxonomy (GTDB): domain Bacteria; phylum Bacteroidota; class Bacteroidia; order Sphingobacteriales; family Sphingobacteriaceae; genus Sphingobacterium. The sequence goes on along the minus strand of JALAGS010000027.1, from coordinate 36,237 downwards.
CAATGGCTTCTGCCCTCCTATACCAAAAGAATATCCCCCACGGTCTTCCATCTCCGAGTTATAAGCAAATCGACGTTTTCCATCAATTTTATCACTACCAATCTTACCAATGGATCCGCGTATCTTTAAGAAGCTAATTACAGGTAATAAGGGCTCAAAGAAAGGCTCATTACTTAGTACATAACCCATCGCCAAGGATGGAAAAAATCCAAAACGCTTCTTGGGGGCAAAATTTTCCGAACCATTATATCCAAAGTTCCCCTCGATAAAATAACGATCTAAGTACGAATAAGTTAAACGCGAAGCAATCCCTGTATTCCGATAGGGCAGTGCGGTTATATAATTGTTCTCCGGAAAATTATTCGTCCGCTCCCGCATAGAGAATAAAAATAGTCCTCCGAAACGATGCTTCTCGGCGAACAGTCTATCATACATCAGTGAACTTTCGAAGTTAATTGCCCGTTCCCCTGAATGCCAATCCTTCAATGTAAAATAATCACTTCCAGCACCATTATCCTTCAAAATTAAGTTTCCCTCATTATCCCGGGCATTCGTCTTATCCACATAATAGGTGATGGGATTCTTACGTCTGTCCAAAGAAGTAGAATTTTTAGCATCCCAAGAGAATTTGACATTTGCTCTTAATCCAGATGTAATCAATTCGGAAAAATCCTGTGTTACGCCAACCAAAGATTGTGCATTATTCCAAAAATCTTTGGAGTATCCTGTTGTATTCAGAAAATAATAGGGGCTCATTGTATAAGCTCCATTAGAGAATTGCGTTGGAATTGCGACAGGTGTGGTGTGCAAAATAACATCATACATGGTTCCCAGATCTAGCCCCAAACGATTTTTCGTTTCGAATTGATTGGAGAGATTTAGGTTTACTTCAGTTGAGGGAGAAAGCTTAATATCTACATTGGACCGGAAATTGATCCTGTCAAAGTTCACTGACGGGTCATAGTTTGATGTCTTTCGAGGTTGAAAGATCCCATTCTCCTTCATATAAGAACCAGACACATAGTACTTAATAAAATCTCCACCCCCGGTCACATTTACATTCAAACGTTCATTCGACGTTCTTTTCTTAAATATTTCTTGCATCCAATCCACATTAGGATACACGTCCGGGTCCACTTTATTCACATATTTATTTATTTCTTCCTGCGTTAATGGTACTTTACCAGAGGCTTCAAAGTTGATATCGTTATAATAATCTAACCATTGCATAGCATTGGCCAATTTCGGTAGCCGTGTTGGTTCCAGCATACCCCGTTCAACACGAGCATTAATTGTTGGTTTGGCACTCTTCTTCCCTCTTTTTGTGGTTATAACCACAATGCCGTTAGCTCCCCTTACACCATATACGGCTGTGGCTGCCGCATCTTTCAAGATCGAGAAAGACTCTACATCCTCAGGATCAACTAAATCCATCGGTCGCTCAATTCCATCAACCAAGATCAATGGACTATTACTTCCCGCAAAGCTGCTGACTCCCCGTATCCAAAATGAGGTCGCCGAGCCAGGTTCTCCCGAACCCTGCACTGTGACTACGCCTGCCATCTGTCCAGCTAATGAGCTACTAAGTTTAGCAACCGGAGTTTTTAACTGCTGCGGAGAAACACTACTAATTGCTCCCACTACACTGATTTTACGTTGCTTTCCATAAGCGACAACAACAGCTTCCTCCAGATCGCTTACCACAAGCTCCAAAGTGACATGTAGCTGATTCGTCGTGCTAATATTACGCTCAAGCGACTGATAACCCACCAGCGAAAACTGTAGCACCTTATGCTGATCTTCAATTTCCAAGGCAAATTGCCCCTGCGCATCGGTCTTCGTTCCGATATTTGTTCCCTTAACCGAAACTGTTACACTTTCCAATGGTGCTCCCTTGACATCCGACACGCCCCCTGTTATCTTACGTCGCTGCATGATCACCGTAGTGCTGGGAGCAGCAACTGGTATAGACGCCGCTTTGGCCATAATCAATACCGTGTTCAGATTCAATTCATAGGTCAGATTTCTTTCCGACAGAAACTCTTGAAGGACCTCTTTAAAGTTTTTGTGACTTGCTTTGATGGTCACCCTTTTCTGTTTATTAATCAAACTGTTATTGTACAAAAACTCGTACCCCGTTTGTTTTTGAATCTCATCCAGGACATCCACCAAACGTCCGTTTTTTATATCCAATGTCACTTGTTGACCAAAGCTAGATGCATGAACATGCACCATGGAGATGATGAGGATTAGTATGCATACTTTCATCCTGATAAATGCTTTTACAAAGAATTTTTGTGTAAAAAAGCAACTTTTGCTATTCCTTTTATACATTTGTATAGGTTTGGTGTTAAATGGTTTATAACTCAATTAGGTTTATTTAATCGCTAAACTACGATCGGGAGTGTTGCGAGCACTTCCGATTACTTTTAGCTCAAGGTCTCATGGTTACATAACAAGGACCCTCCCATCCTGAATTTTAAACTTATAATTGGATATTTTTTCCAGCTGCCCGAATAAATCCGTGAGCTTTTTGGTTCTCTTTATCATCCCTGTAAATTTATCGCTGGACGATGAATTCACCTTGACTTCCTTGATATCATACCATTCACCCACTTTTTGCAAGACAGTCTCAATATTGTCTTCCGTAAAACGAAAGAAGCCATCCCGCCACGCGAGAACTTCTTTTAGGTCGGCTTCCAATACGACAATTTGTTTTGTATGCAGATTAGTTTGTGCCTGCATTCCGGGGCTTAAAATTTGCTGATTATGCCCAGCACTCACAGCAACTTTACCTTTGATTAAAGTGGTCAGGATTTTAGTTTTGCTAAGATCAGAGGCAATATTGAATTGTGTTCCCAACACTTTAACCTGGGTCTGTTTAGTCTGAACAATAAAAGGTTTGCTACTGTCATGAGTGACATCAAAATAAGCTTCACCGTCCAAGTATACCATTCTACTATTTCCGTCAAAATGTGTTGGATAGGTTAAACTGGTGCCTGAGTTTAGCTGAACCTTTGTACCATCTACCAACTGCATGGTCAACGCACTTCCTTTTGGACTAAGGAAAGTTCTCTTCTCAGACTTGCTGTTGCTATTATCTCGAATTTGGTAAACGACTGTACCATCCGGCGCTTTAACGATGGTCAGATCGGTTTTATCCAAGGTTTCAGGATGATCTTCTGAAATTGAATATTGGTCACCATTTGAAAGTTTAAGTACAGGCTCACCATTTTCCGGCAAGGCGATTTCTTTTGGCGAGATGGCTTGTTGTGAAGTCGTTTCCATCGCGCTTTGTTTGACCAGAAACAGGATTGAAAAACAGAAGACAATAATTGCAGCCGCAATGCCACCCCATTTGATATAGCGTAACTTTGATTTTCTTTCGCTTCCGGTCTCTTCATGGTGTTCAGCTATTCGACTTGAGATCTGATTAAAAACTTGATCCCTGTTAAAGAGCACCGAGCGCTGGGGAATTCTTTCGCCCATACGTTCAAAAAGAGAGGTAAATTCTGATTCTTCCAGCTCGTCTAATTGATCAAGCATCTCTTTCAGTTCTTCTCGAGAGATGGTATTTCTAAAATAATTGGTCAGCAAATAGCGTAGTCTTTCTTCTTGCATGGTCAAATTGGTTCGTACTTCTTAGGGTTATTTTAGACAGTACACCGCAAAAACAAAAAAGGACTACACGGGAAAATATTTTTTTTAAAAATTTTTAGATACTTGTGAAATCCCAATTGTTATAAAATAACATAGGTCTTAAGCTCAACTAAAAAGGAAAATTAATATTCGGTCAAAATTAGATGGATTGATAAATGAGATTCTTTTTCAGAAAAAATAAAAAAATAGGGATAGTAATGGATTTCGTCCAGAACGGGCTTGTTTTAAATGTTTTGATGCCCTCGCGAGATGGTTTTTTACTGTATTCTTAGAGAGATTTAGTTCCTCTGCAATTTGATTGTGAGGAATTCCTTCTATTCGACTTAAGGTAAATACGAGTTTCTGTTGTTCCGGAAGTTGAGCAAGGTAATTTTCAATTTCATCAGCAAGCTCTTTTCGTTCAATCAACCCATCAGCTCTGTCTGAATGATGTTCGATATGATAATAAAGGAGCTCAAAAGCTGAACGAGAACGCTTGATGCTTCTTAGTTTATTGAAACACTCTCTTTTTGTCAATACATATAAAAACGGCCAAAGGTCAGCATCGTGTTTTATACTTTCCCGATTCGTCCATAGTTTTACAAAAACTTCCTGCACAACATCTTCACTCCAGCCTGTATCTTTCAAAAAATGGAAAGAAACATCAAAAATACGACTTGCATACACTTCGTAAAGCTTTGGTAAAACGGCCTGCTTCCCCATAGAGAGCGCTTCAATCAAATTGGCTTCATCTTTTTCTTTTCTCATAACTAAAGTTCCCAATCTTCGGTGTATTGGTCTTTGTGCTTTTCAGGTAACAATTAGATTACAAGGCCAAGTTAACAATTATTTCTACATATTTATTTTAAAAAAGTTAAGCTTACTAAAATCCTGTATTGTAATTTCTGAAATCAATAGATTGCTTTTGGCCCAGCTTTTTCCTGCGATTCTTTAGACTGCAATAACTGTTGGAGAACAGTAGGATTTTCGATGACTTTAGGTCTAAACTTGGCATCATTCATATACTTTAAAATAGAAGCCAGCATTTGCTTTGCCACCGGTCGGTTTGCTAAATCAGTTTCCAGATCAAAAGAAGCGATCATAAGCCGACCTCTGCCTACCGTTCCCTCATAAAGCGACGCCAATTTCCTATTGTTGGCAAAGTTATCAATGAGCTCTACGATCGCATTTCCGCCTTTGATCTGATCCGTGATCATTGTCGTTGACTTAATCTGCAGATCCCACCATTGCCAATCCGTATGATTGTCTGTCGGAAAGTCTGCTAATGCTGGATGCGTGGGATCACAAAGCAATCCCATGGTACCAGCCTGTTTTGGGAAATGTACAGGGCTCCAGAAAACAGGAACAAACTTCCCCTCAATACCGCTCATTTTCTTCCACTCGGGATTTAAAAGCACCTTTTTCCCTTCTTTCAACAAGCGCATCGCCTCTTCCAGTTCCCGCGTATAGTTGACCTCCCCGAAGTCAATTGCTTTATCCTTCGGATACACCCAAATATGCCAATGATTTTTATAGGAAGTACCTTCAAGCTGCACCTCAAGCGTCAGTTTCTTAGCACGCACTATTTCACGTAATGAAGCTTCTAAATGCCCTACATTTCCCTGATGTCCCTTTCCAATTGTTGAATCAAAATGCCCCTTTGCGACTATATCTGCTCCATCTCTGAGCGACCAGCTTATACGCTGATTTTGCAAAACCTCTTGTCCATAATTGCTCACATCCAAAATAGCTTCAAAAGTTTCATCATTGGAATACACAGCTTTTGGAAATTGGATCAAAGGGACTACGGGAGCGCTAAATTGCCGGAATTCAGCTGCAGAAATAATATTCTTACTGTCCCAAAAAGCATCCAATAAACCTACCAATGCTGTTCCCTGACCAGGAAAATCATGAAGATCTAATAATTGATAGCCACTGATCCCTTGAGTTTTTAAGGCTCTTTCCATCTCCTCTTTATATAAAATCGCGGCGAGCTTTCCGGAAGCCATTGTATACGCTTTGGCCTTCTGTAATAATCCTTTTTGTTTCAGATCCTCCGCAACGGAAATGAAATTTAGCGGTTTTAATACTCCTTTATATTTTTTGATTTCAGCTAAATTGGGATAGACCGCATATTGTCCAATCTCATGTGTTACAACCGGAACCGTAAGTCCTTCTAGCGAATTAATATAATTTTTATTGAACGAAGGCGACTCGCTATTAAAAACACCCTGTCCCCGCACCCATCCTTTTGCAGTCCACTGTGTAATCAAATAATCATCATAAGCTTCTGCCGCGATACCATGTCCCTGTTGAAAGGTAAAGGAGGTTGCTGTATAGAGATGCCGCTTATCTTTTTCCTTTAGCGACTTTACCAAAGCATTCAGGGCATTAAAATCACCACTTAATTCATTCCCCATACTCCAAAAACAAAAGGAGGGGTGATTTCCATAGGCTTGTATCATGCGATCGGCCTCTTCATAGAGAAAATTCATCACTCCCTCGTCTTTACCTATGTTATTCTCCCAGATTGGCAATTCGACCTGAAGATAGAACCCCAATTCGTCTGCAACAGCAAAAGCGGCCTCAGGTGGGCACCATGAATGAAATCTGAGATGATTCAATCCCCATTGTTTTGCCGTCAGAAATACCTTTCTCCAGCCGGACTTATCCATTGGAGGATGACCCGTTAACGGGAAAATACTACATTCCAGTGTTCCTCTTAAAAATAAAGGCTGACCATTGATTTTCAAGGTTGTACCCTCGCCAGAAAGTGCGCGCACCCCCACCGTCGTGCTCAAAGTTGACACAGCAGCAGACGTTATCCATTCAATATCGATGTCATATAGATGTGGTGAAAATTCATCCCAAAGTTTTAGTCTATCACCAAGCAAATAATTTAAGGAGACAGCAGAATCTCCCTGCGCCAATCGTATAGTTTTTTCAACAGGGGGCAGCGAGCCCATGTTGTCTTTTACATTTATTTTCAGCTTACCGACAACTTCTGCTGCCAGTTTATTGCTAAGATCGACACGCAGATTAATTTCCTTTTTCGCTAGATCAGGGGTAGCATAAATAGATTTCAAACGGACCGCATCCCATGCCTGAATAACGATCTTTCCAAGAATACCGTTCCAGATAATTTGAGTATGATCGGTGTAGGCATGTGCCATATCATCAACACTAATGGCTAGCTTTTTTCTATTGTCTACACGGATGGTCAATCGATGTTTGCTTCCCGCTTTCAATAATGCGCTTAAATCAAACTCATGCGGACTGACAAGGCTACGTTGCTTTTGCGGGACTGCTATACCATCAATCCAAACGGCAGACTCCCATAGCACACGTTCAAGGCTTAAAATCATTGTTTTACCTACCCAGCCTGCTGGAATCGAGAGTTCCCGGGTATACCAAGCCGCTCCCACATAACGGTGTTTCCGTGTTAAATGAGAAAGTTGAGGTTTGGCAAGGGCGGGCGCTAAAGTATTTAACACTCCTAAACCTGCGTCGTCCGTTGTTCCCGGTAATTTAATCGAACTGGTGAACGCTTTATTTGCCCATCCCATTTCGATGCCTACATCTTCTGGATCAAGTTGAACCTTCCACTCTCCTGCGAGATCAAGGCGGCCTATCCCATCGGCCCAGACCGTGTAGCTCTGAAATAGGGCTATTAATATAATGATGTAACGATACATGTCGTAAATTAATTCTTAAATAAACCTTCCCCTAGAAAAGAATACGATATAGACTGGCTTCCTTGGTGATTTAGATCCAGTTGTTTGACCTTTGATAAATATTCCATTGCCCTCGCAGCATCACCTTTTCCCAGATAACCCAATCCCATTACATACAAACAATGTATTTTATTCTTATGATCCAGATTCTCCTCCCAAATATCCATATCAGGTAAAGAGACCGCAAAATAATCTATTTTAAACGGTTCGTCAAAGAACTTCTTCCCATGATCGATCAGACATTGAAAACGTTGTTCTGCCCTTACAGGATCGCCAAGTTCACGCCAAGCTAAACCCTGATAAAAGATTTTATCCGGTTGTAGGTCATTGTAGAAAAGTGCTTGCTGAGGTTCTTCTGCGCCTTCTGTTGCTTTGGAAAAATAAAATTTAGCTTCCTTCTCCCGCTCCAGTAAACGACAGACGAGCCCCTTATAATAGTAAATATCGTTTTCTTCCATGGTAATCAGCTTACCTTCACCAAGATTATGCGGATAATGATCAATGGCGTTTAAAAAACAAAGTGCCTGCTCAAGTTCATTATGCTGCAATGATTTTTTCGCGAGTTCAAGGTGGCATATGGTATATTGACGGGATACCTTACCTTCCCCACCTTCCCAGGGTTTAAACTGCCGGGAAGCAAGGAGCTGTTTCGCAACCTCATATTCACCCAATAGATTAAAAAGAGTGATCCGCTCCAAGAATAAATCGTCTCTGACTGCAACCAGATCTGGATATCGATCAAGTAGAGCCAATCTTTCTTGGTAAGAATACCCTTGCTTCTTGTAAAGCTGATGAAGTTCCATAAGTAAACGAGCATCACTTTCATCCAATGAAAATGCCCGTTCTAATAAGGTAACTGCCTCTTTCATCTTATCCATCCGATTATAATACGCCAAGGCCAAATTGCGAAAAACAGTAGGAAACTGTCCATCCAGCTGGATCGATTGCTCCCAGCAGTCCACAGCTTCTTGATGCTGCCTCTTACCATACCATAGATTGCCCAAATAATACAAAGCCTTTGCATCCGCATGATTGATGGAAATCGCATGCCGGAGAATGGCAATCTCTTCCAAACGGTTTGGAAAACAATAAGTAGGATCCATAGCCATAGCCCGATCACAGTAAATTGCTGCCTGAGCATGCTGTCCCAAATGCGTTGCAAGATAACCCAATGTATAATATACCATAGGGTAAACCATGGCCGCATCTTCAATCGTTTTTTCGAGTAATAAAGAGGCTTCTTCATACAAGCCGGCATGAGCAAAATCCAATGCATACTCTATCACACTGTGGATATTAACATGGCTTAAATCCAGAATAGGAGAAAGTAACGACTCTTCTTTTTTAATCAAATACCATTCGAATCGACAGCCCATATTAAACGGGTCCAATTCCAATGATTCCTGAATAAATGCTAAAGCGGCATCTTTTGCACCGAGTTTTCTTAATATCGAGGTTTTCAACTGTCTCCCTTTATGGTGATACCAATTCCGGCTCAGTGAATGATCTATTTTCTCCAAAGCAGCATGCCAATCCGCTCTTTTCGCATCAATCTGTGCAAGACCAAAATAACCAGAATCTTTCCAGGCAGCATTCCATGTCGCTTTATAGAAGGCGCCGTAAGCCCCATTCAGATCGCCTGAAAGTTGCAACGCTAAACCAAGGTTATAATAAGGTTCTCCATCATAAGGATTGGGATTTCGCTCTGTCGCCCGGGCAATAGCAGTCTCAAAATACCTAATCGACTCCATTATTTTGCCATTTCGCAACAAAAAGGCACCCAACGCATTATTACATCTGATATCTTTAGGTTCCCGTCTCAAAGCTTCGCGATAGTAATCCAACGGATCATAGGTTGCATGTCGGTACTGTTCAAGGTGCTGTCCTGTCAGAAACAATTCTTCAATAGAATGAATATCTTCAGGGAGCAATGCTGCCTGTGCAGGTTCGGGAATATCTGTAGCATCCTTTGAGAGCTCAGGTTGGTAAGACAGCATTTCATTCCCATTTTTATCATAGACAGCGCATATAAGCTCCTGTGGATCATTAGCCAAACCAGCAACAGTATGGGTATAAATATTCCGGGGAGAACAAGTTACTTGCTCCTCCAAATAGATTTTACCAGCTGTATTACGTAACAAAACACGCAGTCCTTCATAGACCCCTGATGTATATAAGACAATGCGAGCAGTCTGCCCTTCAATTTCCATATTGAGCACTGCATCTTTGGTGGCATTTTTCACTTGTCCCACTTCCGCGTAAGGCATAAAATACTGAGACCAAGATTTTACTTCATAGGGCTGTAACCAAGCAAAATCGGGTTGATTGTCCGTATATACCCCCGCCATCAATTCGATATAAGGTCCGTTTTCGTCTGTCAGGTTTCTATCCCAAGCAATACCAAAGTCACCATTCCCCCAGGTCCATTGTTTTTTCCCCGGAGAGATATGATGATCGGCGACATGTAGCATACCCGCATTGGTCTTACCAGCTTCGTATCCCCCCACAAAATTGTATTTCGATTGGATGGCCATATAAGAAGTCGGAACAGGAATATTCTTGTATTGCGCAATATCTACTCCTGCCGAATAATCGTACTTGTAATAGGTTCCTGTCGCAATGGGAAAGGAGGAAACTTCCCGCTTCCCATGATCAAAAACAGCATTTACATCGGGCGGAAAGACGGAGTAGTAATCGTCATTGACAACTACTGCAGGATTTGCCCACCACAAAAAGGTCTGTGGCAATGCAGTCCGGTTATATAGCTGAACCTTAATTTCGATGTAAGCTTTATCCGGATGCAAAGTGAACCCTTGCATCGCTTTCATCCGAAACATACGCTCGATTTCATTGCACCAGACTGTAACACTCCCATCGGCATTCTGTTCTATTAAATACTCTGTTGGCAAAAATGTAGTGGGGCGATGGTGCTGCGGCCAGTTGAATTCAATGCCACCAGAAATCCAAGGGCCAGTAAGTCCAACCAATGCCGGTTTTATAACTTCATTATAATATACAAAATGCCGCTCCCGAATCTTATCATAAGCCATATGAATCCGCCCACCTAGCTCTGGAAGAATCATAACTTTGATATATTCATTTTCGAGAAATAACGCTTGATAGATCTTATCTTGTTTCTGATCGCTAATTTTCTCGATGATTGGATAAGGATATACAACACCCGAGCTACCTTGATATACACGCTTTTCAGCAAAAATGGGATTCTTCTCCATTGTGCCAATTTCATAGGTCGGAATAGCCACCTGCTCTTCCCATACTTTTACGATCCCTGGCTGGTCAGTTGTTGATTTTATAAGGTAACAAGTCAATTCTGTCATTTTCTTATTGCTATAATAGATTTATATACGTCGAGTTGATTATCCTGATACGAACTATCCTTCCAGTTCCTGTTCGATTTCTTCTAAGCTTTTTCCCTTGGTCTCTTTCAATCGACTCCACAGAAATAGATAGCCAATCAAACAGACTCCACCATACAGCCAGAATGTTCCAGCGGCACCTAGGTTTTGATTCAATAGAGGAAAGGTATAGGTAAGGATGAAACAAGCAATCCATAATAACGATGTCGCTATTGCCATAGCCTGTGCCCTTACAGCAGTAGGGAATATTTCGGCAATAATTACCCAAGTGACAGGTGCAAGTGTCATCGCATAAACTGCAATTCCAGATAACACAAGAAGAAGGACCAAAATGCTGCTGCAATTAAAATAATAGCAAGCGCCCAATGCCATATAGATGACAAGAAGTCCTGCTGATCCAAAGAGCATCAATGCACGCCTACCAATTCGATCAACCATGTACATTCCCAGGAAGGTGAAAATAACATTGATGACACCTGTGATAATAATATTAAAAAGCATCCCCGAAACCGTATACCCTGCAGCCGTAAAAATTTCCTGGGCATAATTGAAAATAACGTTTATCCCGCACCACTGCTGAAAGACTGCTATAAAACTCCCCAGCAACAGCAGACGCAACAGCTTACCGCGGAATAAATTTCTCGTTCCCGCTCTATATTGGTTTAGGTTTGCTGCTTCAGCAATAGCATGCATATTCTCTGCTGCATACTGCTCTCCGCCCATGCGGAGAAACACACGCTGTGCCTTCTCATGCTTCCCTTTGTTATACAGCCAGCGCGGGCTTTCAGGAATCAAGAAAAGTAGAATCAAAAAAACGATAGCTGGAATAGCCCCTGCCCAAAACATCCACCTCCATCCCTCCTGTCCATTCCAACTCTCCAAAATAGGTTGCCCTTCCAACATGGGTTTAGCAATCAGCCAATTGACCACCTGCGCGGCAAGTATTCCCAATACAATGGTTAATTGGTTGACAGAAACAAACTTTCCCCGACTTTCCGCTGGAGCAATTTCCGCAATATACATCGGAGCCAAATTAGATGCCACACCGATACCCACACCACCCAAAATCCGATAAATAATAAAGCTATTAAGTTCAGATGCCATGCCGGTTCCCAATGCAGAAATAATAAATAAAATCGCTGCGGTATAAATCAGCGGCTTCCTGCCATAGCGATCAGCCAGTCCTCCCGAAAGTAATACGCCGATAAAGCTACCTACAATAGCCGAAGACATCGCCCAACCTTGCAGCGTAACATCGGATTCCAAATGAAAATAGGCTTCGTAAAAAGGCTTTGCCCCACCAATAACGACCCAATCATATCCAAATAGAAATCCACCAATAGCCGCCACAAAGGTGATCAATAGCAAGTAGGTTGTCGCTGTCTTTTGCATAAGAGTTTACATATTTAGATTTACTTAGGTAAAATTACTGGAATACTTGCGGACAATCATGTAAGTGAACATGATAAACATGTAAAATATTACTATTTTTAGAAACACAACCAAGAATAAACTCGATGATGACACAAAATATAGATGTAATGGCTGAAGGTTTCAAAGGGGAAAAAGCGATTGTCTTGCCTTACGCTGTGTGCAGCTACCAAACGGGCAACAACATTACGTCAAAATTATTTACCACACATATAGGCTATTATCCAAATGCAAAAAAACACTATCGCGATCGTCAGGAGGGGTGTAAAGAATATATTCTGATTTATTGCGAAAAAGGTAGCGGTTGGGTAAAACAAGGGGAAACGACGCATAACCTCTCCAGAAATGATGTTTTCATCATCCCAAAAGACACACCGCATTGCTATGGAGCGAAATCAAATGATCCCTGGAGTATTTATTGGATTCACTTCGATGGCACAGACGCCCCTCTTTTTGAACATATCATGGGTCAGATCGTCCATATCGACGATGCTGACTCAAATAAACATGCTAATCGCCTCCAGCTTTTTGAAAGCATCTATAAGAATCTGGAGATGGGATATAGTCCTGAGAATTTAGAATATACAAGCTTTTGCTTTCAATACTTTTTAGCATCGATTAAGTATCAGATACAATTTAGAGAAAGTAACCGAATTAAGGTCGATAATATCATTCAGGACATCATCATATTTATGAAAGACAATCTGGAAAACAACATCAATTTGGATGAAATCTCAGATCATTTCAGCTATTCTAAATCACATCTCATTAACTTGTTTAAGCAGAAAACATCTTATCCTCCAATGGTATATTACAATCAATTACGCATGCAGAGAGCCTGTTCATATCTCCAATTCACCCTACTTAAGATTAAGGAAATTGCGTTTAAACTCCACTTCTATGATCCTTTTCATTTTTCAAAGGCTTTTACGCGCGAAATGAAAATGTCACCACAAGAATATCGCAAGAAATATCAGAAATAATCTCGTTAACTTTTGAAATCCTGATTCATACACGATCGATCTAATCCAAATAAGGGTTGTTGTCCAATCCTAACTTTTTGACTTCCCATTCAATCCCATCATTCAAGCTTGAGCCTGTTAATACGCAACGTATACCACTTAGCGAAGTGCTGTGGTCTTATTCGAAATTGGGTGTCCTCTTCGCCAAAAATGCCGACACACCTTCTTTGAAATCTTCTGTCCCGAACAAATGTCCGAAGGCATCCATTTCCACCTTATTCCCATTTTGTTGTCTGTCTTCAGCTGCGTTAATCGCTTCAATGGCATTTGCCACCGCAACACGGGAGCGCGTAAATATCTTTTGAAGTATTTCCTCTGCACGGGAGATTAACTTATCCTGGGAGATCACCTCATTTACAAGACCAATCGCAAGTGCCTGCTGCGCATCGATCATATCTCCTGTTAAAATAATTTGCATGGCCTGCCCTTTTCCGACTAGTTTGGGTAAACGTTGGGTACCGCCGTAACCCGGAATCAATCCCAAGGAAACCTCTGGAAGTCCCATTTTTGCATTTTCAGAAGCTATCCGAATATGACAGGCTAACGCTAACTCAAGGCCTCCACCCAAAGCATATCCATTTATAGCTGCAATAACTGGCTTGGGAGCACTCTCGATAAGATCTGAAAAAATAATATGCCCTCTTTCGCTAAGCCATCGCGCTTGAATTACCGATAAATCCGTAAACTCCTTAATATCTGCACCAGCAGCAAAAGCCTTTTGCCCAGCACCGGTTAAGATAATCCCCCGAACCTGGTCATCAGAATTGAAATGTTTAAAGATGTCCTGCAATTCGTCCAGCGTTTCCTGATTCAAAGCATTCAACTGCGGTTCGCGATTGATGATGACATAGCCGATGCTATCTTTAACGGCATACTTTAAATTTGAATATTGGACCATAATAGCTAAAAATTAAAATGTAAGGATGCCGTAAAGGTATCAGAAGGAACTCCTTCCCCGCCTTTATAGCTCAATCTTTTTTTATACTCTAATCTAATCAATTTAAAGATATTATCCACACCCACCAATCCTTCTACGTAAGGTTTGTTGCGAACAGCCTTTGTTTGGATGATTCCATCTTTATCCGCTTCAAATTGAATGTTTTCGGGGGTGACAAAAGGGTTATTGGCATCGCTAAGCTTTCCATAGAAAGCTTTAAACCCAGTCACTTCGCGCCACTTTAAGCGCCTGAACAAAGGGATTCTATTAAAAAAGAAACCATTCCAATTGTGATAATAAGTTAATTTCAGGAACTGGTCCGAGACAAATTCCGATGTAGCCATCAAATCAAAATTTACAAGAGGTCCCTGCTTATCTTTAGTAACCTCAGGAAGTTCCAATAAAGTATAAGGCAGATGTTTTCCCCAAATTCTTCCACCGGAGAATTCAAAATCCGCTTGTCCCGCTGGTGACAAAAACAACCGTTTAAAAATACTGAACCGTAAGGCGTCATAATTATAATCTGCTCCTAAGAAGCCTTTTAGTCCTTTGTTATATTGCAATGTAAAAATGGGATATTTATTCTCTACCGTTCCCCGGTCGAGATTGTGATAGGTAAACTCCTCATTCGGAGCCCAACGTAAAACTAGCTGCACATCATTTGTATTGACCTGACGTATGGTATCTGGAAAAGGTAAGCTATTGATATAAAACAGATCACCCCGAGGCTGCCTACGGGTATGTGTAAATGCCGACCCTATACTGACATGATTCCCAAATTCAATCAGGTGATCAACGCGATAAATATCATTAAACTGCCATTTATTGGGTCTGTTCTTTCCAAAAGAACGGAAGAAGCCATCGCCTTTCAAAAAGCCCAGACCTCGCCCTGGTTCCATGACGTCATGCTGCACCGTAAAACGCAAATAATTAGCAGGAAACTGCACAATACGTTCGCCATTTAACGTAAATGCCGTACTCAGGTAATATTTTAGTTCTTTGTCCTTATCTCCGTAAGCTGTATATCCTTCAATGTAGGCTTTTTCCGAGAATAAACGAGTCGTTCGACCACTCAGACGAAAACGGTTACCTTCATAATTATTTCGGCTGTAGAGATATTCCAATGGTCCAAACTCGACTTTTCCCGCATTATAATATCCCTTTGCCAGCAAATAGCCCAATGCAACCAATTGATTAAATGATCGCATGTTTTGCACGGAATCTACCTTTTGATAAGCGCCCAATTCGGCCTGGCTCAAGGGGCTCGGCCTGACACCGACGATTGGAACATGTGGGGCAGACGCGAGCAAATACCTCTTCTCGACTGGCACTCCCGCAAAATCCTCATTCGAAATTGAATCTGTACGATGCCTTAAATATTGAGTCTCGCGGCGGCCATATAATACATCCGCCTTGCTTCCCCCGAATAACATCTTCAGATCGGTATGAATAGGGAGCATACTGCCGTTCCTAAATTCGCTATAGGTCAGATCGATCTGAACATCATTTATCCAGTTGATATTAGCGGTACGTCCAATATTCAGTGTAGCCCGGTGGACGGCATATCTTGTGTCATCCGAGATCAAGAGATCGCCGTAGAAGAGTAAGTCAATGGTAGACTTCCCCTCAAAATGGAGCTCAATATAATCCTTTCCCTCAATTTGGATCGTATCTTGAATCTGATATTTATAAAATGCCGTGGCTCCTGTCGCAATTGGGCTCAAGACACCCTTATTGGTAATCTGAATAGTATTTTCATAGAGATCCACATCACGCAAAATGGTCTGAAACCGGGTCTGCCAGTTATCGTTGTTAAAAAAACGTGGATTTAATTCGGTTTGGTTGTGGCTGGTGACAATCTTCTTACTGCGATTCGGATCATGAGATGAATAAACATTGGCATAATTCTCTTCCAAATAGAATGGCGCAATCGTTAGCCCCCGAAAAGCTGTCGAATCAATGTTTTCAAAGAGAAATCGAAAAGGTTTCGGAAATTTTTTGGCTTTATCTTCAGGATTGACAAAACCAAATTGTGTCTTCTCGTATTCATCAAAACGAATTTCCGGGATACGCGTATAATGATTTTGAGAGCGATGAGCAATGACCTGTTCAATTAATGCAATAGCAGGATCTTTCGGCTTTTTATTTTTTCTATTGACGACTACTTCTTCCAATGTATTATTCGTCGCGATCAGATGAATCGTCAGCAATGAATCTTGTAAACGACGGACGTCGATCGTTCTTCGTTCATAACCCACCGCTCCAAAGATCAGCTGCCGGTATTTCTTGATATCCTGAATCTTAAAATACCCAAGCGTATCGCTGCTCCCACCTCGATCTTCTCCCAACCAATTGATTGAAACCCCTGAAATACCCTTTCCGGTTTGTGCATCCACTACCTTTCCACGAATAAAGTCCTGTGCAATCACTCGCCCCCCGAAAAAGAGTAATAGTAATACAGCTAAAAAATAAATCGAAAAAGATTTAACACACACTTTAAACACCATCTGCTAATTGATAGGATTTCTTTTTTACAATATACAATTTGTATGCAAGAGTTATACCAATAAAAATAAAAAAAGCACAGCGAAATCACCATGCTTTATTAAACAACAAGTATTTTAACAGAAACCTTCAGTTTTTACCTGCTCTAAATGCAGTGCAAATTACTGAAGGTTCCTATTGGCCATTGAAAAACATACGCGCTTAACAGAAACTTTATATTAATTTTAATAAACAGTCAGGATATACACCAATTAAAATTGTAAGAGCTACAGCAAGAAATAGTACCAATGAATAGTTCCACTGTACATTGACACAAGATTCATCACTATCTCTAAAGTACATGGCGACGACAACCTTTAAGTAGTAATATACCGCTATTGCAGCATTAACGACTGCCAATACGAGTAAGACAATATGGTAATTCTCCATAACGGAAGAAAACATCATAAACTTGCCAATAAATCCGGCGGTCAATGGTATCCCCGCAAGCGAGAGCATTGCCACTGTAATCGCAAATGCCAACAGCGGGTTTCGTTTTCCCAACCCATTGAATGCCTCAAAATGCTCAGATCCTGTTGTTTTTTTAACAAGGATCAACCCTGTAAAGGCTACAATGGTTGCTAACGAATAAGCAAGACCATAGGCAAAAATGCTATTGGCCGAAGTTGATCCAACCGCTACGATAGCAAATAACATATAACCAGCATGCGAAACACTTGAATAAGCAAGCATACGTTTGAACGAAGACTGCATCAACGCAGAAATATTTCCAACAAATAAGGTGAGTACGGCAATCACTAAGAATACTGGCGTCCAAAAATCTTGTAAAGGCAACAGACTGTAATTGAACAAACGCAATAATCCGGCGAAAGAAGCAACTTTAACAACCGTGCTCATATAGCTTGTAATCAAGATCGGAGCCCCATCATAAACATCTGGTGTCCAGAAATGAAAAGGAACAGCCCCCACCTTGAACGTCAGCCCCACAATAAGAAGCAATATCCCCCCATAAAACAAAGGCGAAATTGCTTGCGGGTTATTGACAACATAGTCTTTGATTTCACTTAAATCAAATGATCCTGTGGCACCGTACAACAAGGCGATACCAAACAGCAGAAAGCCCGTAGAGAAAGCCCCCATCAAAAAGTATTTTAATGCGGCTTCATTTGATGCCTTGTCTCTTTTACGTATACCGACCAAAATATAAAGCGCTACAGACATAATTTCAATCCCTAAAAAAAGCATCGAAAAATTATGATAACTATTGACAAGAACAGCACCGGTAAGCGAGAAAATTAACAACGAATAATATTCCGCAATTTGTCCCTCTTCATCAAAATATCCTTTTGAGATAACAAAGATGCACAAGGTAACCGCTATACATAGGATCGAAAAAGCGATAGCATAGTGGTCAAAATGAACCATCCCATTATAAAGAGGGCCGCTGGTAGAGGTCCAGTCATTCCATAAAAAACCAATAGCAACCAAGAATCCAAGAATAGAAACAGGCAATAGCATAGATTTCATCTTGAATAAGCCGAGATAAAGGACGACTAATGCTAATATTGAAAGTGTAATTATTGCACCCATACAAAAAAATATATCTATTATCTGCCTAAAAATGTACTTAAAACTTCCACCGAACCTGCAGAAAGGTTTAATAGGAAATTAGGAAATATACCAATATAAAGGATCAAGACGGACACCAGGGTCAATACCACCAATTCCGTACCGCTTACATCCTCAAATTGTACAGTTCTCTCAGTAGTCTCTCCCAACATCGTTCCCTGATAAAGCCTAAGGATATAGACTGCTCCCAAAATCAAGGTTAAACCAGCGAAAACAGCAAACCAAAACCCGTATTGAAAAACACCTTTCAATAACAGAAACTCTCCAATAAATCCATTGGTCAAGGGTAGCCCCACTGCGCCCATACAAATAATCAGAAAGAATATGGCCAACCGCGGTGCCTTGCTGGCTATCCCGCCCAGCTCCGAAAGACTACGTGTCTGTGTGCGCTGCTGTACAATATCCAACACATAGAAAAGTCCGATCACCGAAATACCGTGATTCAGCATTTGGATAGTTGCTCCGCTTAGACCATTTGTATTCCACGTAAAGACACCGGCACTGATTAAGCCAACGTGTGCGATAGATGAATAGGCGATCAATCGCTTCACATCGTCTTGTTTAATTGCAATAATCGAAGCATAAACAATCCCAATCACACATAAGATCATCGCGAAATGTCCATATAAAGCCACACCAGCTGGTGCAATTGGCAATAACCAGCGCATCAAACCATAAACGCCCATTTTCAACATAATACCAGCTAGTAGCATGGTACCAGCCGCTGGTGCATTGGTATACGTATTCGGTTGCCAAGTATGAAAAGGAAAAATTGGTATTTTGATGGCGAAAGCCACAAAGAAAGACCAAAATAACCAACGCTGTGTATTTTCCCCTAAATCTAATGCGATAAAGGATGTCCATTCAAAATCACGGTTGGGCACTTGTTGATAGAGATAAAGAATCCCGATCAACATCAAAAGACTACCCAAAAAAGTATAGATAAAGAATTTTAAATTAACACGAATACGATCTCCTTCTCCCCATAATGCGCAAATAAAATAGATCGGAATTAAGGCAATCTCCCATCCCACATAAAAGGTAAATGCGTCCAAAGCCGTAAATACAAGCAATAAACCTGATTGCATAAAAGCCATCAGGGCATAGAAGTTTCCTTTATAGCCTTTCTTAAAGGTTGTTGCAATGATTAAAGGCATCAACCCATTGGTCAATAACACAAGAGGCAGACTAATTCCATCAACACCGATATGAAAATGAATGTGCAAGGAAGAAATCCATAGCCAATTTTGTTCAAATTGCATCCCTCCATTTGCGTCAAAAGCGCAAAGAAACGGAATAGTCAACGCCAAAGAAACTACCGATAAAATTAACGCTATTGACTTTGCAGCATTAGTCTTTAAGAAAGCTAGAATCAATGCGCTGATTAACGGCAATAAAATAAGTAAAAACAAGTTATCCATCGATTATACCAAAATTAAAGACTCAACATTCCATAGATGAAAATGGCAATTACTCCAATTACCATCATCAATAAATAAAAACCAACATTACCATTCTGGAGCAAGCGCAATACTTTTCCTGTGTCAAATGTTGCCTTTCCAGCACCGTTCACGACACCGTCTATTCCCTTCTGATCCACGACATTCCCAAAGAACGTCGACAACCAATTAATTGGACGTACAACAATGTTATCATAAAGCTCATCTACATAAAATTTATTGTAGGAAAGATTGCTTAAGAACCCTCTCGCGCTATCATTCGTTTCTGGTAGGTGTCCACGTTTGACGTATTTATTGAAAGCCAAGGCGACCATAATCAATACACCAACCACAGAAACGGCCATTAATAGATACTCTGTATTGTGCTCCAAATGATGTGTCTCAGGCATTAGCGCTTTTCCTTCTGAAAAAACCGGCGATAAGAAATTCTCAAGCCAATGGTTGCCCCCCAAAACAGCCGGTAAATTGATGACACCGCCAAGGACAGAAAGTATCGCTAATACAATCAACGGCACTGTCATACTTTTTGGAGATTCATGCAAGTGATGCTTTTGTTGCTCTGTACCCCGAAATGTACCGGAAAATGTCATAAATAGCATTCTAAACATATAAAATGCAGTCATTAAAGCGCCAATAAAACCCAAAACCCATAAAACTGGGCTAGCAATAAATGCCCCCGCCAATATTTCGTCTTTGGAGAAGAAGCCAGAAAATGGTGGAATTCCCGCAATCGCAATGGTTCCTATCAACATCGTTAGATACGTAACAGGCATCGCTTTTTTTAAGCCGCCCATGTTACGCATATCCTGTTCTTCGCTCATGCCGTGTATTACAGATCCCGCTCCAAGGAACAACAAAGCTTTGAAAAAAGCATGAGTTAATACGTGAAAAAAGGCTCCAGTAAATGCGCCTACCCCAAGTCCAAGAAACATATAGCCTAATTGCGAAACAGTAGAATAAGCCAAAACTTTTTTAATATCGTTCTGTGTCAAGGCTATAGCAGCAGCTAACAAGGCTGTACAAATTGCAATGACAGAAATAAGCTGCAAGGTAAACGGAGAAAGTATAAATAGGACATTAGAACGTGCAATCATATAAATACCTGCGGTAACCATGGTTGCCGCGTGGATCAGTGCCGATACCGGTGTTGGACCAGCCATCGCATCCGGCAGCCAGGTAAATAAAGGTATCTGCGCCGATTTACCTGTTGCTGCAATAAACAATAAGACTGTGATGCTAACAACGGTAATATCACCGACCGCAAAATTTTTGGCGGCAGGAAATACTGTCGAGAATTCCAATGACCCGAAAGTTCCGAGTATCAAAAATACGGCAAGTAAAAATCCTAGATCCCCTATTCTATTCATTACAAACGCTTTTTTTGCAGCATTTGCGTAGGAACTATTCGTATACCAGAACCCGATCAATAAATAGGAACAAAGTCCTACACCTTCCCAGCCAATAAACATCACTAAGTAATTGGAACCCAAAACCAATAGCAACATAAAAAAGATAAACAGATTTAGATAAGCGAAAAACTTACCAAAGCCTGTATCATGGTGCATGTAACCGACCGAATAAACATGAATCAGGAAACCAATGCCTGTAACAATCAAAAGCATAATTGCGCTCAAAGGATCTACCAAAAAAGAAAGTCCTATCTTCAGATTACCTACCGTGATCCAATCGAACAGATGCTGTTCAATAATGCCTGCCTGTCCAGCCTGCCTTGCCTGGTACACTTCAGCGAAAAGAATGCAGCTGCACACAAAAGAAATAAGTACTACAGCACTTCCTAGGGTGCCTACCATACCTTTGGACAACGTATTCCTACCCAATCCATTCACTATAAACCCGATTAGGGGCAAAAGGGGAATCAACCAAACTAATTCACTCATCGTATTTATTTCTTAAGTTCTACCAACGAAGTTTATTCAAGGAATCGATATCCACAGACTTCGTATTCCGATATACCATAATAATAATCGCAAGCCCTACAGCAACCTCCGCTGCTGCCAATGCCATAATAAAGAAGACAAACACCTGTCCTGACGAATCGCCATGCTGCACGGAAAATGCAGCCAAAAGAAGATTGACTGCGTTAAGCATCAATTCAATGGACATCATGATAATGATGACGTTACGGCGAATAAGAACACCAATAACACCAATAGCAAAAATAATCGCACAAAAAATCAAATAATGATTTATGGGTACCCCCTGCAACTGTTGAACAACTGTTTCCATTAGATTTGTTTAGGTTCTTTCTTAGCTAATAATATCGCTCCGATCATGGCCGTCAACAACAAGAGTGATGATAGTTCAAAAGGAAGCAAAAATTCGTTAAACAACACTTTACCTAGGTTCTTAACCAGCCCGATTTCCGGATTAACGACGGTCAGTGGGTTCGAAATATCAAAGACACGATAGACGCCGAAAAAAGTAACCAGCAAGCAACAGCCAGCGATAACGCCCATAAACTTGACCAAATTGGATTTCATAGGTTCAGTATCCTTATTCAGGTTGAGCAACATCAGCACGAATAAAAATAAGACCATGATTGCTCCCATATAGACGATGAAATTTACCACAGCTAAAAACTGCGCATTTAAGAGTATATAATGTACCGTAAACGTAAAAAATGTGATGACTAGATACAATACACTATGCACAGGATTTTTTGTAAAAATGGTCATCAGCGCAAAGAAAATAGACAAGAAGGCTACAAAATAAAATACTGTCATAATTTCCTGGTTTAGCTCTTTAATTTGGTAATATCAAAAGTTGGTTCGACCAATTTATCTTTTCCATAGATAAAGTCTTTACGGAGGTAGTCTGCCGTCACATGCGGACCATCCAAATAGATGGCTTCCTTCGGACAGGCCTCTTCGCAAAGGCCACAGAAAATACAACGCAACATATTTATTTCATATACCGAGGCATATTTTTCCTCCCGATAAAGATGTTCTTCCCCTTTTTTTCGTTCAGCAGCAGTCATGGTGATCGCCTCCGCCGGACAGGACAAAGCACATAGCCCGCAAGCTGTACAGCGCTCACGCCCCTCCTCATCACGCTTAAGCGAATGCTGCCCCCTGAAGTTTTTCGAATACGGCCTTATTTCCTCCGGATATTTAATAGTCGGGATTTTCTTAAAAAAATGCCTTAATGTAATACGTAAACCTTTGATAATGGCCGGGAAATAAATTCTTTCCGAGAATGTCATCGGCTTTTGTTCGATTACCTTTTTACGATTGGTCAGTTGCATAAAAACTCGTTCATCTGTAAATAAATTATTTCATGAGCTCACTATGCTCGTTTTGTTTATTCATGAGCCTTTTACTTTCTTAAGGCATCATGCTGCCCTCTGGCAGTTTCAATGGTCCTATGGAATATCCAATCGGTGCCATTGCATATTTGCTTCTCAGGAGGGATATTCCCTAGGAGAAATAGGTATCTTTAATCAACGTGAATATTCCCGTGAGTACAATATTTGCTATCGCTAATGGAATCAACATCTTCCAGCCCAAATTCATCAATTGATCATATCGGAAACGTGGTAAAGTCCAGCGTACCCACATAAAGAAAAAGATAAACAACAATATCTTCACGAAGAATACGATTACACCAACAATAGTGATCATATTGGCTGACCATCCCAGATCATTCATAAAGGGGAAATTATAGCCGCCAAAATAAAGTGATGCCATCAGTGCCGAGGAAACGAACATATTGATATATTCGGAAAACATATAAAGCCCCAATTTCATAGAAGAATACTCCGTATGGTACCCTCCCACTAGTTCCGTTTCACATTCCGGTAAATCAAAAGGTACCCGATTACATTCTGCAAAAGCACAGACCATAAAGATGATGAAACCCAGTGGTTGCGCCCAGATATTCCAGTTGACAAAGCCAGACTGCTGTGCGACAATTTCCTCTAGCGTCAATGTACGCGTGACCATCAGTAAAGCGATCAATGATAGCCCCATGGCAATCTCGTAGCTAATACTCTGTGATGCCGCACGAATTGCGCCCATAAGTGAGAATTTGTTATTGGAAGCCCAGCCCCCCAGCATAATACCATATACACCCAATGCAATTACACCAAACATATACAATACGCCAACATTGATGCCTTGCGCAACCTGCAAAGAAATCGTACGGTCTCCAATTTGCAATTCCTGTCCCCAGGGAATAACAGCGGAACTAATACATGCCGTTATAATCGCAATTGTAGGACCCAAAATAAACAGCACCTTATGTGCACCTGCAGGAATAATTTCCTCCTTAAAGAAGAACTTCCCTCCGTCGCATAATGGTTGTAAGATCCCGAAGATACCAGCCCGGTCAGGACCATATCGATCTTGCATAAAACCTGCAATTTTACGTTCCGCAAGTGTCGAATACATCGCGATCACCAAAGTGATAACGAAAACAATAGACACCAATATTAATTTTTCTATGACAAAAGACCACTCCATGTTTGTGATTATTTCAATTTTTCTGTTCTAGCCAACTGTTCGCGATTTTGTTCCTGAAGTATAGGATTTTCCTTAATGACTTTTGGCGGATTAAACAATTCATAATGATTGGCAGAAATAACAGAATGTGGATCTATTTCTGTCGGTTCCTCTAAAATCCAATCGCTTGTTTTTTTCTGATCAAAGCGACAGGTATTACAGATAAACTCTTCCACTTCACCAAACTCATCTTTCCGGGCTGTCACCCGAATAACCTCCTCACCTTTATACCATAAGGTTACCTTGCCTGAACATGTCGGACAATCCCGATGTGCATCCACAGGCTTTGTAAACCAAACCCGATTTTTAAAACGGAAAGTTTTATCCGTCAAGGCACCCACAGGGCATACATCGATTACGTTGCCGGAGAAATCGTTATCAATTACATTTTCGATATAGGTAGATATTTCCGAATGATCGCCGCGACCCAAGATGCCATGTACACGTTGATCGGTCAGCTGATTGGCGACATAAACACAACGGTAACATAGGATACAACGGTTCATATGCAATTGGATCTTATCGCCCAGATCAATACGTTCGAAAGTACGACGATCAAATTCATAGCGTGTATTGGCACTGCCGTGCTCATAACCAAGATCCTGCAATTTACATTCACCCGCCTGATCGCAGATTGGGCAATCCAATGGATGGTTGATCAATAGGATTTCCACAACTCCTTTTCTCGCTTCCACTACTTCTGGGGAAGTAATGTTTTGTACTTCCATACCGTCCATCACTGTCGTGCGGCAGGAAGCAACCAATTTAGGCATAGGCCTTGGATCCTTTTCAGATCCTTTGGATACTTTGACTAAGCAGGTACGACATTTACCACCACTCCCCTCCAATTTAGAGTAGTAGCACATTGCAGGAGGGACGATATCCCCACCAATTTGCCGCGCTGCATTTAATATGGTTGTCCCAGGAGCAACCTCTACAGGTATACCGTCGATGGAGACCTTAAACTTTACATCTTCCGCTTCTGCCATGATATGATTTATTTATCGTTACAGCTATTATTATGATACTATTGGTTCTAAAGGATCCGCATAATGCGCTAATCCAAAATTCCTCGTCTGTGATTCTTCCGGATGAAGGATATGCCATTCAAATTCATCCCTAAAATGCCTGATCGCTGCCGCGACTGGCCATGCTGCCGCATCTCCCAATGGGCAGATTGTATTTCCTTCAATTTTTCGCTGAACATCCCACAGCAAATCAATGTCCGACATCGAGCCATGGCCGCTCTCGATCTTATGCAGTACCTTCTCCATCCAGCCTGTTCCTTCACGACAAGGTGAACATTGTCCACAGCTTTCGTGATGGTAGAACCGGGCAAAATTCCATGTATTGCGAACCACACACTGGTCCTCATCAAAAACAATGAAACCGCCAGATCCAAGCATCGTACCGGTCTGAAAGCCTCCGTCAGCCAACGACTCATAGGTCATCAAGCGACTATTTCCGGCCGCTGTTTTCAAAATCAGATTAGCCGGCAGAATAGGTACTGAGGAGCCCCCAGCTACGACGGCTTTCATGCGCTTGCCATTGGCTATACCGCCACAATATTCGTCCGAGTAGATAAACTCTTCGACGGGTAGACCGAGTTCGATTTCATAAACGCCCGGTTTTACAATATTTCCACTAGCGGAAATCAATTTTGTACCGGTACTACGTTCCACCCCGATCTTGGCATACTCTTCTCCGCCCAAATTAATGATGGGAACGGTCGTCGCAATAGACTCCACATTATTAACCACCGTAGGGCAGTTATATAAACCCGCTATAGCCGGAAATGGAGGCTTAATGCGTGGGTTGCCACGTTTTCCCTCTAAAGATTCCAATAAGGCCGTTTCCTCTCCGCAGATATAAGCTCCCCCTCCTGGTTGAACGTAGATCTCCAGATCGTACCCGGATCCTAAGATATTTTTTCCTAAAAAGCCTTTCTCCTTCGCTTCAGCAATAGCACGCTCTAGAATCCTGATCTGTGGCATCATCTCGCCACGCACATAGATATAGGAGGTATGTGCCCCCAAAGCAAAGCTGGATACAATCATCCCCTCAATAAGTGCATGGGGAATATGCGTCATCAAATAACGGTCTTTGAATGTACCCGGTTCAGACTCATCAGCATTACAAACCAAATAACGAGGCACACCTTCGGGTTTGGCCAGAAAGGACCATTTCATCCCCGTAGGAAAACCTGCTCCTCCACGACCACGCAACCCAGATTTTTTAACTTCTTCGACGACATCTTCTGGAGACATAGTCTTCAAGACTTTCTCAACAGCAACATAACCACCTTTTTGCCGATAGACCTCAAAGGTATTGATGCCAGGAACATCGATATGAGTCAACAAAAGTTTACGTGCCATATTTATTCTGTTTTAGCTTTTAAATTATCAATCAATTTGTCGACTTTATCCTCTGTCAGATTCTCATAGAAGGTATATTCAGGTCCAATCTGTAAGACCGGTCCAAAACCGCAGGCCGCCAAACATTCCACACCGCGCCACGAAAAAAGTCCATCTGATGTGACTTCGCCTTCTTTTACGCCTAGCTTTTGTTCTAAATGTCCCATAATACGTTCTGCACCAACCAAACAACAAGGACCTGTACGACAAATCTCTAACACATATTTTCCTTTCGGCTGAAGCAGGAACATCGTATAAAATGTCGCAACCTCATACACTTCAATCGGTAATATATTCAGGTAAACAGCAACTTTGTCCATCGCATCCGCACTTACCCAGCCATATTCTGCTTGAACCAAATGTAAAATGGGCAATAACCCAGATTTCTGCTTCCCTTCGGGATAACGGCTTACTACTTCTCCAAACTTGGTCAGCAACTCTGGAGAGAACGTTACATTTTCATTATGTTGTTTTACACTAAGCATCTAATTCTCCGGCTATAACGTTAAGACTACTCATATTTATAATGGCATCAGAAATCAGCATTCCAGCACTCATGGGCGCAAACATCTGATAATTGACAAACGAAGGCCTTCTAAAATGCAGGCGATAAGGTGAACGCCCACCATCATGGATCAGATAAAAACCAAGTTCACCATTCGCTCCTTCTACGGCATGATAGACTTCTGCCTTTGGTGTATCCACCTCACCCATCACAATTTTAAAGTGATAGATTAAAGCTTCCATATTCGTATACACCTGTTCTTTTGGAGGCAAATAGAAATCGGGCACCTCCGCATGGAAAACTCCTTTGGGTTCTTTCTCAATCTTATCCAAGGCCTGTTCGATAATCCGAAGCGATTGCCACATTTCAGCATTCCGAACCATAAAGCGATCATAGACATCACCTGTTGTACCTACTGGCACATCGAAATCAAATTCTTCGTAAGAACAATAAGGGTTCTGAACGCGCACATCATAATCTACACCAGCAGCCCGCAAGATAGGACCAGACCAGCTGTAATCCAATGCATCTTCCGCTGTGACAGCAGCAACACCGGAAGTCCGCTCAATAAAAATGCGGTTGCGAACAAACATATCTTCGAACTCCCGCAATACCGGCGGATAACGTTTAAGGAATTCCCGTATTTTTTCAAAGGCTATTGCATTGAAATCCCGCTCGAACCCACCAATACGACCAATATTAGTTGTTAAACGTGCCCCACAGATTTCTTCAAAGATCTCATAGATAAATTCACGCTCCTGCATGACGTACAAAAAGCCCGAAAAGGCTCCCGTATCCACACCCAAAATTCCATTACAAATAATATGATCTGCTATTCGGGCAAGTTCCATAACAATAACGCGCATATATTGTACACGTTTAGGAATCTCAATCTTGAGCAGCTTTTCAACGGTCATGTGCCAGCCCATATTATTGATCGGAGCCGAACAGTAATTCAAACGATCCGTCAAAGGCGTGATCTGGTAAAAAGGTCGATGTTCAGCGATCTTCTCGAATGCACGGTGAATATAACCGATTGTAGACACACCGCTTACAATACGTTCGCCATCGATCTGCACGACGTTTTGAAATACACCATGTGTAGCTGGATGCGTCGGGCCAATATTTAGGGTAATCAGCTCGTCCTGTGGGTCATTATCCTCGAAGACGGGTTGATTAGCTGTTATCTTGCTTATAAATTCGCTCATATCGTATAAATTAACGGCCGAAATACAAATCTTTCTTATCTACGCGATTCGGATCTTCCAGCGGATACTCCTTGCGCATGGGAAACACCTCCATATCATCCACATTCAAAATCCGTCTCAAATCGGGATGTCCAATAAAATTAACACCAAAAAAATCAAAGGTTTCACGCTCCATCCAGTTCGCGCCTTTCCAAACAACCGTTGCAGTCGGAATTTCAGGATTCGGACCATGCAGAAAGACTTTCACCCGGATCCGGATATTATGAACGAGACTGTGAATATGATAAACTACAGCAAACTCTTTTTCTAAATGCGGATAATGTACCGCCGTAATATCCGTTAGATGGATAAATTGCAATTCGTTATTCGATTTCAAGAAACGAAGCACATCGATCAGATCTTCTTGCTCAACAACCACCGTCAATAGATTGTGAGCATCCTGGACTTCGATAATCCCTGCCGGAAAATTTCCCTGGAGCTTATCCAATAAAAAACTGTTTTCCATCATCTATTTATTTGTATGTATACCGTACTTTTCAAGCAAAGCCTTGTATTCTGGTGTATTTCTTCGGTTCAACGATTCATTCTTCACGATATCCTGCAAGCGCAATACACCATCTAAAATTGCTTCTGGACGAGGGGGACACCCCGGCACATAAACATCTACCGGTATGATTTCGTCGATTCCCTGTAAAACGGAATAGGTATCAAAAATCCCTCCACTGGATGCACAAGCCCCGACCGCGATAACCCAACGTGGCTCGGCCATTTGCACATACACCTGCTTAAGCACCGGTGCCATTTTCTTGGCAATGGTCCCCATCACTAATAACATATCTGCCTGACGCGGTGAAAAACTAGGACGTTCGGCACCGAATCTTGCCAAATCGTAAGTAGACCCCATTGTTGCCATAAATTCAATACCACAACAAGATGTCGCGAAAGGTAGAGGCCATAATGAATTGGCACGGGCCAACCCGATGGCTTTATCCAAACTCGTCGCAAAAAAACCTGCGCCCTCTACTCCCGGAGGAGCCTCTGCCAATTTTATATCACTCATGAAAAGTCGATTTATAAAGGTTTAAGTATCCTTGATCCAAAGGATCAACCACTGATGGAACGTTTAGTCCCAATTCAAGGCTTTCTTCTTAATAACATAGATAAAGCCCAACAAGAGCAGTCCCATGAAAATAAACATCTCGATCAAGCCTTGCAGCCCCATTTCCCGAAAGTTGACAGCCCATGGATACATGAATATGACCTCAACATCAAATATGACAAATAGGATAGCAACCAAAAAATATTTGATTGAAAATGGCTGTCTGGCATTTCCGACAACTTCAATACCTGATTCAAAAGCTCCAAGCTTGTTTTCTGTGCGGACTTTTGGCCCGATAAGATGTGTAATAATTATGGTACCTACCCCAAATCCTACAGCTACTAAAAGCTGTATTAACATAGGCAAGTAGTCTATCGGCATACTATTGGCTTGCTCCATCTCAATTAAAATTTATATTGGTAACTGTCTTTAAATATAGAGATTCCAAGGTAAAAAACAAAACAAAAAAGGCGTAGATATTACTATCTACGCCTAATTTAGAATGATTTTACTTAAGCTTATTTTAAGCCTTCCAAATAACCTTTAACAGCTTCATTTGCTGGATCTATAGCTAATACTTTCTGGAAGCTTTCTTTCGCTTTAGGAAGATCTTGCTTCACGTAATAGTAAAGACCAATATATGTATTTGCATCAATCAAATAGTTTTTATTCTTCTCTTGTGCACCCCGTTGATTAATTGTTTCGATCAATTTTTGGAATGGCGCTACGAAATCACCTTTCGGTTGTTCCAAATTATCTGCAGTTAATGCTGCAAAAGCTTTGTAATAAAGTGCATTGATTAAATATTTATCTTGCGCTTCTTTATTGTCTGTCGTTTCAATAACAGCTAAGAAAGTCTGTGCTTTTTGCAAATCAGCAATTGCTTTGTTTCTTAAGTCCTGGTTAACTACAACCTGTTCTTCATTCTTACTAGCAGCATCTTCTTTAGCGCCAATTTGATAATAGGCTTCTCCCGCATAGTAATTTGCGTCAAACAAATACGTTTTGTTGTCTTTGTAAGAAGCAACCAGTTCGAATAAAGAGGCAGCTGTCTGCAATTCTTGTTCTTGATATTTAGCAAAAGCAAGCTCTGCTGTTTCTCCTAACAATTCTTTGTCCAAATCAATTGCTTTCTTAATATCAGCAATACCCTTTTGAATATTGGCTGTATTTTCAGCAGTCAATACCGGAGCCGCAGTAGCCGTGCTATCTGCACCTGCCGCAGCTGGTTTTGGACTATTTGCAGCAATTTCAGACATACCTAGATACATATAATCCAAAGGAATTACACGATCCTTCTCCATTTTGCTGAACATCTGATTCAAGTATTCAAGCGCTTTAGGATAATCCTTTGCTTTTTGGAATGCGATATAACCCAAATAACGATAGATTTTTGGATCTACAGACGGATTTTGAGCTAATTCTTCAGAAACTACCTTCAAATCGTCATATTGACGCGCGTATACCAAGAAATCGGCATAACGGATTTTAGCCTCCAAGGAATTATCACCTGCTACCTCAAGATATTTTTTGTATTGCTCAACACCTTTTTTATTCAATTCCACATATTTCTCGTCAGAAGTACCTGGAAGTCTTGACCATTGATTGTATGTTTCAGCTAACTCACGGTAAGTAGGGGCATACGTTGGTGTTTCAGTGGCAATAGCTTCTAATTGTGTAATAGCCTCATCGAATGCCTGTGCTCCACGTACAATCACCGCCTGTCCAACTTTCGCTTGTACCGAATTTGGATCGATATCTGTCGCATCACCATAGCTTGTATAAGCCAACGAACCTTCTTTCAAGCCGCGGTACGCATCTCCTAAAGCGATAGGGATAGCAACATCTTTTTTGTTTTTCTCTTTAGCCTGAGTCAGGTACTCCAATGCCTTTGCATAATCCGGCTCAGGTGCATGAATATATGCACGACCGATTTCCAATAATGGCTCGTAATCTTTCTTACCTAATTTTGCAGTTGCCAAAGCGAATTTAGATTCAGCGCTCGCTTTATCTTTTTTCATTAAGTCAACATAACCCAAGCCTACATTGTTGATTGTAGCCTTTGGATCAGCAGCCAAACCTTGGTTGAAAATCGCAGCGGCAGAATCCGCTCTGTCGTTTACCAAATAAATTTGACCCAAATAGAAATAATTATCTCCATTCTTAGGCTGCTTAGTCACTAACTGTTGAAGGATAGTTTTCGCTTTACCATAATTTTCAGCCTCGATGGCTGCTCTAGCATCTTTCAAACTTTGTGCACTTACTGTGCCCACAGATCCGGCCAATAAAAGACTAAATAATAATTTGCTGTTTGTCATAATCTATTTTTGTACTATTTATTATCTATTTAATATAACTTTCATCTCTAATAATGATTTCACGCCCAGGCATTGTAGCAGGAACCAATCCAGCCTTCAATACAATACGTTGCCCGCGATCTCCTGTCAAAAAAGCACTAAAGCCCAAACCTAAGCCCATATTCGGCTGATAGTTCATAATGTAGACAGGTCTTACAAAAGGATATAAGCCGTCAGCGATAGTCGATTGGGATGGTCTGTAAAAACTTGCCTTTTCACCCTCCTTACCAGCACTTTCGATGCTCAATGTACGAATTTTATCCAATAAATTCGAATTTTTTTCTATAGCCTTTAAATACCAATTGTAACCGATAACACCCACAGTATTCGCATTCTCACTGACATATTTCATGACATCTTCACTGTCCTGCATTGCAGAAACAGCTTTCGGATCAATTTTGTTCAATTTGAAATAGTCTTTCAAATAGCGCAGTGTACTTGAATTCGCATTATCAAAAATCAAACGTTGTCCGGCTAAATTACCTTCCAACAAAGACTTAACGTCTTTTTGTGGCATTATAGTATCCGCACTGTTGCGATTATTGATCAACACAACGGCATCCGAAGCCATTTGAAATATCTTAGGCTGAATACCCCGTTTTTTAAAGTAGCTATCTTCCTCGTTCGTCAACTTTCTAGTCAACACAACCACATAAGCCGAATCAGCGAGCAAAGCATTCACCGCTCTAATCTCCGGTCTAGCCATCAGTTCCAAACTCGAATTTGGATAAGAACTTTCAAAAACATCTGCAGATTCCTGAATAATGGGCAACAAAGTCTGATCCACGATCACCGGAAGTTTACCCGTCAGAATATCCTCGCCTTCCTTTGTACTCTTCGTTTTATTTTTGCAGGAAACAAACACTCCCATACAGATGCCCAGCATCACAAGAACCATTTTATATTTTCTCATACGATACATCATAAAATAAGACAGTTTAAATAAAGAATAGTTTAACTTTTGAAGAGAGAGTTTGGCTGTAGTTAAAAGAAAGAGGCGATTAATTGAAGTTATTTTGCCAAAGCCGTACAAACCGCATAAAAGAATACAGAATCAATACGACACCAAAAATTGTTTTGTAAGTTGGATTGATCTCAATGGGAAAATTATCCCAAAAAATAATCAATAGGCCCAAAACAAAATAAAAGCCAAACATAAAAAGTCCTAAAATAGACAGAAACCGCTTCAGAGGCGATTTCTGTCTATAATTTGAACTGTTATTCGAATTAAAATTTGTCATTCTAATTTTGAAGGTTCAATCGAATTGGTAAAGTGTAGGCTACACGAACTGGACGACCATTTTGAATACCTGGTTTCCATTTCTTCGCTTTCTTAAGCAACCTTACAGCTGCATCACCAGTACCATATTTCAAATCACGTTTGATATTGATGTCTGTTAAGCTACCATCTTTTTCTACAACGAAGGAAACTTCAACAACACCATTTACACCGTTTTCTGTTGCGGCAGCCGGATACTCATAGTTTGAAGCAATCCAAGACATAAATGCCTGCATACCACCGATTGGAGTTGGCTGAACCTCAATGGCATTAAACGGAAGAATTTCATCTCCATTACCATTGGGATCTCCTTTTTTTGCTCCAGTGATCGCACCATCTTGTTTCTTCGAACCAAATTCTCCACGTGCAACAGAAGTACCTGTCGGACTACCTTTCAAGGTAATACGCGCCGGAGTTTTATTTGGATCTTTCAACTCTTCCTGAGAAGCAACTTCTTCCACAACTTTGTTTGCAGGTGCTACTTTAGGCTCCGGAAAACGAACCAAATCCTCTTTTGGTACATCCATTGCCACTTGTTGAGGTTTTTCTTCCGGTTCTTGCGGAAGAGGCTCCTCTTCTGGTGGTTCTGGTGGCTTGATTTCTTCAAGGTCTTCCAAAGTAACCTCAGTTACCGCTGGAGGTGCTTCAACAGGCTTTTTCGGAAAAATTTTATCGCCGAAAAGACGAAGAAGACTTGCAAGCACTACAAAGCCGATAACGACAAGCAGCCCTCTATTAGTCGCTTTAGGCGCAAGCTTACGGAGCTCATAAGCTCCATACTCCTTATTGCGGCCTTGAAAAACGACGTCAAGCCATTCTTTCTTAAAAATATCTAATTTTGACCCTATCATTTTATTTTAGTTTTTTGTGTCAATCTAATAACTAATCATTATAGATATTGTCACGTTTTAACACTTCGACTTCCTCTGGTGTAATCTTTCCGATCATATAGCGTTTCACGTCTACAATTTTCATCTCATCAAGAATATCAACCAGATTACGTTGTGTACATTTTTCACTAGGACGTATGATTACAATCATGTCTTTACCGCCTGAAACGCGAGGTACATAAGCCTTTTTTTCCATCAAGACCTTACGAATCCCATCTGCGCCATAACCAGCAACAGTAGGACCTTCGATCGGATTAGCTACTTGACCATATACCCAAGAGACTTTATTGTCAGAACCCAATAAAATTGTCAGGGAACGATTATCTGCCGTAAGCAATTCATCTTTTTGTTCTTCTTTAATTTTATTTTTGTCTGGCATAGCCACATCCATTGCCTGCGGTTTATTTAAGGACGTGGTCAACATGAAGAAGGTAATCAACAAGAACGCCAGATCCACCATGGCTGTAAGATCGACCTTACCACCATTTTTCTTGGATCTTACTTTCCCGCCTTTGCCTTTTTTACCGCTATCCTGATTTAATTCTGCCATTGTTTGTTCTTATTAAATCGTCAATTATTTCTCCTCAGCACGCATGCCTGTTATGAAACTAAACTTGTTTTGCTTTTGATTACGCAATGTTTCAATAACTAAATTAACCGAAGGATATTTCTCATTCGCATCTGCTTTGATAGCCATTTTTAAAGGTCCAGGATGCACGAAATTTTTATCCGCGGCCTCTTTTTCCTTATTTACTTCCTCAGCTGCAAGACGGGTATTTTGAACCCAGTAATACAACTCATTTGAAGTATTTTCTGTACTATCAATTGGGATACCAGTTTGCACACCTTTTTCTGTACGCTTACTTCCATCCAAGGCCAACAATGCTTTTAACTTAGACATTGGTACACCGAAGTTTTCCATCAATTTGAAACGATCATAATCTTCTTGTGAAAAGCCAACGCCATATTTTGCTGACATTCTTTCTAGTGCTTTTACACGAACCTGTTGATCAGTCGTACCGAAGAAAACTTTACCTTGATCGCCTATTGTGATCATACCTACATTTGAATCAGGTAACTTATCTTTCGTAGTCGATGCTGGGGTATCCACCGTCAATGCTTCCGGTTGGCGCGCTGTCGCCGTTAAGACGAAGAACGTAAGCAGTAAGAACGATACGTCACACATCGCTGTCATGTCGATCGACGTACTGGCTCTTTTTACTTTTGCTTTACCCATTTTAAATTCTTCCTTTTAAATTAAAAACTCAATCTTCTAATCTATGATGCTTTTGATTTTTGATTTCCATAAAATAAAATCAAAAATTTTCACCATAGTTCTTATTTGTGGTTCGCAGCGTATGTTTGTACGATTGAGAAACCAGCTTCGTCGATAGAGTAAGTTAATTTATCGATTTTTGCAGTAAAGATGTTATACAATACGATAGCGAAAGTTGAAGTCGCGATACCAGTTGCTGTATTGATCAAGGCCTCAGAAATACCGTTTGCCAATTTAGCTGAATCTGGAGCACCACCTGTTGCCAATGCCGAGAACGCTTTGATCATACCTGTTACTGTACCTAATAGACCACATAATGTACCGATAGAAACTAATGTAGCGATAACGTTTAAGTTTTTCTCTAACATTGGCATTTCCAATGCTGTAGTTTCTTCAATTTCTTTTTGAATTGCAATAGTAGCTTTTTCAGTGTTTACTTCAGGATCTGCAGATACTGATTTGTATTTCAATAAACCAGCTTTTACTACGTTTGCTACTGAACCTTTTTGTTTGTCACACTCAGCGATAGCTGAATCGATGTTTCCACCATTAATCAACGTTTGGATTTTTCTAACAAAGTTTCCAACGTTTCCAGTTCCAGATGCTTTGTTGATAACGATTAAACGTTCTACTGAGAAAACCCATACCATTAAGAATAAACCAAGCAAAACAGGTACAATAGCCCCAGCATGGTAAACCATTCCTAAGTAGTTACCTGGATTTGGAGCATTTTCAGGATTGTTGTCAACGAAGTTAGTTGGATTACCCATCACAAATTTCCATACACAGAAACCCACGATGAAACAGATGATGATTGCAGCTTGAGCAAAGAAAGATCCTCCGTTGTTGCTCTCTTGTTTTGCAGCAGTTTTAGGTGCGTTTGCCATTTTTCTAATTTTTAGTTTTTTACTGTTGTTTAAATATATAATGTTGTTTAAATTATATGCACTCTTAT